>CAZSTD010000001.1:0-11990 GCA_964609645.1 uncultured Blautia sp.
ATGATAACCTCTCCGATGCTGTCATCCTTCGGGATCTCATACATGATATCTAACATATATTCTTCCAAGATCGCACGCAGCGCTCTGGCTCCGGTATCTTTCTGAAGTGCTTTGGCAGCTATCGCATGAAGCGCTCCTTCTTCAAACTCCAATTTCACCTCATCCAGCGCAAGCAGCTTCTGGTACTGTTTTAAGATCGCATTCTTCGGCTCCTGTAAGATTTTCACCAACATATCCTCTGTCAGTCCATCCAGAGTAAAGATGATCGGTAAACGTCCGATAAATTCCGGGATCATACCGAAATTGCGGATATCTTCCACAGCAACCTTCTCCAAAAGATGAGGATCATTATCATATTTGTCCTTCAGATCGGCATAAAAACCGATGGATGCCTGTTTGTTAAGTCTCTCTTTGATGATATTTTCCAGATCCGGGAAAGCACCTCCGCAGATGAACAGGATGTTCTTCGTGTTCACTGTAACAAGCGGTACCATCGCATTCTTGCTGTTCGCACCCACTGGAACTTCCACTTCACTGCCTTCGAGAAGCTTGAGCATTCCCTGCTGCACAGCCTCTCCGCTCACATCGCGCTGGTTGGTATTTTTCTTCTTCGCGATCTTATCGATCTCATCAATGAAAATGATCCCGTGTTCCGCACGCTCCACATCATTGTCCGCTGCTGCCAGCAATTTCGAGATCACGCTCTCGATATCGTCCCCGATATATCCAGCTTCCGTCAGAGAAGTCGCATCCGCGATCGCAAGCGGCACATCCAAAAGTTTCGCCAATGTCTTGACCAGATAAGTCTTACCGCATCCAGTCGGTCCGATCATCAGCATATTGGATTTCTCGATCTCGATCTCATCCATCGTATGTGTCGCCACACGTTTATAGTGGTTATAGACTGCCACGGACATGACCTTCTTTGCTCTCTCCTGACCGATCACATACTGGTCCAGGGTCTCCTTGATCTTATGCGGTGCCGGGATATTTTTCAGATCCAGTACTGGCTTTTCTTCTTTCTTTTTCTTCTTTACCTTCTTTGGCTGAGGTGTCGGATTCTGAAAACTGCTCAGATCGATCATGCTGATATTCGGCATGTTCAGCAGATCGGAATAATTAAATTTCCCATCGTTAAACTGCTGATTCATGGAATTGAAGCTCTTCTGCATACAATCCGTACAGATATGTATGTTGTTTGGCAGCTCGATCATCGGGCCTGCCTTGCTCTCCGGTCTGCGGCAGAGGAAACAGAATTTCTCCGCCTTATCCTCATCCTCCAGCTCATCTGTTTCTATGATCTCATCATCATTATATCTTTCCATAATGACTCCTTTCTATTCATACTTCCTGTCTATTATCATACAATACACACTTATTTTCGGCAGTTTCCTTCTATCACAGCTATATCTTACTCCTTAGATCTTCAGACTGCCTGCTTATGCTATCTGAATTATATCACACTCTATGCATATCTCAAAATTAAGTTTTTATAAAAAAAGACCAACGGTTATTTCGCCGTTGGTCATTTTCACTAATCTCTCGGTCGTGTGCCAAGTGTGATCTGTATCGTACTTTCCTGATACTGTCCTTTACTTGCTCTGGCAACCACCGCTTCCACAGTCTCACCCGCCTGATAATATTGCAGTTTATTGAGAAGATCATCTCCGTCACTGACTTTCTGTCCATCAAATTTCACAATGATATCACCCTTGGAAAGACCTGCCTGCTGCGCAGGGGAATTCATCTCCACGCCTCTCACGAACGCTCCAGACGGCATATTGTACATCTGGATCGCCTCTGTCGTAAGATTCATAAGTCCGATCCCCAGATATCCTTTTTCACTCTCATCCACCTTTTCTCTGGTCTGGCGGTTCATCAGATCCTCAAGGATCGGTTTTGCCTTAGAGATTGGGATCGCATATCCCATTCCCTCTACGGAATTATCTGCATATTTCGCAGAGTTGATCCCAATCAGCTCCCCTTTCATGTTCAAAAGTGCTCCGCCACTGTTTCCAGGATTAATCGCTGCGTCTGTCTGGATCAGACCGGTACTGCTCGTGCCATCCTCCGTCGTGATCGTTCGATTCAACGCGCTGACCCATCCCGAAGTCACCGACTGTCCATAGCCAAGCGCATTTCCGATCGCTACCACCTGCTGCCCTACGACCAGATCATCAGAGCCCCCGATCTGTGCGATCTTGATCTGTGCAAGTGTATCCTCCGGGATCTCTGATTTCTGAACAGCAACCACCGCCAGGTCATTGTCCGCGTCTGTACCCTTGATCTTCGCGCTGACTGCATCTTCCAGATTCAAATCTCCGTTTTCTCCTATGCTCGCGGTCTCTGCCTCTGCATTTACCACATCATTTCCGATAAAGCAGACGCTCAAAGTCGTCGCTCCCTCTACCACATGGTTATTCGTTGCGATCAAAAGCTCATCGTCATTATCCCCCACGATGATCCCAGATCCGCTTCCAGCACTTTTATACTGGCGTGTCCCGTATCCAAAGAAACTCGGGATCTCCTGTACACTCACAGAGGTGATCGCCACGACAGATGGCATAGTTGCTTCTGCCACCGCAGCTACCGTTCCATTCTCTGACGCGATCTCTTCTAACTCTTTGTCTGCCACATCGGATGCTGTGGTCTCCTGCACAAGGTTTCCGACACTCTCCGTTGTCGCGATCTGTGTATGCGCTGTCCCTGCTCCTGTAAACTTACCCGCCGCAAAATTCACTCCAAGAAATACCGCAGATGAGACCAGTCCAAAAATAACTGCCAGCACCACGGTCGTTCCTACCTTTTTCCCAAAAGAAGTTCTGTTTGATACCGGCAAAGCAGCTCTTTGTTCTTCACGAAATTGATAATGTTCATATCTGGGAGGCGCTGATCCTATATCATGGCTGACCTCATCCCAATCTCTCTCATCATTCATGTATACTGCTCCCTTCTCCATATCTTATCTGTATCAGGCTGCTGATCTTGTGAACACAGCCAAATGCTTTTTATTCGATCCAATCTATATTGTTCATTCAGTATAGCAATTAATTGTGTTCAATCTGTGACAAGAATCGTAAAAAGCCGTGACCTATCATTTCCAATAATAAGGACTCATCGTACACGCTAAAACTAACTTTTTCGGAAGTTTCGCATATCTTTTCCCCAGAAAATATCCTGCGTACTTCGCACCGCTGTGGATCACGAGCTGAGGGATCAGCCAGATATGCCCTGTCTTTATCAGATACGCCAGGCTCTTTTTTACAAGGCGGATGCCTTCTCCCTCAGAAGGCACTCCCTCAAAGATCTCCAGGTGTTCTGCCTGTGATACACCCAGATCAAAATTCCGATGAAATTGCTGTTTCGCAGAATAGTTGTGGGAATGGTACACTTTCGCATCTGCTGCGTAGGCCACCGCATATCCCGCTTTCACCATCGTTCCCGCGTAGATCATATCCTCGTTAAAGATCGCTCTGTCCACAAATCCGCCCATCTGCTCATAGATTTTTCGGTCATAGGCAGCACACACATTTGAGCAAAAATATGTCTTGATCCCATATTTTTCAAGATCCGCCTCTGTTTTCCGAGAGGACTCCTGCGGATAATTAAAAGAACGGGTATACTTTTCCAGAAAACGGCAGTCTGGCTTCGGAAGCTGCCTTGCGTACGCCGCGCCTGTCTTTTCATTTTCAAGAAGCGGTCTGATCAGACTGCCGATAAGCTTTCGGTCCGCCGGAAGTGCATCCTGCGTCATAAACACCATGATATCTGCATTCGAGATCTTCGCTGCCCGCTTTCTTGTTCCACCATGGTCAAAATCTTTTTGCTCCAAGTGATGTACTTCCAACAGGGAGCACTTTTCCCACTCCTGATCCCAGTACTGTTTTCCAGTATTCATGACCAGGATCTTATCCGGCCGGCACTCCTGTGCTTCCAGTCTGTGCAGTAATTCCCCAAAATCCTTGCCTGGACGATACGTCGGAATGATCACATCTACTTTTATATTCTTCTTACTCGGCATACCTGTTCTCTCCGTTTCTGTTTCATTTACAGGAAAAGACCATCCTTTCCGATGGATGGTCTTTTTTATTTGTAATTTTTTATTGATATCGTTGCTCTACAATTTTATTTTTATTCCTGCACTGTGGATTCTTCTGACATTCCGGAATCAGCCTCGCCACTGTCACCGAACTCATCTCCGCCGCTGTAGTCATCTCCACCGGTGTAATCGTCTCCGCCTCCAGTGTAGTCATCTCCGCCGGTATAGTCGTCCCCACCGGTGTAATCATCTCCGCCTCCAGTGTAGTCGTCTCCGCCGGTATAATCGTCTCCACCTCCGGTGTAGTCGTCTCCGCCTCCAGTGTAGTCATCTCCGCCGGTGTAATCGTCTCCGCCTCCGGTATAGTCATTTCCACCGCCGGTATAGTCGCTTCCACCTCCGGTATAATCGCTTCCGCCTCCGGTGTAGTCACTTCCTCCACCGCTGTAGTCACTTCCGCCACTGTAATCATTTCCACCGCCGGTATAATCGCTTCCACCGCCACTGTAATCTGTATTATCAGAACTGCTGTCTCCAGACCACACAAAAGTATCATTTGTGTTATCCGCTGCTTCTGCATCTTCCGGTGTCGCTGTGGACGCATCGTCCAATTCTGCTTCACCGCCTACGATCTCAAGGATCTTATTGCTGCGAGCGATCACTTCCTCAGATGGTACATAATCCTGATCATTGTACAGGAATTTATGGAGTTCTACGACGTTCATCTGCAGATCTGTAGCCACAATGATGCTTCCCTTTACATTCGAGAATTTATACTTGGACGGGAATCCCGTGCTGTCTGTAAATTTATAACCGATCAATGTCGGGATCAGACCCAGGATATCCTGTTTGCTAAGGGAAGTGCTCACCATCGGGAACACATCATCCATGATCTTAAAGATAGAGGAAAGACCTGCTGTCTTTGCCTTATCAAACAGCATTCCCAGCACACGTCTCTGACGCTCTGTACGTCCCATATCCAGACTTGCTGTGTAACGGATACGGCAGTAAGAAGTTACCTGTACACCGTTCAGATGATAAGTTCCTATGATCGCTTCCTGATCCTCCGGTGCAGGTTCTGGTTTCTCGATCGGTGTATAGTCCTTACCTGTCAGCTTCGAAGTCTCCACACAATAGTTGTTCATGTGTTCAATCTCGGCATAAGACATTGGCATATCAAGTCCGCCCAGATCATCGACCACTTCTACCAGTGCAGAAAAATCTGCGGTCGCATAATCAGAGATATCCAGATCCAGGTTTGTATTTAACATGGAGATCGCCTGCTCCGGTCCGCCAAATGCATAAGCAGCATTGGCCTTCGTATAAGTATCATCACCTACATTTAAAAGTGTATCTCTATAAACAGACACCATTCTGACTTCTTTAGTATCGTTGTTTACACTTACAATGATCATCGTGTCACTGTTCTGAGCAGAATACTGGGAGCCTTCTCCACGGCTGTCTACACCAAATAATGCATAGGTCTTATATCCTGTCATCTTCGGAGCATCCTGATTTACGATGATCTTCTCTTCATCCAGTACAGGCTGCTCGATCTTATCTAGTCTGGAGGAAATCTGTCCGTATACATACAGTCCGCCGATAAACAGCAGAAGCACGATGATTTCCAGCACAAACAGTATTTTTTTCTTTTTTCCTGGTCTTGCCATACTCTTTCCCCTTGTCTTAATATGCGTTCTTGTTGATAAAGCCTTTGAAAAATGTCAGAAAGATGATCTTGATGTCAAATCCAATGCTCCAGTTCTCAATGTAATATAGATCACATTCTATCCTTTTTCTGATCGACGTATCTCCACGGTAGCCATTCACCTGTGCCCATCCGGTCAGTCCCGGACGCACCTGATGTTTGACCATATATCTTGGGATCTCCTCCCTGAATTTCTCCACGAAGAATGGTCTTTCCGGCCTTGGTCCTACAAGGCTCATGTTGCCTTTTAATATATTGAAAAGCTGCGGAAGCTCATCAATGCTTGTGTGACGCATGAATTTACCCACGGCAGTCACCCTCGGGTCATTTTTTACAGTCCATGCTTTCTTTTCTTCGGATTCCGGCTGCACTTCCATAGAGCGGAATTTATACATCCAGAAGGTTCGGTTGTGAAGTCCTACTCTCTCCTGCTTGTAGATCAGCGGCCCCGGAGAGGTCAGCTTGATCAGCACACACATCAGCAGCATCAGCGGAGAGGTCACGATGATCCCCACGATCGAACCTGCAATGTCCATCGCTCGTTTTACCAGTGCATTAAAGGTATTATTCAAAGGTACATAGCGGATATTGATGACTGGAAGTCCCAGGATATCCTCCGTGTAAGGTTTCGTCGGAATGATCTTATTGTAGTCCGGGATAAACTTGGTATGCACTCCGGATTTCTCACACAGCGCTACAATCTCCTCCAGACGGTAATATTCACTCAGTCCCAGTGTGATCGCGATCTCATCCAGACGGTTTGCTGGAAGGATAATATTTAAGTTGGCGATCTTTCCTAAAACTTTGATCCCTTTATATTCTGTCCCAGCCGGAACATTGTCATCTAAGATCCCCCGCATCACATATCCCCACTGCGGATTGGCCAGCACACGGTCAATATATTCCTCCGCCGCGCGGCTGTATCCCACACAGATGATCTGTTTCTGGTTGAGCCCTTTCTCACGCATATCCTTCATCAAGGTAAAGATCATCATTCGCACACACCATTGAAGTGCGATGTTGATGACATAAAACATAATATACGTATAACGTGAATAATCACTCTCATCGATCATATAAAATGTAAACATCACAATGAGCAATCCAAGTGAGTTAGCCTTTATGATATTAGCTAGGACCAGCCTGCGCCCCTGCATGCGCATCGGGGTATATAGCGTAAATGCCTGATATAAAAGCAGATATACCGGCACGATCAGCACCAGCATCAGCATATACTGCTCAAAAGTTCTTGTCCTTACTGCAGTAGCAGCCATAGGCCCGACGAAACGGATCAGCCACGCAAGAAAATACGACAGCACTAATACGATCGCATCCACGATCATATGAAGACGACTGAAATTCTTTTCATTGTCCTTTAACAATTTTTTGTCACCTCGTTTTTATTGCCTTTGGGCAGGTCTCAAACTTGACCTTGGCATTTTATCTTTATCATCTTATAATAGTTACTTTTCAAAAGCAATAATATCTCTTCCAATTTTTATAAATTTTCTATAAAATGTCGTTCGCCTTATTCTGTCAACCAAGGAATCGTCTGGCTATATTTCTCCACAATTCCAGCTGAATTTCTACATAATTTGGCAGATTTTGAATCTTAAATGCAACTTTTCTGTCTTTTTTACTGATCTGAAATCCATTCTTGATGCCGGCGATATATTCCCGTCCAAGACCCTTGAGCACAAAGAATATGATCTTTGTTCCAAAGCCTGCCGCCAGGAAAGGCAGATTGAGCAGGATCTGCAAAAGCGGCATATTTTTATAGATCAGATACACATTGTTCCTGGAAGAATAACGAGTCTTAAAGTGATTGTATCTGGAACCACTCGTTCCGCTTCCCACATGATAAACCATTGCTTTCGGTATATACCAGTTTTCATATCCATGGATCCTTGCGCGGTATCCCACATCCATATCCTCTAAATATGCGAAGTGTTCCTCATCAAAATATCCAATCTTCTCGAATACTTCACGTCTGTAGATCGCTGCGCCTGCGCATGAGGCAAAGATCTTTTGTTCTGTCTCATACTTACGGATATCTTTTCCTTTTCCCCTGGCATACGCCCAGCCAAGAGCACAGTAATAGTCCCCCGCATCATCCAGTTTATCTCTGTCATGAAACTGGATCATCCTTGCAGCACAGGAAAATGCTTTCTTATGTCTTTTGATCGCGGCTGTCATCTCCTCGATGAAATCAGGCGTCACCTCAATGTCATTGTTCAAAAGAAGTACATACGGTGTTTTTGAAGCCCTGATCCCTTCATTGACAGCCTTGCAGAATCCAAAATTTTCCGGCAGTTCGATCATGTGTACCCACGGATATTCGGAAGCGACGAAGGCACAGCTTCCATCGCTTGAGCCATTGTCCACAAGGATCACTTCAAAGTTGTGGACTGTTTGGCATTCTAATCCCGAAAGCACACCGTCCAGATAAGCCATGCCATTAAAATTCGGAATGATCACTGATACTTCCTGCATGATTTCCTCCTGCTGTCTTCTTTACTTTTTTTCTTGCTTTTTTCTTTCGCTTTTTTATCGGCGCTCTCCATGCCCGGAAGAGGTTTTAGTGAATAATTCCACTTGGTAAGGGAAAGATTCTTGTTATAATATGGATCTCCTTTTTTCAAGATATCCAGCCAATGGCAGCGCATATATTCGATCTCCGTCTGGAAACGACGCACCTTCTCCTTGCTGTCCTCCGCTCCTCTCGTCTTAGATTCCATATGATAAAGTCTCGCATATGGATCATAGACGATCAGATATCCCTCTTTTCTGACTTTCAAACAGAGGTCTACATCATTAAACGCCACGGCCAATTCCTCAGTAAATCCCCCTACCTTCTCAAAAACACTCCGCTTCATCATCAGGCAGGCTGCCGTGACCGCACTCATGTCCTGCAGCAGGGATGCCTTGTGCAGATATCCAGTCCGTTCCGCCGGCATATCCACAAACATATGTCCTGCGATGCCTCCCATTCCGATCACGCACCCTGCATGCTGAATGGTATTGTCCGGATAGATCAGCTTCGCGCCGACTCCTCCGACTTCCGGTCTCTGGCATACTCCCAACATCTCCTCCATCCAATCCGGATGAATGGTTTTGATATCATTATTCAAGAACAGCAGATACTCTCCCTTCGCATGGGCTGCCGCAAAGTTGTTGATGGCAGAGTAATTAAATTCCTTTTTCCAGCGCAACAGATGGATCTGCGAATCTTTCAACAATTCCTTATAGTATTGAAAGATTTCCTCTGTGGTACTGTTATTTTCTACAATAATGATCTCAAAATTCCGATAATCTGTGTTTTTTTTCAAAGACTCCAGGCAGGTCTTTAGTGTCTCTTTTTCATCCTTATTCGGGATGATCACAGAGACCAGGGGCTTCTTGCGGACCGGATACTGCACCCGGTAGAATCCCAGATCTGGTGTGTGGCTCGCAGTGCCCTCTGTCTTCATACGCTCCAGATGTGCCTCGATCGCGCGCTTTCCTGCCTCAAAAGCATACATCTTGCTTGCTGGATTATCCGCAGTGGAGGCTTTATGCGTTCTCCAGTGGTATAAAATCTCTGGCACATGGATCACTTCCCTTGCTTTCTCTGTGCATCGGAAGATAAAGTCATAATCCTGTGCTCCGTCAAACTCTTTGCGAAATCCCCCAACCTGTTCCACCACACTTGTACGCACAACAAAGAAATGGCAGATATAGTTGTTCGAGCGCAAAAGATCCAGATTAAAATCCGGTTTCAAATGCGGCTGGAAATGCTCATCCAGCTCCGTAGTCACCTTATCCTCATCTGTGTACAGCGCATCTGCCAGCGGATGCTCCTGCAGTGCCTGTACGATCTCATACAGAGCATTCGGTGCAAGAAGATCATCGTGATCGAGCAGTCCCAAAAACTCGCCCTTCGCCATGGCAAATGCGCGGTTTGTATTCTCCGCGATCCCAAGGTTTTCCCGCAGGTTGCAGAACCTCACGCGTGCATCCTTTGCAGAATAATCTGCCAGGACCTTTTGCATTTCCTCATTGTCCGGACTTGCATTCGCAATGCAAAGTTCCCAGTTTGCATAAGTCTGCGCGATAAGGGAATCGATCATCTGTTTCAAAAATTCCACCGGTGTCTGATATGCAGGTACTGCCACACTGATCAGCGGTGTCTGCGTAAATTTATGATTTCTCTGCCTATCCAGAGTCTCCTCATCTGGAACATACGCCTCATACCATGGACCGTAAGGTACTTCCTCCGGTTCAAAACGTTCATGAAGACGGATCCAGAATTCCTTTGGCCCGTAATGCTTCAGATAACGGACTCCTTTCTTGACCGTATAGGGAGACAATTTCTTTAGAACTTTTGTCCACTGGATATTTCCCCCTGCCGATTGTTCTTTGCTCATATATGATAACCTCATAACTCTCATTGTTGATATCCAGGTTTCCTACCTCTGTAATATTACGTCCGCGTTGCTTTTAGTAACACAACCGTATGTGGACTGTAACCTGTAATTCAGCTTATTTTAACATTCTATGATATTTTTTGCAAGAAAGCCGTAAAATGTGCTATACTATTTTGAATGATAAGGCATTTGCGCCTGACAGCGAAAATCATCGCCAGAAGAATGATCTTCTCTCTGGCAGTAACAAATGGAGATTTAATCACATGAAGAAAAATAAAAAATTTACCGCGGCACTTCTGGCACTCGGGCTGAGTGTAACCACTCTCCCTTTTCCGCTGCCTGTGACTGCCACCGAGGAAACTACCCAAACTACTGAAGCAGCGCAGTCTGCTGAAACTACAGATGTACCTGCCTCTGTCATCGCGACCAATGAGATCGCAGGATGGCCGCAGGCGGCAGATATCACTTCCACAGCAGCCGTTGTGATGGAAACCTCTACCAACACCGTTCTGTTTTCCAAAAATGCAGATCAGCCGCTCTATCCTGCCAGTGCAGTTAAGATCATGACCTGTCTGATCGCTCTTGAAAACAGCAGTCTTGATGAGCAGGTCACTATGACTGCGACTGGTGTCTCCGGTGTCACAGACGGCGGAGTGAGCATTTCTTCACAGTTGGATGAAGTGTTTACTATGGAACAATGTCTCTACGCGATCATGGTCGCATCGGCAAACGACATCGCCCTGCAGGTTGCAGAGCACATTGGCGGTTCTGTGGAAGCTTTTGTCGAGGTCATGAATACACGTGCGCAGGAGCTTGGCTGCACAAACACCGTATTCACGAATCCAACCGGTCTTCCGGATGAAAATCAGCATATCACCGCACACGATATGGCACTGATCATGGAAGCGGCTATGAACAATGATACTTTCCGCACGATCGCTGCAACTGCATCCTACACGATCCCGGCGACCAATGTTTCCGGCGGTGACCGTGTATTGACGAATAGTTTTACCATGATCAACAGCGCAAGCGATGGTTATTATGATGCCTGCATCGGTGGAAAAGAGGGATACACTCAGGCATCCGGCAGTACCCTCGTCTGCGAAGCTTCCAAAAATGGTATGACCCTTGTCTGTGTCGTATTGAACGGAGCTTCCGGCGTGACGGACGATGAAGCGATCGCCCTGTTAAATTACAGTTTTGACAATTTTGCGCCACTTACACTCCCGGATGAAGATTTTAATCGCATCTCCGGCGGTACAGTCATTGCTCCAGTCGGAACCGCAGCTGACGGACTTACCACTGAGGACACATCCGCAGACGGCCAGATCACCCGTCAGTATTACTTCGGAGATGCCCCAGTCGGAACTGCACTCCTCGAAGACGTACAGCAGCAGACAGATGAGGCAGCTATCACCGGGGAGAAAAATATGAAAGCAGCGCAGAAATACTCTGCTTCCCACACTGATACTCCTTATTACATTATCGGCGCGATCGGAGCTGCATGTTTACTATTCCTTGCGATCTTGATGATCAAGGTGATCAAATCTTAAATAATTTTTATGATACGTCAGCCGCCACTTGATCTAGCAGTCTGAAGTGGGGCTTATAAACTTACAAAAACAGCATGAGAATTTGGAATTTATTTTCCCGTCTCATGCTGTTTTTATTTTTTATATTTTTATGTTTTGATCTTTATGTTTGATCTTCTAGGATCTGATAAACTTTTGTAGTTTGTTTTTTTGCTTATTTTTTATATGACCTATAAATGCTTATCATCTTGTATATTATGCGTAGTTACTTGTCATATTTTGACTAGTAACAATCATCTTATGAC
>CAZSTD010000001.1:12090-55959 GCA_964609645.1 uncultured Blautia sp.
TATCTTCCCTGTGCCTGATTATCGTTATAATAAACATAATACATAAGCAAAATCACTGGAATGATAACTAGCAACAGCATCATAAAATGAAAAATCCCTTCAGCATTCCATTGTTTTGAAACCACATTTGTTTTGATTTTCCAGACATCACCCGATACTGTCTTTTTATGCACAGTGTAAAAGGTTTTCTTAAAATTGAATGTTCCTCTCACAAAGAAAACACTCAATGTTCCAAATGCAAAAAATACGATATACATTTTACTGATCGTATATGGCATATAAATTTCCATCAGTCCAAACGTACCGATAAAACTTACGCATACGGTTAATGCCCAGTTATGATACCATCCCGGGTCCTGATATAAGATAATATCTTTCCAAGTCCATCCTAGTTTCTGTGGAGTAGGATAAAGAGATGGTCTATAATCTTTCTGCGCATATTTTTCAGCACATTCTGTACAAGCTTTTCTTCCAAGAAAATCTCCGTCGTATAAAATTGCATTGCGAATGAACCACCATCCACAAAGCAGTATGGTTACGCCTGCGATCACTACGCCTCTGCTCAAAAGAAAACGAACTCTCTGTCCAAAATTTTCTTCTCTGCACAGCAATATAGTAAGGCAAAAGAAGAAAAAGCTGCAGAGTATCCAACCATATGCGTTATAATAAGACAGTGCACAAACAGCCATTCCTACTGCAAGGATCATACAGTTTTTCCACGTCCAGTCTTCTCTCAGATAAGAAGCCCATGCATATAAGATCACTGCTGCTGACAAAAGTGCCAAGGAATCTGTATTCACATAAGTTCCCATAAAGATTGCCTGTGGCATAAATCCCGCCATTACAACAAACAACCACCTAACTTCTTCGGCATATTTTTTCTTCGGAAATAATTTTCCAGAAGCTTTTACAATGAAATATACCGCCCCTGTAACAAAGAGTACATCCGCCATACGTGCAACTTTAAAAGCAGAATAACCTAAGTCCACAAAAAGTCCGAAAAATCTTATAAATGCAGCCGAAATCATATACGATATGATCGGATAATACGCATATGAGATTCCCCATACCTCATTTCTGACGGCTGGATCATCGCCTTTAGGAAGCGCTCCATGATGTTTGCAGATATACTCCACAACAAGATATCTCATTCTCTCATCTGGTCCTGCTCCAAACGGCTGAGTCATTGCCCATACAGTCATCAATATAAATGCCAGCATCACAAATAATATCGTCATGCTTTTTTCATTAATTTCTAATTTTTTCTTTAACATATCTTCCTTCACATTCAACTATCTTTTTTATCTTGAATTCTTTTTAACGAGAAATCCTGACTTTTCAGCGTAAGATTTGGGTTATAATATGGATCTCCATTCTTTAATATGTCCGGCCATTTCTTTTCAAATGTAGCAATTTCTCTATTAAAGCGAGCTACCTTCTCCGGAGTATCTTCAAGTCCTCTTGATTTTGATTCATAATGGTATAATTCTGCATATGGATTATATACGATCAGATAGCCAGCCTGTCGCAGTTTCATACAAAAATCAATATCATTAAATGCAACTGCAAGGTCCTCTGAAAGTCCGTTTACTGCGTCAAAAGCAGATCTCTTCACCATCATACAAGCCGCTGTAACTGCACTGTAATCCTGCGCACAAATAATCCTATGGCAATACCCTGTACTGCCTCTTTTCTGCATGACAAAGCAATGCCCTGCAATCCCTCCAAAGCCAATCACAACACCCGCATGCTGGATCGTATCATCTTCATAGTAAAGTCTTGCGCCAACTGCACCAACATCTTTGCGCATACAATACCCCAGCAATTCTTCCAGGCAGTCCGGATTGATGATCTCCGTGTCATTATTCAACAGTAATAGATACTCTCCCTTTGCAAAGGAAGCACCATAATTATTAATCGCAGAATAATTAAACACGCCGTCCCAGTATACCATGTGTACTTTCGGATTCTCTGCCTCTAATTTTTTATAATATTCAAAGGTTGCAGGATCTGTACTATTATTTTCCACAATAATATACTCATAATTTTTATAAGTAGAATTCTTTTCAATAGAATCCATACACCGCTTCAAATCGTCAATATGGTCCTTATTTGGAATAATAATAGAGATCAATGGATCATAGTCTCTGATAAATTTCGTTCTGTATAATCCCAAATACTCTCCTTTGAAAACTTCTGCATTGATCCCAATTCTATTGTAGTGATCTTGAACCGCACGTTTTCCTGCCTCAAAAGCATACAGCTTACTTTCCGGATTTTCTGCTGTAGAGTCCTCATGGCATCTCCAGTGATACAGAATTTTAGGAATATGATAGATTTCTTCCGGTTTTACTGCCTCTACGCAGCGAAAAACAAAATCATAATCCTGCGCACCGTCAAACTCACTTCTAAGACCTCCTGTTTTTTCAAGGACTTTACGTGATACCACAAATAAATGACAAATATAGTTCACCGTACAAAGCAGATCCGGATTATAGTCCGGCTTAAAATGTGGCTGGAAAAACTTATGTCCATCCATTGACATCTTATCCTCATCGCTATATATCAATAAGGTCTGCGGATTATCGTTCAGTGCCTTGACACATTCAAACAAAGCGTTCTGTACCAATTCATCATCATGATCTGCAAAAGCAATAAAATCACCAGACGCAAGTTCTATTGCACTGTTAGTATTTTCTGATATCTGAAGTGCCTCATTATGCGAAACATATTTAATCCTCTTATCTTTTGCGGACAGTTCCTTTAACAATGCTGTCAAAGGTGAATGTGTACCACTTCCATCAGAAAAACAAAGTTCCCAGTTTGAATAAGTCTGTTCCTCAAGCGACTCCACCAGTCTTCTTAAATATTTTTCTGGAGTTTTATATAAAGGCACTACAATAGAAATCTTTGGATGATACGCAAATGTCGTTTTTCTCTGTTTCTCCAGTTCACTTTTTCCCGGCAGATGGTACCGGATCCATTTCTGATAAACCGGTGGACCTTGACGTACATTTTTAATCTTTGCAAATACTTTTTCTACAAAAGCTGTACTTCCCTGTGCCTTCCAGTAGTGAATGCCTTTTTGTGCATATTTTTCTACTTTTTTTGCCAAAATATCTGCTTTTCTCAGTGGAACGATATGCACAACTTTTTCCTCTCCAGCATAGAAAACCATATACAGTCGTTTTCCTGAAACGTTCGTAATCTCGGTAAAAAATCCCGTTTTTTCCGGATTTTTCACCTCTTCAAACAACTGATTTACATCTACTCTGTTTGTCCTCTGGATTTCAGCTTCAATCAGCTTCTTATTTTCATCAAAAATACGAATACTTACAGGTTTCTGTGCAATTGCCCATCCTCTAATGCGGACAGTTCCCTGTTCTGCCTTCTCCTCTTCGAAATAAATCTGAGGCTTATCTCTTTTCTTTTCAAGATTGCGAGCAGTAATGGAAAACCATACTTTTTTTGTATCGGAAAATTTCTCATATATTACCAATTTATGAAAATCTTTCAGTTCCTGAGGTATCTTGATCGTTGCCGTTACTTGTATTCCTTCCATTTTCTCAGGATCATTAAAGCGCTCCAATGCATTTGTATTTTCTACTTCATTTACAGACACCTGTAATTTCTTATCATCCAAAAAAACTTCCATGGAAGCTTTTTTAGGCCAATATCCCTGTATAATATACTGAGTTCTATCTAATAAATGAAATCTCTCTCTTACTACTTCAAATATTTCCTTAGGCATGTTAATCTCCATTTCCCTCTAATTTTCTCAGAGAGCAATCTGTGTTATTTAATGTCAGATTTGGGCTGTAATAAGGATCTCCCTTTAACAGTTCCCTTTCCCATTTTCTGCGGAAACAGTTTACTTCTCTAGCGAACCGTAGCTGTTTCTCCGGTGTATCCTCCATTCCTCTGGACTTGGATTCATAATGATACAGCTCCGCATATGGAATAAATAAGATTTTTTGTCCCTTACTTCTTACTTTCATGCAAAGATCAATATCATTAAACGCTACTTTCAGTTCCTCATCAAATCCTTCCACTGCTTTGAAAACAGAAGTCTTTACCATCATACATGCCGCTGTAACTGCACTCATTTCCTGTACACAGCACAGACGTCTCATATATCCTTCTGCGTCACGCGGAAGCTTACATAAAATATGTGCCGCTACACCGCCAAGTCCAATCACAACACCCGCATGCTGAATGGTGTCATCTGGGTAATATAATTTGGCCCCTACCATTCCAACATTTTTTTGCTGACAAAATTGGAGCATTTCTTCAATCCAAGACTCTGTGATGATCTCAACATCATTATTAAGAAATAACAAAAATTCTCCCTGCGCTTCTTTTACAGCAAAGTTATTAATAGCTGAATAGTTAAATTCCTTTTTCCATGTAAGGATTCTAATATTCGGATATCTATTTTTCAGTGTTTCATAATATACAAATGTTTCTTTTTCTACACTGTTATTTTCTACAATGATGATCTCATAGTTTTTCCAGGTCGTTTTTTCTTCTATAGAGGAAATGCATAATTCCAAGTCATTGATATGATCTTTGTTTGGAATAATAATAGAAACCATAGGTTCTCCCTGAATAGCCATATGACTTCTATACCATCCTGCCTTATCTGCCAATTCTGTAACAGCACGGATCTGCATTCTCTTATAATGATCCTCAAGTGCTCTTCTTCCGGCTTCCCAGTTTTTCTTTTGTTGTTCCTGTAAGAGCATCTTACCATCATTTACATAATGACAAAGGACTCTTGGAATGTGCACAACTTTAGCAGCTTGTTCACAGCATCTTAAAATCATATCATAATTTTGAGCACCATCATATTCCGGTCGGAATCTGCCAATCTGTTCCAGAATTTCTTTTCGAACTGTCCAAAATTGTCCGATATAATTGTTTTCTCTCAATCTAAACAAATTAAAATCTGGTTTGAATCTCGGATTGTAATGGCATTTTCCATCTATACTTATTTCATCTTCATCCGTATAGATCATGTCCGCTTTTTTCTCAGTGATCGCCTTAACCATTCCAAAAAGAGCATCCGGTGCAGCTACAATCTTTTGATCAGAAAATAAAATATAATCTCCCATCGCAAGCTTCAATGCCGCATTCAAACTTTCAGAAATATTCTGTTCTTCCGTGACCTTCTTGTAAGATATCCTAATTTCTTTCTTGTAATTTTTTCGCAAAAAGGCACAGACTTCTTCACCTTTATTTGCATCAACCAGACATAGCTGCCAATTACTGTATGTCTGATCCACATATGCATCGAGCACCTTATTCAAATATTTTATGTCTGTGTCTCTCAAAACAACCACAACACTCACTAACGGCATATAAGAAAAGATTGCATTTCTTTGCCTTTTCAGCTCTTTTCTAAACGTCTCATGGTCTTTAAACCACTCCTCATATTCTTGCTCCCCATCCTTGAGCTGAGAATTTTTTACATATCTGACAAATCTGCCAAAGCCATATTCTTTTATATATTGCCAATTCTTATTCTTGTTTTCTAATGATAAAATTTTTATCTGCTGGTAGAGACCTGTATTTTCTCTTTTTAATTTCTTTACATTTACTCTATATATTTTCTGTATATCTTGCCCACGGAAACAAAGGCAGATGTTCTGGTTGTGTATATTTTCCAGATCCACTGTAATAGTAAAACCAAGATTTCTGTTTTCGGTTTCGGAAATTCCTTTTACTTCCTCTACATCTGGGCGCTTATGTCTAATGATAGTACATTCCACTATCTTTCCATCTGTATTTTGTACAAACACATCATCAGAATCCATCTGATTTACAACCCAGCCTCTGATCATCAGAATATTTCCTTGTGTGATCTGTTCTTCATCTATGTGATATTCGATAAGATTTTCTTTACAAAATGCTTTTATTGCCTGTGCCGTTTCTTCCCAAATGACTTCTTTTTCATTCTCTGTCCACAACACAATCTGCAAATTTTCATGTTCTTGTGCAAGTTGCAAAATCTCTGGTATTTTTATCTGGAAACCTGCATTTTGTATATTTTGTGTTTGTTTTAAATAACTGGTTACATCTTCTCTTTCATAACGCGAAGGTTCAGGAAAAGAAATCTCTTTTCCTGAACCATAGAGTGAAAAATTGCACATCGCTTTATCTCTGGTTACTGCCCATCCAGTAATTATCAGAGTATGATCGTCTTTATGCTTATACAGTTTTTTATCCACACTCCAAAGTATATTTCCCATAATTAAACCCTTTTTACTGCACGATACAATTTCCATGCTTTACTATTTTCTACCTGATCCACCAATGTTTTTTTCTGCTCAAGTTCATATTTGAGCTGATCCATTGCTCTTTTTTGTTCCGTATATATCTTCCAAAATTTTCTTTCTGTTTCTTTTTCATCTAATATCTTCATTTCAATTTTGATAGATTTCTTATTCTCAGGAACAGAATCTACTATAATCTGCGGATCATCTCCTCCGAAATAAAACTCCCCAAGCTCTACTTCACAACCATCTGTATAAAATGCCACAGAAGTTCCATCTTCCCATGTCAAGTTTTCAATCCTAAGCCCTTTTGCCTTTTCTCCCGGATCGATGCGAAGCATTTTTGTATTCTCAGGAAGTTCAAATTCCACATAAATCCTCCTGTTTCCAAATGGATATATTACAGAATCGGACTCATTAAAACTTGTTCCGTTGTCCCAGAAAATTTGAAGATTTTCCGTGAATTTCTCTTTCTTTTCTTTGTAATAGTCCTTAATTTCTACCTGTCCTGGTGAAATTTCCGCATACATGTTTCGCATTGCTGCATGCTTACCTAAAATATACTGCTGAAAATTATGTTCCATCTTAGTATATACTTCAATATCTTCAGGAAGGATTCCAGCTTTTTCATAGAAATTCTGGTTCTTCAGCACTCCGCGTTTATCATTTAACTCCAAATAGTAAAAAATCATTCGATAAACCAAAAACTGTGACGGTACAGGAAATGCAAATGTCCATTCATAATCAATCACGGACACTTTGGCATCAGATAAAATAATATTGGCAGGAACAAGATCAATGTTTGATATTTCTGCACTTTTTAAATCATGGTGTAAATCAACGTCGCCAAACACTTCCACAAATTCCTGTGTTTTCTCAAATAAATTTTTCTCATGAATATTCTTTACTTTCTGTATATAAGAAAAGAATAATTTCTCCAATTCGTCGATTCTTCCTTCTTCCAGAAGATGATCCAGTTTATCCTCCAATGTGATTCCTGTTAAATATTCCAGTTTTGCACAGTTATCCTCCAGAGTACATCTGTTTACCTCAATCCCCTCTTCTTTATACATTCCAGTCAATTTTTCATAGATCATTTCTAAATGTCGTATATGATCTACAGCCTTCTTTTGTGCCGGTATTTTCTTTACTGTTAGATTTTCATTTGCCATCTCGCTGATCTCTGTATAAATAGAAAATCGTTCATCTCTCTCATTGGAGAATTTTATATAAACAGGCTTCATTTGCGGCTGCTCTTTTCCAATTACAAGAAGAAAAGAATTTGCAAACTGTGAATATAAGTCATTATTTAAAAGTGTGTCATAAACTTGAGTCTCCTGAAATAGCTCCAGACGCAATCTATCAAAATTATAATCTTTTATATTTAATTCTCCGCTTGCTGGAAGATGTTGATCTGAATGAATCATCATTGGAAATTTATAATCAGGGTATGGATAATACCAATCCGCTTTTAAATTTCCTGCTTTCTGAAGGATAGTGTTAAATTCTTTTCTCGAAAAAGTTTTCACGCCTTTTGTATTCGGATATCCCTGAATTCCCTCAAACAGAATCCCAAAATGATCTTCTGTACATCCTGCCCAATATTTTAGCCCTAATTTATTTTCTATTGCCAAAATAATTTTTCCATCGGGTTTCAAATGTTTGGATATGATCTTTAAAAAATCCACATACGGATCTTCACTCTGAATATAAGATTCACCATATTCAAATACACCGATCAGGGTAATATAATCATATTTTTCTGTCAGATTTTTTTCGATATCCTGAAAGTTACCGACTAAGATTTTTAGATTCTCCTGATCTCTATGGCGATAAGCATTGATCTTACTTCTTTTCATAGAAAGCTCAATACAAGTCACTTCCTTCGCACGACTGCAAAGTGCACCAGTTACTGCGCCGCATCCAGCTCCAATCTCTAGAACTTTTTCGTCCCCTTTAAATGGAATCCAGTTTAAAATATTCTCTCTGATATGAGAGAAATGATATAAAATCGTCCAGTTTTTTCGTTCACTGATCACTCTGTTAAATTCTTCCGGCGCAAACTCTCTCGAAATTTCAAGCATTTCATCTTCTATCGCACCATCACTATACAAATCTTCTCCTGGATAGCATGTAGTATCTAAAATTACTTTTCCTATTTTTTCTTCCATATATTTTCCTCACACTAATTTGATCGTCACTGAGTCGCAGCGAACAGTACACTGGTATCTGTCACTAAATGGAACTTATTCCTCACAATGGATCTCTACTTTAGAATCCATGTCATAAAAGCCAACTGTGTTCTTACTGGAGATTACAGTAACATTACACGCATCATAAAGTCTATGGAACACTGTAAACTCCCCATTTTTATATCCGGTACATCCAAATGACAAAAGATATTCACCGCCCTGAAGGTTCATTATCTGCGTAAATGTCACCGTACATACATCACCTTTTCCAGAGCGTTCAACTTTAACATTCTCATACATTGTATTGGTCCCTGTGATCTCTGTACCTTTAACATTTTTAAAAGTATAAGCCATGATCGGCTCTTGAATATCCTCGTTAAATCGCACTTTCATCCGAATCTGGAAAGAAGTTCCTTTCTCAATAGTATTAGAACACATTCCCTTATCATCTATAATCCTAAAATCTATAATCTCAGCGATACGGTTTCCATATTCTAACATATTGGGATTTACCTGAAATTCTCCCCACTCCTCGCCATTTTCTGTCGAAGTCTGTTCTTTATTTTCTTCGCCTTCTTTTTGTTTCACAGGTGTCTGACCGACCAAAAGCTGTTTATAAAGATCCACCATCTGTTTCGGTGATCCTTCGTCGAGTTTCACACCTTTATTGAGCAGGATCACACGGTCACAATATTTGGAGACACTGCTCAGATCATGGCTTACGAACAGGATCGTTTTTCCCTGCTTTTTAAATTCTTCAAATTTATGATAGCATTTTGACTGGAAAAAGACATCGCCTACAGACAAGGCCTCATCCACGACCAGGATCTCCGGATCGATGTTGATAGCGACAGCAAAAGCCAGACGCACGAACATACCGCTGGAATATGTCTTTACAGGCTGATGAATAAATTCTCCAATGTCTGCAAATTCCAGGATATCGTCCAGTCTGGCATCTATTTCTTCCTTGGAAAATCCGATCATCGTGCCATTCAGATACACGTTCTCAAGACCAGAATACTCCATATTAAAACCAGCACCAAGCTCCAGCAGTGCGGAAATCCTTCCATCTACTTTTACTTCTCCCTGTGTGGGATTCAAGACACCGGTAATGATCTTTAGAATGGTGGATTTACCGGAACCATTGGTTCCGATGATCCCCACACATTCCCCTTCATGGATATCAAAATTCACATCATGGAGCGCATAGTGTTCTCTGTACAGTTTCTTTCTCGTCAGTCCAAGTGACTCCTTCAAACGATCCGAAGGTTTATCATACAATTTATACATCTTGGTGAGATCTTTCACCTGAATTACTTTCTTATCTTCCACATTTTTTCCTTTCTTCTGTCCATTCCATTCCTGCAGATACAAGCGCTTTTTCCAAATGCGCACATTTCCTAGCGCGCTGCGCAGCTCTCCAGTTTTTTATAATACATCTGCGAAATGGATCCGCAGGCGTTTAAACACCCAGCTTCCAAATAAAAAGCACAGGATCGTAAACACCCAGAAATAGATCGTCCAGCCTGCGTGCTCGAAAAACCAGGATTTCATGATAAAAGTATCTCTGTATCCGGAAACCACATAGTAAAGTGGGTTCAGCTTTAAGATCTTCTGCAGTGTCTCATGTCCCTGCAGAGAATTTTCTGCGATCCACATGATCGGTGTCAGCCAGATGCCTACCTGCAGCGCGATGTTGATGATCTGTGACAGATCTCTGAAAAAGATCACGACCGCGCTTGTCGCATAGCAAAGTCCCAGAACCAGCACAAACACACATGCACTGTAATAAAACAGCTGCAGATAATATAAATCCGGAAATCTTCCGTATGCCATATATAAAAGGATCGTAAAGAGCACAAAAAATGCATGTACAAACATCGCGGAAATGATCTTAACAACTGGCAGGACGCTGATATTAAAGACGACTTTTTTTACCAGATAATTGTATTCGAGCATGGCGTTCGTTCCCCCGATCAGCGCATCTTGGAAGAAAAACCAAGGTACGATCCCGGCTACCAGATACAGCACAAACGGAACGCCCAGATCTCCGGTTCCGGAGCGGAACCCTACTGAGAACACAAACCAGTACACCATAATGGTGATAACCGGCTGGATAAATGCCCAGATGATCCCCAGATAAGATCCCGCATACCTTGTCTTAAAGTCATTCTTTGCAAGTTTGAGCACCAGTCGTCTGTTTTTATAAATGTCTAAGGGTAAAGAAAAAATTGTTTTCAATCTGTTGTTCTCCTATTTGCGATACTCCTGAAGGCTTCCCCATTTGGTATCTTTCTCAGAAAAGCTCAATTCCATTCCTTCCGGGATCGGCCACTCAATTCCAATCTGTTCATCGTTCCAGATCAGGCCGCCTTCATCGTTTGGATGATAAAAGTCTGAGCATTTGTAAGCAAACTCCGCATGGTCAGAGAGTACAAGGAAACCGTGTGCAAATCCTTTCGGGATAAAGAACTGTTTCTTATTTTCAGCTGAAAGGACAACACCAAACCATTTGCCAAAAGTCTCAGAGCCTTCGCGCAGATCCACTGCCACGTCAAATACCTCACCGCTCACGACACGTACCAGTTTATCCTGAGGATAGTTGATCTGGAAGTGAAGTCCGCGGAGTACACCCTTGTGGGAGCTGGACTGGTTATCCTGTACAAACTGTACATCAATCCCGGCTTCTTTAAAATCATTGTAATTATAGGTTTCCATAAAATAGCCTCTGGCATCTCCGAAGACAGTTGGCTCTACTACCTTTAAGCCTTTGATCCCGCCGCATTCTGTTACTTTGATTTTTCCCATTTTGTTTTCCTCTTTTCTCTTTATTTACGTCTGTTATTTTTCTTTACAAGAGCCATCAAAAGGACTCCTAAGATCAACAGCATCACTGCCATCACGACCAGCAAAATTTTCAGCAAACTCTCATCTTCCTGCGTGTCCGCTTCCTCTGACTGTTCCGTCTGCGTCTGTGCGTCCGACTCCTGTATCTCCTCCTGCTGTGGATCATCCGACCCAGTGGCAGTATCTGCTTCCGGCACTTTCGTCGGTTCCGGTGTCGGTGTCGCTGTCACGATCGGAACTACCGCAGTTCCTACCAAGTAGTTATTGAAATAATAAGATTTGCGTTTCTCACTGCCGTTTTCCTGTGAATCTACAGTGAGTGCGTTCACATCTGTTCCCTTTGGGATCAGGACACTGCCGCCATCTACTTTTGTTTTGGCAAAATTCTGATAAGCGTAGTCAAACAGCGCCGTCGAATCTGCAACCGCATATGCCAGCTCCGGCGCACGCAGCGTAACGGTAATGTAAGTACCTTTTTTTCTTTTGACCGCAGTCACCAGAGTGCTTCCCGCAGCGTTCGTGTTTCCTGTTTTTCCGCCGATACAGCCTTTATAATAGTAAGTCGTTTCTGACGCGAGCATCGGATGATGCGTGTGAAGCCTGCGTGATTCACTGTTTAGATTTGTCGGCTTGATCGTGTAGGTCGGCGTTTTTATGATCTTCGAAAAAGTCTTATTTTTCAGCCCCTCCTGCATAATCTTTGCCATGTCATGCGCCGTCGAATAGTGGTTTTCATCCGGAAGACCGCTCGCATTTGTAAAATGTGTATTGGTGCATCCGATCTCAGCTGCACGTGCATTCATCATGTCAATGAAGTTCTGCTCCGTACCTCCCACATGTTCCGCGATCTGGGCAGCCACATCATTAGCAGACTGAATGATCAGCGCATACAGGCAGTCCTGCATGCTCATCACTTCCCCAAGCTGCATCCCAATGTTTCCAGAATCCCACGTCACATCCCTGACTCCAGTCTCTGTGAAGGTCACCTGCTCATCCAAAGAAGCATTCTCCACAGCCACCAAAAGTGTCATCAGTTTTGTAATGCTCGCTGGATAGCGGAGCTCATCTCCTCCTTTATTATATAGAAGGATTCCGCTCTGCGCATCCATCAGCACTGCCACATCTGATGTCAGCTCCGGTCCTGCCGGCCATCCCGCGATCTGATCTGTCGAGGTTTCATAGACCGCATTCAGATCCACCGCTGCAAGCGCACTCGCAGGCGACATACACAAGACAGATGCAGCCAGGATTGCCGTTATTCGTTGTTTCCATTTTTTCATTTTTTTATTTCCTCTATACTATATCGCAAGATCAAAATCCATCGAATCCTGCCACTGCATCCGTCACCCGCTTCACATCTTCCATATCCAGATTGTAGAACATCGGCAGACGCAGCAAACGTTCACTCTCTTTCGTGGTATAGACATCCTCACCTGCAAATCTTCCATATTTCTTTCCAGCAGGTGCTGAGTGGAGGGGAACATAGTGGAATACCGAACAGATCTCATTTTCTCTCAGATATCGGATCAGTCTTGTGCGAACATCCATATCCCGTACCTTTATATAGTACATATGCGCATTATGCGAACATTCCTCCGGCACGAATGGCTGCTCGATCTTACCCTCCGCAGCCAGGTGTGCAAGATTTTTGTGATAATAGTCATAGATCTCCATCCTCTTATTGAAGATCTTTTCTCTTTCTTCCAGCTGTGCATAGAGGTATGCGGCGTTTAATTCACTCGGAAGGTAGGAAGATCCATAATCCATCCAACGGTATTTATCCACCTGGCCTCTAAAAAATTTACTTCTGTCCGTTCCCTTCTCTCTGAGTATCTCCGCTTTCTCCTGATAACGGTCATCCTGGTAAAGGATCGCACCACCCTCTCCCATCGTATAATTCTTCGTCTCATGGAAGCTGTAGCATCCGAAATCTCCGATCGTTCCCAGCGCTTTGCCCTTGTAGAAGGCATCGACTCCCTGCGCTGCATCCTCCACAACTTTCAGTCCGTATTTCTTCGCAAGTGCCATGATCGTATCCATCTCACAGGCCACTCCTGCATAATGGACCGGCACAATAGCCTTAGTGCGCTCTGTGATTGCCTGCTCGATCAGATTTTCATCCATGTTCATGGTATCCGGGCGGATATCAATGAACACGATCTTCGCCTGTCGCAGTACGAACGCATCCGCAGTTGACACAAACGTATAAGAGGGCATGATCACCTCATCCCCCGGCTGAATATCGCAAAGATAGGCTGCCATCTCCAATGCATGTGTGCATGAAGTTGTCAGCATTGCATGACGTACCTGAAACTGTTTTTCCATCCAGTCAGAACATCTTTTGGTATACTCACCATCCCCGCACAATATTCCTCTATGCACAGCGTCCTGAATATACGCAAGTTCCCTGCCCACATGGGCAGGTCTGTTAAAATCAATCATTTGTTACCTCTTTTATTTCTCTATATAAAGTATCTCCTGTTCTGGCAGATTTTTAGCTTGCTTCTCTGACAGATTTCTGTGTCTCTTTTTTCATTTCTTCTGACTGATTCTGAGATTTATCCTTCTGTGAGATGTTTCGTGTTTCCCGGATCACATACTGCGGTGTCTTATTGATATTAAGGATCAGTTTACCTATGTACTCTCCAATGATCCCCATCATCAAAAAGCAGATGCCGAACAACACCAAAAATGCACACATCAGTGAAGACCATCCGATCGCGATCGACGGATCTAAGAGCTTTCGGATAAAAACTGCCAAAGCTCCGATAAACCCTGCCGCCGAAAAGATCGTTCCGAAAAACGTTGCAAGTCGCAGAGGGATCACCGTAAAGTTTAGACAGGACATAAACAATTTCAATCCTCTGCGGAAATTATAATTGGATTCCCCTACCTCTCTGGCATAATGTTCAATCTCAATGTTTGCGATATTGTGAGTTGTGCGGAAAAATAGCACCTGCAAAAAGATGTTATAGCCATCATATTTGACCACCTCATCCCGCACATATTTCCTGCAGCACCAGAAACTGCTCATCTGAATATCCTTTGGTCTATCCAGCAGATGCCACAAAAGATATCTGCTGACTGCCCCAGTAATGTTCTTCATCAGCGAAAACTTCCGCTCTTTAAAGACGCCGAAGACAATGTCATAGCCTTCTTCCATTTTCTCCAGAAACTGCGGGATCTGGGACGGATGATTCTGCATATCATCGTCCATCCCCACGATCAGCTCCCCTTCTGCCTGAGAAAGCGCAGCCATGATCGCGTTGTGCTGTCCAAAATTTTTCGCCAGGTTGATCCCTTTTACATTTGGATAGCGATCCGTCAGCTTGCGGATGGACTCCCATGTCCCATCCCTTGAATAATCATTGACAAGGACAAATTCACATTCATATCCTTTTAGTTTCTCAAATTCCTCCGTCGCAAGATCCACCACTTTTCCAATCGTGTGCTCGGAGTTATAACACGGTATAACGATCGATACCAGCATTTCCTTTGTCTCTCCTTTTATACCTGTCAGGTCACACAAAGCTTCCCTCGCTTACATCCAGCATCCCACTGTCTATACAAGCTACAGAGAAAAGATCACGATCCCAAGAAGGATCAGCGCGATCCCTAACAGTTTTCTCTTTCCTATCTTCTCCTTCAAAAAAAACCATCCCATAACTGCTACAAAAATATATCCTGTGGATTCTAAGATCGGCTGCAAAGATAACGGGATCTCGCGCAGTGCCAGCATCGTCAGGATCACAGAACAGAAAAACATTCCGTATGCAAAGATCACCAATGGATTCATATACTCACGGATATGATCTGTGTAAGTTTTGTCTGCTGCTTTTTTCAGCAGGATCTGAGACACCGATGAAATAAACACGGAAATCAAAAGCAGGCATATCGCCCCTTGAAATTCACTCATGCGCTTTTCCTCCTTTGTTTTCCTCTTTCTCACTGGTCACCAGATAGATCCCCAAAAAGATCACGCAGGCCCCAGCCAGCATATTCCATGTGATCTTCTCTCCAAAGATCAGACGACCCCACACGATCCCCCAGATCAAAGTCACCGGCTTGTTCGCGTAGGCGACAGTAAGGGGCATCCGTTTTAATACCTGCTGCCAGACGATCGCATACCCAAACATGATGACAAAAACCAGCCCGAACCAAAAGACAAATCCTACAGAGAAGATCTGATCTGTATATCCGGAGGCAAGTTTTGAGCACACACCGCTCAAAGAGCTGAACAGAAGGCTGATATGCAGCAGTAAAAACAGGCTTTTTTTCTTATTTAGATAATTACTCATGTTATTCTCTCACAATCAACATATAAATTCAATGTTTATTTTAGCCAAAACATCGTCCAGACGACGCTCACATTTCTCCAAAGTTTCCCCTGTAAGGATCACCTGTCCCAGTCTGTCTCGTCCATTTTCATAGCGCCGGATCTCATCCCCACTCTCGACATTAAAGGAAAGGTCTATGATGTCCGCACAAGGTTCATTTGTGTTATGGATCTCTTTTAATATCCCACTTTTGTCCGAAGTCAGGATATGTGAAAGGCTTGCAGTCCGCGGCGGATCGCCGACAAACAATTCCTCAATCTGCATATCCATTGCCAGACGAACGATCGCCTCATAATAGTCGATTCCATAGTAGATCCCCACCGTCTCCGGCAGGCAGGTTCCTCCCGCCCTTCCGGTGATCTCGATCACATAGATCTTTCCATCCTTTTCCATCAGATCACAGTTTACTGGGCAGTTATCCATTCCCAGAGCACGCGCTGCCAAAAGCACCTGCCTTTTTACTTCCGCCCCGAGCTCATCCTGCTTTTTATATGGAACAGAATGGCCAATCGGAGTAGGAACATACCCCGGATAATTTTCAATATTATTGGGAAGGCAATAGAGCAATTTTCCACCAGAGATCATCGCTTCGCATCCGAGCATACGTCCCTCAATAAATTCTTCCAAAAGGCAATACTCTTTTCTGGTCGCGCCCATTGTATCCGCATAGTGCATCCGGACTTCTTCCTTCGTGTCACAGCGAAACAGTCCGCGGCTTCCCATAAGATCCACTGCTTTTAAGATCACTGGAAAGTCTAAAACTTCCATCGCATTCTCCAGTTCTTCTCTGCTATGGACACAGATATGTCGTGCACAGTTGACACCGCCCCTTTGAAATGCCTCCTTCATCAGGTACTTATCAGAGCAAAGTTTTCCCGCCTCCATGGAAAGTCCTTTGAGTCCCATGTTCTCACAGACATATCCGATGGAGCGGACCCCTGCATCCAGACAGCAGGTAGCGATCCCGCTGATCTGATGGCTCTGTGCAGCTCTTAGGACAGCCTCCGGGTCTGAGATATCGGTGTAAGATACCTCTCCGGCCAGTGAAAATCCTGGCCAGTCCCCGGGCGTGCTCACTGCCACCGTCTCGATCCCCAGCCTAGCAGCCGCTTCATACAGCGGGATCTGGGAATAACTGGCTCCAAGAATCATTAACTTTTTCATAAATCGTTGTCGATCCATCCTTTCTTACTGTTATATCTGGTTCGGTCTGCCTAATCACGTTTCTATCAGCAGCAACCTTTTCTATCAACATTTTGTTGTTTCCAGAAGGTCAAAAAACAGGGGAAGTCCACCAGTGTGTATAAATAAAATATTCTTTCCATGAACCTCCTGCTTTTTCAAGTATTCCATCATACCATAAAAAGCTTTTCCTGTATATGTCATATCCAGAGGGATGCCATCCGACTGATAAAGCTGGCAGATCGTCTGCGCCACAGGTTCAGAGTACGCACCATATCCGCCCTCCATATAGGCATCTGTAAAAAAAATCTCCTCCTCCCAGTTGTCCGGCAGAGTCCAGTCATTCCTCTGTGCATACTGGCGGATATTTCCTGCGATCACTTCCTTGCCGCGCTTTTCATTTCTGGAGACGGAGATCCCCACGATCTTACAGTCATCCTTGTAAAAAAGCTTGCCTGCCAAAAGCCCGGACTGTGTGGCATTGGTGCTGGATGCCAGGAAAATATAGTCAAATAAAGTTCCCTGCTCTTTTTCCCATCTGAGTATCTCCTGGTATGTCTTCTCATAGGCCCGCATAGGTATGTGCTCATTTCCTTCACCTTTTTCGTTTCCATAGATATAATACGGGCGATATCCCTGTTCTGTCAGCTCATCCATGGCAGTCCGGACAGCATCCGCGATCGTCTGCTTTCCGCATCGGATCTCATGGACTCCCATCTTCCGGATGATACGGCTGTTATTTGTCTCACGTTCTTCCCTGATGTCTTCGGTGTTATGCACCATATAACACGGGATCGCAAGCTGATGGCAAAGCGTAGCCAAAATCCTGCAAAGGTTGGAGTGATCATTTCCATAAATGACCATACTGTCGCAGTGTTTCTTTTTCATATCTTCCACAAACTCCCAGGCAAAACGTACTTTGTTTCCCCCGAAGGAAAATGGAAGCAGATCATCTCTTTTTATATAGAAGTGATTTTTTCCATCCCCTGCGCGAGGCTTCTGGATCGGTGTCTCAAACAATGTGATCGGGTTTTCTACTGGTCCCTGATGAAGAAGCATCTCCATCTCCTCCATGGAATCCGTCTGTAGGATATAAAAGCCCGGTCTGCTTGAGCTATCCACGATCACTGCGCCGTCAGCATCACTTTCCTGCACGATCTTGCGGATATTTTGTGGATAATTCTGCTTGATCCACTCCAAATGGTGGATTTCCTTCTGATCCATCAAAAAACGCACCGCAGAAACATACTGTGCGGCATCTTCCCGTATACACGGCGGATTTCCGGCTGCCACATCCACGACCATCCCCACAAAATCCTGTCCTGTGGACAGCGGTACCAGATCCGAGCCAATGCAGTCTCCGCCCATTCTTGATCCAATCTCAATGATCCTCACATTTCCTTCTTTGTCGATCCGCAGTTCACTGTGTCCAGCTCCATATTTCACTTTCAATGCATCCAGTGCTGCAAAGACCGTCTCTCTCACTTTCTCTTTTAGCTGCACACTCAGCGGTGCAGGTTCAAGATGTCCTACCTCAATATAATGCGGATTTCCTGTGGTATATTTCTTCGTGACAGCCAGCAGTGTATGTTTTCCCTGATAGCTGATCGTCTCCACACTGTACTCTGCACCCTCGATATATTCTTCCACGATCGCCTTCTTTTCAAAGGACTGTTCGATCGCACGCAAGATCGCCGGCTGCAGTTCTTCCTCACACTCTACTCTGGTGATCCCGCGGCTTCCGGAGCGGTCTGTCGGTTTTACGATCACCGGATATCCCGGCACTTTAAGTTTCTCCCCTTCGCCTACCGATGCAAAAAACGGAGTCCAGATCCCAGCTTTCGCAAACGCATCCCGCATCTGAAATTTGTTTGTGGACGCTTCGATGCATTCCGCACTATTTCCAGGCAGTCCAAGTTTTTCAGCGAGGTATTGCACCGTAATATTTGCGAGATCCGATCCGATCGTTGCCACTGCCTGCGGCTGGATCTGTCTGCACTGCTCTAAGATTTTTTCTTTTTCTGTAATGCTGATCTCATAAAAATAATCTGCATCCTCTGCTCCTGTCGCGCCCTCTCTCCATGCAAATACATGTGTTTCATAACCCATCTCATGGGCTTTTTGGATCAATGGTCTTTGGAAGTCGTTCGCTCCTATGATCACAATCTTTTTCATCCTATCCTCTCCTCCTATCTTTTTCTATAAACTCTCTATCCCATTCATGAACCACATCGGCAATTGAACGTTATCCCAAAACGGATTTTCACATATTATTGCCCATTGAATAAGAAAGGCCCTGTGTATCATCCACAGAGCCTTTCTTGTCACTTCCTGTTCTTGCAGATTCCGTTGGAATCAAAAATATACTTCTTTCCTGTTGAAGTTTTTACCGTACGATTCTTATACATGGATGCAGTTTTCTTATGGAAATAATACCAATTCCCATCCACACGCAGCCATCCGACATGTGCACTTCCGTTCTTGTCGATGTAGTAACGTTTTCCTTTATAATCACACCATCCACGATAGCGTCTGCCATCCTGGTCAAAAATGTATCTCTTTCCATTCGCATCGATCAGCATGATGTTCTTATAGAGAAATCCGGAACGGACGTTAAAATAATACCAGTTTCCATCCTGCTTCATCCAGCCAAGCTGTGCTTTCCCATCTTTCTGGAAATAGTAAGTATTTCCTTTGAAATTTCTCCATCCATAGCAGCGTCTGCCGCTTTTATTCACATAATAGATCCCGTCATCAAGTTTCAACAGTTTATTTCTCTGTCTTACGCCGTTTTGGTAATAGTAATACTGGCCTTTGAATTTTTTCCAACCATTTTTCACCTCTGCTGGTGTTGGGGTTGGGGTTGGGGTCACTGTATCTTCCGGTACTGGTGTTGGCGTTGGCGTCGGGGTCACTGTATCTTCCGGTACTGGTGTTGGCGTTGGCGTCGGGGTTTCTGGAACTTGATCCTCTGTTTGCACTGGCGCATCCTCCGAAGTCCCGTAAACCGCGCTGCTCCCCAAGATCCCCGTGAAGCCGACTGCAAGGGCCAGCAAAAGCCCTGTCCATTGTTTTCTCTTTTTCATTTTTCATCCTCCATTCAGAAAGACTTTATTTTTTATACTGTCTGATGCAGACTCCTTCCGCATCAAATACAGATACTACATTCTTAGAGCTAGTCAGTGTGATGTTCTCCGCACGCGTGCCAGATAATTTCGAAGTTCCATTATAAAAATAATACTTCTTTCCATTGTATGTCAACCATCCTTTATGTGCCTGCCCATTCTTTTTGAAATAATGAGTATATGTCTTTCCGTCGATCGTCACTTCCTGCATTCCATTCGTATAGCATGCCCCGTCGCTTCCCACATAGTAGATCGGTCCTGAGCTTCGGATCACTTTTTTATCTCTGAACATATACGCATATTTCGTGTGGAACCAATAATATTTGCCATCTATTTTTTTCAGTCCCTTGAGTGCCTTTCCATCTTCGGACAGATAATAGGTTTTTCCATTATACTCTGCCCACTGGGAAACAACACGGGCACCTGTCTCATCCATGTAATAGTATTCCCCGTCCACTTTGATAGCCCGGTTCTGATACATCACACCCGTTTTCAGATTAAAATAATAAGTCTCCCCGTCAATGGTTCTCCACCCGGTCATCTTCTTATCATTCACATAGTAATAGGTTTTCCCATCTTCCTCGACCCAGCCATTTTTGACCACAGTTCCGTCTCCATTGATGCTGGTATCAGGGTGAGTGGATGCCACGTAATCTGTCGCAGAGTTCCATCTAGGCGTGATCTTTCTGGTGTAATCCACGTATCCGAAATTGATATCCACATCATTTTCTTTCGGGATCCCTGTAATCAGACCGCTTGTACTGTTCAGACCGATATCTTCATTTCCATCTGTAGACTGCCAGATCGTATAGGAATACAGATCCTTATTCGGTGCCTGGATCCTGTCTCCGTAGCTGGCGATCCAGACATCCAGCCCAGATAGGAGGCTCCAGTCTATGTAGTTTCTGTACCAGTCCAAGTTGCAGTATACCATCGGATAATAGCCAGCCTTGCGTACCTCATTGCAGAATGTCAGTGCCATCATAGAGACTTCCTGCGGGGAAAGGCTCTTTGCCTTTGAATATTCCAGATCAAATACAACCGGGTAGGAAACTTTATATCCTTCCATCTTGCTGATCGCAAGCTGCGCCTCTTTCAAGGCTCCCATCGTCGTAGTTGCTGTACTGTACACGTAAGTTCCCACCGGTACACCTGCAAGCTCTGCCTGTTCCATGTTGTAATCATAAGTCTTGTCCAGATATCCGCTTCCGTAGGAGATACGCACGAAAGCAAAGTCCACGCCACAGTTTTTCACGCCGGCCCAGTTGATCTTTCCCTGCCACTCAGAAACGTCGATCCCCCTTGTGATCGCGCCTGGGATCTCCACTCCGCTTCCATTGTAGCAGACACCGTTTATCTTCTGCCATGCTTTCTTGGAAACTGCCTCCTTTTCCTTCTCCGAAGAAGAACTTCCGGCAGCCCATGCCCATTCTTCCTCCGCCACCGTCGAACGTCTATCATAATGCGGATTTGCCATAACTGTTCCTGTCGGCTGTATCATGCAGACTGCCGCTGCTAATATACCGGCCACGACCTTGATCTTTATACGGATATGTTCTTTTCTCATGTACTCTCCTTGCTTTTTCTGATTATTGTACTTTTTATTTCTTGCGCTTTTTTATTCTTGTGTTTCTTTCCTGTTTTAACATTTCTCTTTTGTTTTTCTTTTCACATTATACACAGTTTATCCGCAAAGAGCAAGTTAATATAATCATAACGTAACGAAAGCGCCTCGTTTCCGAGACGCTTTCTTATGATTCAGATTGCAGGATCTGTCGGGTCAAAGTTTGCAGATCCTCTTAATGGAGTCAGCGGTTTCTTTCCAAGAGGTCCTTTCAGGGCATCGTTGTACTGGATCACACCGTCTATGATATTGATCCTTGAACCACTGCAGTTCTCATAAACCCATTTTGCATCTGCAACACATACGCGGATACATCCGTGGGAAGCTGGCTGTCCCAGCTTATTGTATTCTCCTGCCGGAAGATTGTAGGAGTTTGCCTGGCCACAGGCTACAGAATGGATAAAGATACCTCCCTGTCCTGCACCCTGCACATGAGTTCCATACTGTCCCCAGGATGGTCCCATCAGCGGCTGCCATCTCAAACTTCTCTGTAAAGTATATTCACCGGTAGGTGTAGGAGTGCTTGGAAGTCCAACGGACACTCGGATCGTTTTGATCGGGATCGTTTTCGTTCTGTCTGTGTACACAGTCATAATACCATTAAGTCTCTGTACCTCCAGATAGTATGGTCCATTCGGATACCTGCTTGACACATCACTGATACGGTAACCATTCGCATCAAAGTAATATAATACTCCGTTGATCCACTTACTTGTGTTTCTTACGAAATCATCTCCATCCGGATCGATATATCGCACAAGGTTCTTAGAATTGCTCACGAGCACCCATCCAGTTGTATATTTACCATTTGCATCCAGATATCCATTCACGCCATCCTTCTTCATGAACTGGTTGGTCTGGATCACATAGTTTTTAAGGTAATAGTAATTGCCGTTGTATTTTCTCCAGCCGCTCTCATAGAGACTTCCAGAGGAAGATGCAAGGTACCATTTATTCTTATAGCGGACCATCGTGCTCTTATAGAGTGTTCCTTTTCGCACGGACTCCGTAGATACCTCGTAGATATATTTCTTGCCGTTTCTCTCTACCAGACCACTGGCGAGCTTTCCAGTAGGTGTGAAATAATATCCAGTTGACGTTGTCTTGTTGGTGTAATGATTTCCGTTGGAATCAAAATAGAACCATCCTCTGAACTGACCTTTGGAACTATAGATCTTCTGCCAGCCATATTTCTCAGATACTCGTCCGGCTACATTGCCGAAGTAGTAATAATGATTTCCAACCTTCATCCATTTATTTTTCCAAGCTGCACGCTTGCCGTCACTTCCAAAATAATATCTATAATTTTTGTACTTCACCAGTGTATTGGTATAGATCGCACCGTTCTTATCTGTGCCATAGTAAGCACCGTCCTCGGCTTTCTTTACCACACTCTTGAGCAGATATCCGTATTTATCGATCAGATATTTTCGATCGTTTCTCGGTGCACCAAGCTTCTTCGCCATCACGCCGTGCTCATAATACTTACCGATATTTCCCGGATTCGTCACACCCTGCTCATAATAGAGCCAGCGCTCTCCCTTAGATCCCTGTACACAGCGCCATCCTTCATGGAACATTCTTCCCGGGATCTCGCTGTCAGGCTCAAAATAATATAAATCAGAGCTTCCGTTGACTGTAAGAGTAACGTTTCCAGTCTTTGGCTTACCACTTGCATTCAAGCAGTAATATTCTCCATTGATCGCGAAATATCCTGTATAAGTACCTGCACTCTGCGCCTGCTTGTTCAATTCCTCAACACTGACGTAAATACCGTTCGCATCATAATATCTGAAAACTCCATCCAGACTGTTCCAGATCCAGATGTTCTTCTGCTGCTGACCAACTGTGGAAGTATACGGTGTAACCGCTTCTCCCTCACAGCCCGCATACAGAACCGCCTCATCTGCCTGTGTAAAATAAAACAGATCTGTCTGTACTGCTTCCGCATCTTCGCTTATCACTGCCGCTGCATCTTTAAGCTCAGACTCACCTGTCACCATCAGGCCGTTCTCATCAAACAGATAGTAACCTGTGTGATACTCATTTTCATACTCTGTACAGACTTTTAAGATCCCATCTTCCGCTGTATAAAATTCTTCCGCAGGTACTTCCGCTTCCTGCTCTGTCACAGAAGCGGTCGCTGCTGTCGCATCTTCCTCTAACATCCCTGCGTCCAGTGCATCCTCAGCAAAAAATTCTGCCGCATCTGTCTGAACATCTGTTGTCTGTAGCTGTTGTGCGTCGTCTTCTCTGCGCAGCTTAAATCCTTCTTCTGTCTGCACCCAGTCCTCAGCAGTCACACAAACCGCGCCCGATGGGTCTTCCATCATCATGTCTGAAGCCGCTGCCGTTGTCTGAAACGCATCATCCTCTGCACCGGAGGAAAAAATATCCTCTGTCAGCTCTGCGTCCATCTCGTCCAGACCAGCATCTGCTCCCTCTCCTGCCGAGAACAGATTTGTTTCTGAAACATCCTGTGAGGTTTCCATCTGGGTCTCCTCTGGAAGATCCTGTGACACTTCTGTCTGCTGTTCTTCGCTCTCCACGCTCAGATCACTGGATACAAATGATGCAGCGCCAGCTTCGCTGACTGTCGCCGTGCACATCACCAGACTGAGCATAACTGCAACTGATCTTTTCTTCAAAATACATTCCTCCTTCTGTCGGCTCACTCTCCGAGTCCGCTTTCGATCGCTCCCACGAGACTGCTCAGGGCTTCCTCTTCATCCACCCCTTCGCAGACAAGCTCTATCTCATCTCCGCATCTCACGCAGGCTCCAAGAACACTCAGTACACTCTTTGCATTCGCAGTTCCTCCGTCATAAACAAATGTAACCAGCGACTGATATTTCATCGCCGTATTACATAAAATCCCTGCAGGTCTGAGATGAAGACCTGTTGGATTTATAACCGTTACTCTTTTGCAAATCATTTTTACACCTCTTATCCCTTGCTGTCATCCGTCACAGTCCCTGAGGAAATGACCACTTCTGTATAAACATCCTCCACTGTCTCATATCCATCTGGAAGACTGATCTTTACAGGAACTTCATAACTTCCTTCTTTTTTCTCTTTCAGATCGATGGACGCCTTGATATCCTTACTGATATCCAGATCATCTAAATCCTCTGCCCCTGATCGGATACGGATCGCGATCTGTGCCGTCTCAAATGTGACCTGCAGATCCTCCGGTTTATTCTGCACCACCACGTCCTTCGTAAGCAGGTTAAATTCTCTGCTGCCCTCTGGAAGGATGCTGACTGTCACCCATACATCTTCGCTGGAGTCACTTGTCAGTTTCACATTATCCGGGAGCAGATCCTTAAGATTGATCTTGGTCTCCACATCCGAAGATTCGCCTGAAATATCGATGCTTTCCGGCGGTATCGTGATCACATTGTTGTTCTGCGTAAGACTCTCGAGACCGTCCGTGCTTCCCGCTACACTGATCGTATCCGGTACGGTCTTAACCATTCCAGCCTGATAACCAGTGGCCGGTGTTCCCACATAACCTGCAGAGATCTTCACACCCTGACGGATCTTCCAGAGCCGTGTCGTTACAACCACCTTCGCATTATTCTCAATGCGCAGGGAATTCATCTCCGAATCAGAAAGCGCTTCCTGGTTCTTGTCTATGATCGTAAGGGTTACATCCTGGGTAAAATCCTGAGTATTGCCATTCAGTTCAATTGTTGCATTTACCTTATCTATTTTATTTACCAGACTCTTAGGGCCTGTAATCCTTACTTTCTCCGGATTCGCAGTCAGACTTCCAACCTCATAGTCTTTACTCGGCTTGGTGTCTCCTCTAGTGACATTGACCACAAATTCCTGTGTTTCTTTCTCATCCAGATTTACGCTGAGATTCTGAGGTGTCACCTTGATATCCCCAGCACCGATCCCGGAAACAGAGCAGGTGACTGTGATCGGCACCATCACAGGATTTGTATCCAGACTCACTGCCTGCTGCAGATCTGCCACCGCACTGATATCTGAAACCCTGATCCTATCTCGGACCTTCTTCGTGGCGGTGATCGCCACCCTTATCGTATCCTGGTCCTCCTCAGGCATACACATCTTTCCGATCGTGTCTGAAGATTCTACATATTCCTTATTGATCAGTTCCACATTTGTGATCGTATAATAATTCGTTCCGATCGGATCATCAATATTTACAACGATCAGCCATACTACAAAAGCGATTGCGACAGAGATGATCTTCAATGGGATACTATCTGTTATTTTTCTCTTCCCCATGCTTCGATCTTCCTTTCAGTAATTGCCGGATTTTGCTGTTATCTACAATCTGTTTATTCTGTGCTTTCACCAGGATCTCCCGCAGTTTTGCACTGCTGACTCCACGGATCAGCTTTCCATTCTGTGCTACCGACACCTGCCCAGTTTCTTCTGAGACAATGATCGTCACAGAATCTGTCTGTTCGCTGATCCCCACACCCGCTCTGTGACGTGTACCAAGCTGCTTGCTCAGTTCCATGTTATCAGACAGCGGAAGGTAGCAGGTCGCAGCTACGATACGGTTTTCTCTCACAATGACTGCTCCATCATGAAGCGGTGTATTATGTTCAAAAATATTGATCAGAAGCTGGCTTGTCAAGATCGCATCCACATTGATCCCTGTGCGGATATAATCGTTGAGCAGTTCATTCTGCTCGATCACGATCAATGCCCCCGTCTTCACCTCGCCCATATCAAAGCAGGCTTTGACCAGCTCACTGATCGTTTTATCTGTAAATCTTTCTTTTACCTCTTTTCCGGCATCAAACGGTATGAGTGCACTCATGATCTTTTTTTGACCAAGCTGCTCCAATACTTTACGAAGCTCCGGCTGAAAGATGATGATCACTCCTACGATCAGCGTACTCGCTAAATTTGAAAAGATCCACAAAATCGTGTTCATTTTAAAGATGTACGCGATCAAAATAAATAGGAGAACCACCAGTATGCCCTTCAGCAATGTATAGGCGTGGGTATATTTGATCCACACCATAAACTGATAGATAAAGAAGGCGATCAGCGCGATCTGTATGATGTCAATAACGCCAATTTTCGGGAATGACAACCTGGACCATGCTTCTATCAGCTTTCCGGCAATATCCTGCATAATGTTCTCCTTTCTTTCAGGTCTTTATGAACAAGATCCCCTGTTCACATATGCTTAAATTTTATAAATCTTTTAAAGATTCTTCTAATTTTTTCTCAAAATCAATATCTTCCATCTCCTCTGTCTGTACGACTGGAGCTGCTTCCTCCTGCAGTTTCGCAGGATCCTCATCCCCGTGGAAGATCGGGTTTGCATAGGAAACCACACTGTCCTGTATATGCTTCTCTTCCTTCGCCGGTTCCGCGTTGATCTTCTTAATGCTTCTCTCTGATGTTGCGACTGTCGCTTTCGGAACAGCTTTTACATAGTAATAATACTCGTCATCTTCATATTCCAGTCGCTCTGTGCGGGTGTAATCCCCTCCGAACACGAAAAATTCCAGTAGCAGACCGATCACTACGGAGATCGCCGTATAGACTAACAGGCCAACCATATCTATCGTCACTTCGAATACAAAATCGCCGGCAATTATGATCAGGGCATAAACCACACCGCCTACCACGATAGCGATCCGCCACGCATAGTCAAAGGAACGTGTACGGATAAGGTTCACCAGAAGGATCACTGCGATGAATGCGATAACCGTGATCCACATACCCCAGTTCTGTGCAACTCCATCTGCCAGAAGTTTCAGCTTATCTGTCATCAGCACGTCTGCATTCTGCAGGATCTGATGCTGTACTCTCAAGAATCGGATGAAATAATAAAGGATCACTCCACATCCTGCCGGCAGCGCAGACACTGCACTGCTGAGAAGTCCGCTTCCGATCGGAAGAAGTGTCGGAACACTAAATCCAAAGGAAAGAGGTGCAAACACCAGCACCAGATTCGTTCCGGCACTAAAGCGCAGGAAAAGGATCACCATAAATAAGATCAGTACAAAAAGAAATCCTGCGACCTCGATCCCCAACGCATATCCGTGTGCGATCATCAGGACAAATCCCACAAAGATCATCACTGCGGAAGGCAGGATCGAGCAGATCAGTGCCAGGATCACTACGACAAATATATTGTTGAGCTGAGTCATATATCCCATATTTGCGTTGATCCAGAAGAAATACACCATCGCAAGGACAAAGCGCAGTACCGGCAGGATATAAATCTCATACTGACTGTATAAATTCTTTATCTTTTGTTTCAATTCAAGTAATGCTGTCATTTTTTATATCCTCCTGCTGCACCTCTGACCGAGGTTTTCTTCTCCTCACGTCCATAAATCCTGTTCAGGCGCGTGAGATCTTCGTAATAATTCTTCACACTCTTTTTGGCGCGATAATATTTCACAGAATACTGAATATAAGTCAGGATCGAAAATATCACCAACACCGCAAGATATCCGGCAACAACTCCGATTCCCAGAGCCACCAGATCCATCTTATGGATATTCTCCATGAGATATTCGCCAAAGTATGCCGCAACGCCTGCCAAAGCCAGGCAATAGCCGATCGTTACGAGAAAAAAGTTCTTGATCATCGCAAGTCCTATGTAATCACTTCGATAATACCTGCTGACCGGAAGGTACTTTTTCCCCTCACCTTTCTCATACATGGCGAGTTTATTCATGACTTTTATCTTCTCCTCGTTTAACATAAATAACTCCTTACTGCTTGATTGACAGTGTGCCCGCGGCAGATAAATTGCCAGATTGCGCACACCGATACATGAATGGTCATATAAATTGATTGTAACATACATCATTATTTATGGAAAGCACTTTTTCTTATCTTCTACCCGTGCAAACCGTGAGAAAATAAACCTTTTTCGCGCCTTTTTTCTTCAGGCAGACCGCCATCGCATCCGCAGTACTGCCCGTCGTATAGACATCATCGACCACCAGGATCGTTTTGCCCGTCACCTGTCTTTTTACAAAAAAAGCATCCTCCAGATTCTTTCTCCTCTGCACAGCACTGAGTTTCTTCTGCGATCTGGTTTTGTGGATCTTTTCGACCAAGTGCAGATCTGCCGGGATCTGTGTGTAGCGGCTCAGCCTCTCTGCGAGATATGCTGACTGGTTAAAGCCTCGCATCCGAAGTTTCGCTCTGTCCATAGGGACCGGCACGATCAGATCCGGAGACCATCTGCGCAGCTCCTCTTTCGCATACACATACAGCGCTTTTGCAAAAAAATCTCCGTACTCTCTGCACCCGTAATACTTATATCGGGTGACAGATCTGCGCATCCGGTTATCATAGACAAAGATCCCACGTCCCTGCTCAAAATGATGCGTATGCGTGATACAATCTGTACAGTATTCTCCCTCCTCTACAGGTTTCCCGCACCGATAACATCTCGGATGTGTGATCGGGCGCAGTTGTTTTTCACAGTCCGGACAGATCATACGGTCTTGATCTTTCAGTACTTTCTGACATATCGGACAGCATCTTGGGTAAAAAATATTCAGGATATTTTGGATCAGATTTTTCAGTCTTTTCACAATCCCCCCTATCGCTATAGCTGTGTGTTTTGTTTGTCATTTTTATTTATCATTCTTCCTGCGGTTCTTCATCCAGCTCTATGATACGCTCGTCCAGCGCACTATAGCGTTTCTGCTGCTTTTCATTGCGGATCATATCTGCGAAGGTTTCTTCGCTGCCAACAATCGTCACGCATTTGCGGGCTCTTGTCACCGCGGTGTAAAGAAGATTTCTGTTCAGGAGCATCCTCGGTCCGGAAAGGATCGGCAGGATCACTGCCGGATACTCCGATCCCTGCGATTTATGTATCGTGATCGCATAGGCGAGCTCTAACTCCTCCAATTGTTTAAAGGAATAATCTGCAAATCTCCCATCCTCAAATTCCACCTCTGCAGTCTCCGCAAATTCATTGATCTGTCTGAGGATCCCCATATCTCCATTAAAGACACCGAGACCTTTTTCAATGACGATGCCATATCTTCCGCGGATCTCCCATTCCATCTGATAATTATTTCGGATCTGCATCACCTTATCACCTTCGCGGAATAAACGCTCCCCGATCGCCTTCTCTTTTTTCTCATTCTCCGGTGGATTTAAATATCTTTGCAGGATCATGTTCAGGCGTTCCACGCCGAGAAGCCCCTTTCTCATAGGTGTCAGCACCTGGATCTCAAATGGTTTCGCATCTACATACTTAGGAAGTTTCTCCTGGATAAGCGCGATCACCACACGGATAATGATATCCGCGTCATATCGTTTCAAAAAGAAAAAGTCTCGGCTTTTATTGTTGATCTGTACCTGTTCACCTCGGTTGATCTTATGAGCGTTCATTACGATATCACTCTCAGAAGCTTGTCGGAAGATTTTTTTGAGCTCTACCACCGAAAAACGTCCACAGTGGATGATGTCACGCAGGATATTGCCCGGGCCTACGCTCGGAAGCTGGTTTTCATCCCCCACTAAGATCAGTCTTGTCCCCGTGGTCACAGCCAAAAGCAGTGAATGGATCAGATGGATATCCACCATTGACATCTCATCTATGATGATCACATCTGCCTCCAAAGGATTCTCCGCATTTCTCTCAAATTTCGCTGCGCGTCCATCTCTTTCCTCGTCCGGCATCCCGTTGATCTCAAGGAGACGGTGGATCGTCTGTGCCTCATACCCAGTCGCTTCTGTCATTCGCTTCGCTGCGCGTCCAGTCGGTGCAGCCAGTCGGATCTCCGCTCCCTCCCCTTCAAAAAACTGGATGATCGCATTGATCGTCGTGGATAGCGATAGGTAAACCTTTGATATTATCTCCAGCTTTTCCCCCGCTTCACACCGTGCATGCGAGTTTCCCCGCACACGGCGTTCCATCGTGATATAAGTCAACTTTTCACTTACTTATTGATTGCTTTCTCTTGTTGGATTCGCCTTTTTATAGATTTCGGTAAATTTCTTTTCCATTCTTTTGCCCATTGCATATTCTTTTTTCATCATATCTAATGCTTCCTGTAATGATTTTGGGTTATGAATGATTTCATGTACTCTTTCTTGTATTATGATGATATTTTCATATTCATCAGTTCCTCCAAGATGTACAGGTATTATATGATGTGTTGCTATTTCTCCATATATATGTCTGGGAAGAAATTTCCTCTCAATTTACGAAGTTTATTATTCTTACTCGCAATTTGTTAAAATTTTGTGTAAGTTTACGTTAATCTTATATCACGACTAATGGTCATCCCTCCGTCTCTCATTACAAGAAACATCATCAGTAATACCATCACTTATCATCCATTACGTATTACTTATACATTATATAATGCTTTCATTTCTACTACCTTTTTTTATATAAAAGGTTGGATGATTCCACGTTCCGATAATTCTATCTTTTAGCATATAGCCTTAGGTTCTTCCTCTGCCCCGATATATCCCAATCACCTGTAATGATTAAGGTTAGACCTAGAAAAAATTCAGTCTACCCTCTGATATATAACTATTATAGGCCCATTCGACCTATGTTACCTTTACGAGACGTACATTCAGAAGTTCGTCAGTATTTCGAATACATTCTAACCATAGCTATTTATAGACACCCGACCTATCGAACACATAAGTTATTGACTCATTTTTCCTTAAACATACTCGTTTACTTTTCTCACAGGCTGCCTCTAGGCTCTTTTGTACCAACGTTACTTTGTAAAACTTCTGTTTTAGGGTATTCTTCAGCCGACTTTATCGAGCTTCATACAAGTTTGTTACCAAATCTCGCATGTCGAAGTATTAGTGGTAGGTTTCAAGGCGTTACCCTATCAATCCCTATCTCGAATTATCAGTTCTCCTAACCATAATTTATTGTTAGTGCAGTAGCTTTGTTTATTTAACTACTGAACGTGTCGCACTTTTTCCAGTTCCAGGTCCTCCGGTAATGATCAAAAGTCCGTGGCTGGCAGCCTCCATCACTGCTTTCTTTTGCATCTCATCAAGCTGTGTCTCGGTCTCTTTCTCGATCATCTCGATCCTCTTTGCCACCAGCTCCTCATCTTCCGGACACAGGATGTTCAGCTCGCATAGCATCCTGGCCGTGTTTAATTCCAGATAATAGTAACGGCTCGGATAGACAACGATCTCATTTCCCCTCTCTTTCAGTACCAGCTTTCTGTCAAGGACCATATCCATCAGATGCTTCTCCATATAGGAAATGTCTACTCCCAAAAGCTGTGAGCATCTGTAAAAAAGCTGTTCTTTCGGCAGATAGACATGCCCTTCCCCCGAAGCCTGTAAAAGAGTATATAACATTCCGCTTCGGATCCTGTAATCTGAATCTGCATGGATCCCGATCCTGGCCGCGATCTCATCTGCGATCTTAAAACCTACTCCAGAAATATCTTCCGCAAGCCGGTAAGGATTTTCCTGAAGAACCGTGTAAAGAGATTCCTTATATTTCTGGTAGATCTTCGCCCCTAGGTTCAGAGAGATCCCATATTTTTGTAAAAAGATCATCGCTTTTCGCATCTCTGCCTTTTCGGTCACCTGCATAGCGATCTCCCTTGCCTTTTTTTCGCTGATCCCTTTGACCTCTGCCAGCCGTTCCGGTTCTTCCTCCACGATCCGGATCGTATCATTGCCAAATCTTCGCACGATCCTGCCTGCTAAAGCAGCTCCGATCCCCTTGATCGCACCGGAGCCCAGATATCGCTCCATGGCAAGTGTGTCCTCCGGCATTTTTTCTACAAAAGAAGAAATCTGAAACTGTTTGCCGTACACCGGATGATGTGTGTACACTCCCGATGCCTCAATGGATGCCCCCTGCGTCACAGAGGGAAAACTTCCCACACAGGTCAGTTCTTCTTCCTTCGTATCTTTCAAAACCATAACTGTGTATCCATTTTCTTCATTTCTGAAAATGATATGGTCTATGTATCCTGTAACGGTTTCGCTCATGTTCCCTCCTTAAATATGAAACAAAAATAATTTTGGATCTTATGCCCAAAAAGAGGCACTGCACCTGCAGCACCTCCCGCTTTATCCATCAAATCGTGACATTACTTCCGCATATTTTCCTGTACCTACGGCAACTACGCTCATGGCGTTCTGGACCGTCAGGGTACTCACCCCGGTCCTCTGCTCGATCAAAGAATCCATTCCGTGAAGCAAGGAACCGCCTCCGGTCAACAAAATTCCTCTGTCCACGATATCCGCAGCCAGCTCCGGCGGTGTCTTCTCAAGGACTCCGTGCACCATCTCCACGATCTGTCCTGTCGCATCTTTCAGTGCCATGCGGATTTCCTCAGAAGTAAGCGTTGCAACCTTAGGAAGTCCTGTGATCACATTTCTTCCCTTTATCTCCATAGTTCTCGGCACGTTCTCCTCACATGCAGTTCCAATCTGGATCTTGATCTTCTCTGCCATGTCCTCCCCGATAAAAAGTCCATGGTTCTTTCTCGCATAGTTCATGATCGCTTGGTCGAACGTATCTCCCGCGATCTTATTCGAAGCAGACACCACAACGCCTGCCAGTGAAATGACCGCCACATCGGTCGTACCCGCACCGATGTCTACGATCAGATTGCCAAACGGTCTGGTAACATCTACACCTGCGCCGATGGCAGCTGCGATCGGTTCCTCCACCATAAACACGTCCCTGGCACCTGCCTGATACGTTGCTTCCTCCATTGCCTTCCTCTCGATCTCTGTGATCCCGCTCGGAACGCAGATGGTGATCCTCGGCTTGCGGAAAGCTCTCCTTCCCATCGCTCTGGATACAAAATATTTCAACATTTTCTCCATGACCGTATAATCTACGACCACTCCCTGACGGATCGGACGGATGATCTCCATATCTGAGGTGATGCGTCCCTCCAACATCCGGGCTTCTTCCCCGATCGCTTTGATCTTCTCTGTATTTTTATCATAAACTACAATGGAAGGTTCATTCAGAACCAATCCCTTCCCTGTAGAATAGGCCAGACTGTTTCTGGTCCCAAGGTCAATTCCAATATCACTTGCCGGCATGGAAGTCCCCTTTCTCTATTTATCCTAATTATTCCTCTGTTTAACTCGAATCCTGCTTCCCACAGTAAGCATCTCAAAAATCTGGCTGTCTGTGCTGATCGACCCGCAGCATTCGGTATCATTATATACAACTTCCCGCCAAAAGAAAAGTCCCGCTTAACATTCGAGATATTTTTTTATATATTTTCCTGTATAGGAGATCGGCGACTGCGCCACTTCCTCAGGCGTTCCCTGCGCCACCACAGTACCTCCTCTGTCTCCGCCTTCCGGCCCAATGTCTATGATGTGATCCGCCGTCTTGATGACATCAAGATTGTGCTCAATGACAACAACGGTATTGCCACCCTCTGAGAGACGTTTCAGGATATCTACCAGCTTATGCACATCTGCAAAATGAAGCCCTGTCGTAGGTTCGTCCAAAATATAGATCGTCTTGCCTGTACTTCTCTTGCTCAGCTCCGTGGCAAGTTTGATCCTCTGCGCCTCCCCTCCGGAAAGCTCTGTGGACGGCTGGCCTAAACGGATATAGGAAAGTCCCACATCATACAGCGTCTGGATCTTCCTTTTAATAGAAGGAACATTTTCAAAGAAGGTCAGCGCCTCCTCCACGGTCATGTTCAGCACATCATAGATACTCTTGCCTTTATACTTCACTTCCAGAGTTTCACGGTTATATCGTTTTCCCTTGCAGACCTCACACGGAACATACACATCCGGTAGGAAATGCATTTCGATCTTAATGATCCCATCGCCGCTGCACGCCTCACATCTTCCACCTTTTACATTAAAGCTGAATCGTCCTTTTTTATATCCTTTCGCCTTAGCATCCGAAGTTGCAGCAAAAAGATCGCGGATCTGATCAAACACACCTGTGTAAGTGGCCGGATTAGAACGCGGCGTACGTCCGATCGGAGACTGGTCGATATTGATCACCTTGTCAAGCTGCTCGATCCCTTTGATGTCCTTGTGCTTCCCAGGGATCGTCCTTGCTCGGTTTAAATCTCTGGCAAGACGCTTATACAAAATCTCATTGATCAAAGAACTTTTACCAGAACCGGAGACACCTGTGATACAGGTCATGATCCCCAGTGGGATCTTCACATCAATATTTTTGAGATTGTTCTGAGCCGCCCCCTTCACTGTCAAAAATCCGGTTGGTTCTCGACGCATTTTCGGCAGAGGGATCTTATACTTCCCACTTAAATACGCACCTGTGATAGAATTTTTGTTGTTCATCAGGTCCTCTGCGCTTCCCATCGCAACCAATTGTCCGCCATGTTCCCCGGCACCCGGTCCGATATCCACGATACAGTCCGCCGCACGCATCGTATCCTCGTCGTGCTCCACCACGATCAAACTGTTCCCCAGATCGCGTAGTTTCATCAGAGAAGCCAGTAGTTTATCATTGTCTCTCTGATGAAGTCCGATACTCGGCTCATCTAGGATATAGGCAACTCCCACAAGCCCCGAACCGATCTGCGTAGCCAGACGGATCCTCTGTGCTTCTCCACCGGAAAGCGTTCCTGTCGCACGACCAAGGGAAAGGTAATCCAGTCCCACATCGGAAAGGAATGCAACCCTTGCGCGGATTTCCTTGAGGATCTGTTTTCCGATAAGCTGCTGCTGTTCAGAGAGCTCCATCTCTGCCAGAAAAGATTTCAGCTTTTCTATAGAAAGGTTGGTGATCTCATAAATATTTTTATCCGCTACAGTCACAGCGAGAGATTCTTTTTTCAAACGCTGTCCCTTACACATCTTACAAGGAGTGATCTGCATGAAGGATTCATATTCCTGCTTCATGGTGTCAGATCCGGTCTCCTTATATCTCTGCTCTACATTTCGGATCAGTCCTGGGAATGCCACATCGTAGATCCCTTCCCCGCGCTGTCCTTTATAATAAACCTTGACAGAATGTCCATTCGTTCCATGGATCAAAATCTCCTTGATCTTATCGGGATAATCCTGAAACGGAGTTGCCAGACTGAATCCGTACTCTTTCGCAAGGGCATCCAGGATAGCTCTGCTGAAACTTCCCTCACTGGTACAGGACTGCCATCCAGTCACCACGATCGCGCCTTCCAAAATACTCAGCGACTGGTCTGGGATCATCAGGTCAACATCAAATTCCATTTTATATCCAAGTCCCAAGCAATCCGGGCACGCACCGAACGGGTTATTGAAGGAAAAACTTCTCGGTTCGATCTCCGAGATACTCACACCACAGTCCGGGCAGGAAAAGCTCTGACTGAATGTATGGATCTGTCCATCCATAGTGTCCACCATCAAAAGTCCTTCCGCCAGATTCAGCACTGTCTCAATGGAGTCAGCAAGTCGTTTCTCAATCCCTGGCTTTACGATCAAACGATCCACAACGATCTCGATATTGTGCTTAATATTTTTATCAAGGCTGATCTCCTCCGAGAGTTCGTACATATTTCCATCTATCTGTACCCGGACATAACCGCTTCGCTTCGCATGATCGAGCAATTTCGCATGTGTACCCTTACGTCCACGAACGACCGGTGCTAAGAGCTGTAGCTTCGTCCTCTCCGGAAAAGCCATGATACTGTCCACCATCTGATCCACGCTCTGTTTCTTAATCTCTCTGCCACACTTCGGGCAATGCGGAATGCCGACTCTGGCATACAGAAGACGAAAATAATCATAGATCTCTGTCACCGTTCCCACAGTAGAACGTGGATTGCGGTTTGTGGATTTCTGATCGATAGAGATCGCCGGCGGAAGCCCTTCGATACTCTCCACATCCGGCTTCTCCATCTGCCCCAAAAACTGTCTGGCATAGGAAGAGAGAGATTCCATATATCGTCTCTGCCCTTCCGCGTAGATCGTATCAAACGCCAGAGAAGATTTCCCAGATCCGCTTAATCCGGTCAAAACCACAAACTGATCTCTGGGAATATCTACACTCAAGTTTTTAAGATTGTTTACATTGGCACCTCTGATCTTAATAAATTGTTTCTTCGTCGTATCTGCCGCCATAATTTCCTCCCGTTATCCATCCAACCCCTAAAGGAGTTAGCTTTTCGCACATTTATTGTAATCTGGCAAAAATGTGCAGACTTCTGACATTTTTCTTGCTCTTTACAGTATATTATACAAACATATGTTCGTCAAGGCGTTTCCTCTGCATTTCATAAAAGAAATTCCGACATAACAGAATTGCTCACATGGATTCCTCTTCTGCTCAGGAAAATCCTGCCGTCTTTTTCTACAAGAAGTTCCATGGATTTATATTTTTCCACGATCTCCCCGTAGATATCCTCAATGGGACATCCAAAATATTCCAAGAATCTTTGCTTCGAGATTCCTTTGGTCAGACGCAGCCCAAGAAACATAAATTCTGCCATCTCGTCCTCTCTGGTAAGCAATGGTTCTTTTTCCCGAATGCTCTCTGGATGTGCACTGTTTTGGCAATAATATTCCCTATCTGCAGTATTAGAAAATCTCAGATTTCCATACAAAGAAGCAGCTCCAAGTCCAAATCCCAGATAATCCTGTCTGGTCCAGTACCCTACATTGTGCCTGCATTCCCTGCCTTTTTTTGCATAATTGGAGATCTCATACTGTTCATACCCATAGCTCTCCAAAATCTGCGCTGTAGCTTCATACATCCGATATTCGGTATCTTCATCCGGCAGATTCAATTCTCTATCTGCAAATGCAGTTCCTTCCTCAATGATCAGACTGTATGCTGAGATGTGCTGTGGTCCAAGCTCTGCCACTGTTTTGAGATTTTTTACCCATCCTTCATATGTCTGATCTGGGATCGCACTCATAAGATCAATGTTGATATTGTCAAATCCTGCTTTTACTGCGTTTTTGTAAGTTTCAAGAAATTGCCCGTAATCGTGGATCCTTCCGAGGATCTTTAGTTCCCGATCATCCGGAGACTGCAAGCCGATGCTCAAACGATTGATCCCATAGTCTCGATACGCCAGGAGCTTTTTGAGATCTGCCGTTCCAGGATTTATCTCGATGGTGATCTCTGCATCATTTTCTATGTTAAATTTTGTTCTTATTTTATCTAAAATCTGTCCGATGAACTTTTCATCCAAAACAGAAGGAGTGCCTCCTCCAATAAATATAGAGGATACACTCCTTCCTTTTCCTTCGTTCACTGCATTGATTTCTTCAAGCAAAGCACGTACATAGGCTTCCTGGTCTGCCTTGCTGCACGGGCCTGAGAGAAAATCGCAGTAATCGCATTTTTTTATACAAAATGGGATATGGATATAAAGTTCTATGGGAAGATCTGTCCGATCTTTCATTTCCATTTCCTATCTCCTAAAAACTCTCCTAAAAGCCAGCATTGCTGTCCATACTGATGATCGTATTGCCGCCTCCGATCCCGCTGCTGCCTGCTGGAGCAGTGCTTGTCGGATCTGTGTCTGTCGAGTTTGTATCTGTAGTATTTACAGAATCTGCAATGTTTACAGGAGCTGCCTGATCCATACTGCTTCCAGTATTTCCTGTTTCCGGGATATCCGCAGCATTTGCTTCGACGACCGACGGAGTAGATGGCGCATCTGTCAGATATTCATTTATCATCGTCAGGTTTCCATTTGTGGCAACCGCCGCAGGATCGATCTGATCAGGCGCTGGCGTCGGCGTAACGCTCTCCGGTGCTATGCTGATCTGGATGACCTGAGAGGCTTCCTGATCGGCTGCTTTTTTTTCACCGCATCCGCAGATAAAGATACTAAACATTGCCGCCGCAGATACGAGCATCATTTTTTTATATATTTTCATAAATAAATTTCTCGTTTATTTTTATATCGTTCTTTGTAAAACCGCTGTGCATCCTTGCAGAGAAGTTCTGCTGTCCATCATTTATTTATCGTCCAGTTTCAGTACACTCATAAATGCTTTCTGCGGAATCTCCACATTACCGATCTGGCGCATACGTTTCTTTCCTTCCTTCTGTTTTTCCAGAAGTTTCTTCTTACGAGTGATATCACCGCCGTAACATTTCGCAAGAACGTCTTTGCGCATTGCTCTTACAGTCTCTCTGGCGATGATCTTGCTTCCGACTGCTGCCTGGATCGGGATCTCAAAGAGCTGACGCGGAATCTCCTCTTTCAGTTTTTCGCACATCCTGCGTCCTCTTTCGTAAGCGGTATCTGCATGTACGATGAAGGAAAGAGCATCCACTTCTTCTTTGTTTACCAAAATATCCAGTTTTACAAGTTCACTGCGTTCATATCCGCAGAGCTCGTAATCAAGGGATGCGTACCCTCTGGAGCGGGATTTGAGCGCGTCAAAGAAGTCATAAATGATCTCGTTCAGTGGAAGTTTATATTTAAGAAGCGCACGTGTTTCTTCCATATAATCCATTCCAAAATACTGTCCTCGGCGTTCCTGGCAAAGTTCCATGATCGCACCGATAAATTCTGTGGTCACCATGATCTCGGCATTTACCATTGGTTCTTCCATATATTCGATCTCAGATGGATCTGGCAGGTTGCTTGGGTTTGTCAGATCGATGACATCTCCGTTTGTCTTATGGACTTTATAGATAACGCTTGGTGCTGTGGTGACAAGGTCTAAGTTATATTCTCTTTCCAGACGTTCCTGGATGATCTCCAGATGCAGTAGTCCTAAAAATCCGCAACGGAAACCGAATCCCAATGCAATGGATGTCTCCGGCTCATAGAAAAGAGAGGCATCGTTGAGCTGGAGTTTTTCGAGTGCGTCACGAAGATCTCCATATTTTGCTCCGTCTGCCGGGTACAAACCACAGTATACCATCGGGTTTACTTTCTTATATCCTGGCAATGCTTCCGGACATGGTCTGTTTCTGTCTGTGACTGTATCACCTACACGGGTATCTCCTAAGTTCTTGATGCTGGCTGTGATATATCCAACCATACCTGCGGTCAGTTCATCACACGGGATAAACTGTCCTGCGCCAAAGTATCCAACTTCCACTACCTCTGTAGTAAATCCGGTTGCCATCATCTGGATCTGTGTGCCTTTTTTTACACATCCGTCCATAACGCGGCAGAATACGATAACTCCTTTGTAAGCGTCGTAGATAGAGTCAAAGATAAGTGCTTTGAGTGGTGCATCTACATCTCCATGTGGTGCAGGGATCTTAGTTACGATCTGCTCCAGAACTTCTTCTACATTCAGCCCTGTTTTCGCAGAGATCCTTGGTGCGTCGTGTGCTTCCAGACCGATGATGTCTTCGATCTCGTTCACTACGCGGTCTGGGTCTGCGCTTGGCAGGTCAACTTTATTGATGACTGGAAGTACGTCCAGGTCGTGATCTAATGCCAGGTAAACGTTTGCCAGAGTCTGTGCTTCGATTCCCTGTGCAGCGTCTACGACTAAGATCGCACCGTCGCAGGCTGCGAGGCTTCTGGATACTTCATAGTTAAAGTCTACATGTCCTGGTGTGTCGATGAGGTTAAAGATATATTCTTCTCCGTCGTTTGCTTTGTATACGATACGAACTGCCTGAGATTTGATCGTGATTCCTCTTTCACGTTCAAGATCCATGTTGTCGAGAACCTGAGACTGCATCTCTCGTTCTGTCAATGTACCTGTTTTCTGGATGATTCTGTCGGCAAGTGTTGATTTTCCGTGGTCAATGTGTGCAATAATACAGAAATTTCTGATTTTGCTCTGATCTATCATTCAGGAATTCCCTCCTTATTAATTAAAATATATTTGAATGCGTGTACATATGGATAAATATGTCTATGCTGCAGCATCTAACCAATAAATTTTATTATATTTCCAAATTAATTTACATTTACGTATTCATTATATTTGGGTGTTTGTGTTTGTTTTCTCTAGCTTTGCCAATGTTATATTATAGCATACGCAGGATTTGTTTGTCACCTGTTTCTTGTTTTTTTCAGTTTTAAACGGTTGCGATAGCCTTGGATCGGAAATCAAAAAAATACGTATTTAAAATGTACACATTTTTCAAAAATCATGTTATGAAATTATTGAATTTTATAGTTATTCTCAAAAAATAATTTGACATTTAATTATTTCCCAAAGAAGTTGGTTGTATATTCCCTATGAATCAAGTATACTGGAAGTAACTGAAAAAAGGAGGGGATTTTCAAATGAAACGAAAAGTATTAACCGGCTTTCTGGGACTTTCTGTAGCAGTGACCGCATTTTCTGGATACGCTGCTATTCCAGAAGGCACAACAACAGAAGTTACAAAAATCACCGTAGGAGAACAGGAGGAAGCTGAGACAGAAGAAGCCGTTGCAACAGATGCCGAAGGTACCGCTTACAATGTAACTGTTGCAGCAGACGGTGCTACCGGCACACTCGCAGATATGGGCGTGAGTGAGAACAATATTGTTCTTCTTTTTGAGAGCGATGTGCACGGCGGAATCAGCAACGAACAAGATTACTCCGGTTCTGCTGCCAGCCTCGGCTATGCCGGACTTGCTGCTGTAAAAGCAGACACAGCTTCCATTACAGATCAGGTAACCATGATCGATCTTGGCGATGCCATCCAGGGCTCTGTCGTTACCACAGAATCTGATGGACAGGATGCCATGAAACTCATGGAAGAAATCGGATATGACATTTGCATTCCTGGAAATCATGAATTTGACTATGGTATGGATGTCTTTCTTGATTATGCAGCAAACGCATCTGCTGACTTCCTTTCCTGCAACTTTATCAATACAGAAACCGGCGAAGCTATTTTTGACGGATATAAGGTGATCCCTTACGAAGTCAATGGACAGGAATTCCAGATCGGTTATGTAGGAATCTGTACACCGGAAACGATCGCCAAATCTACTCCGACCTATTTCCAAGACGAAGAAGGAAACTTCATCTATGGATTTAGTGCAGACACAAATGAGCAGCTCTATGAAACTGTACAGAATGCTGTAGATGGAGCACTGGCAGATGGTGCGGATTGTATCGTAGCACTGGCACATCTTGGCGATTCCGGCGTTGAGGAAGCATGGTCTTCCCGCAGCGTAGTTGCAAATACAACCGGCATCGATGTGATCCTGGACGGACATGCCCACAATACGATCGCAGGCGAGATCATCAATGATAAAAACGGTGATGATGTTCTTTTGGCAGCAACCGGAACTAAACTGGAAAATATCGGTGTTGTAAAATTTGCAGTAGACGAAAGCGGCGAAGTAGCTGTCTCCAGCGGTCTGATCAATGAACTGGCAGAAGAACAGACTACATCCGAATCTTACACAGCATTAGATACTATGGTTCAGGAAATCCAGGAACAGTATGCTTATCTTTTCGTGAAAGTAGGAAGCATTGATTATGACCTTGTGATCTATGATCCAGAAGATCCAGAAATGCGTCTTGTTCGTACAACAGAAACAAACATGGGCGACTTCCTGACAGATGCTTATCGTATCCAGGCTGGTGCTGATATCGGCTTCCTGAATGGCGGAAGTATCCGCGCGAACATTGAAGCCGGCGATATCACCTATATGGATCTGATCACAGTTATGCCATGGAATTCCGAGACAGGTGTGATCGAAGTAACTGGACAGCAGATCTTAGATTGTCTGGAAATGGGTGCTCATCTGTATCCAGAAGAATGCGGTGGCTTCATCCAGACATCCGGACTTACCTATTCCATTGATACCACAATAGAGTCTTCTGTAAACGTCAACAGCGATGGTGAATTCGTTTCTGTTGATGGCGATTACCGTGTAAAAGATGTGATGGTAGGTGAAGAAGCGCTTGATCTTGAAAAAACTTACACACTTGCGATCAACCGCTACTATTCAGAAGAATGCGGTGACGGCATGACTATGTTCAAAGGTTCTAAAGTTATTTCTCCTGCAGAAGGCGAAGAATGGACTGTCGATCATGACGTGATCATTGATTATCTTGCATCACTTGGCGACCATGTAGGTGAAGACTATGCTGATCCATATGGACAGGGACGTATCACCCTGATCACAGAGGAATCTGCGGAAAATGCTGAAGAAGAATCTGTTGAAGAGAATACCGAAGAAGCTACTGAAGATGCCGCATAATAGCTAAAAACCCACTATTTCAGCTAATGCTATATGCGCTGCATAGCAGAAATATTTGTCTCGTGTTTACTTAATAGTCATATTTCATCCGCACTATTTATATAGATTTTGCGTTACGATACGAAATTCACTGACATAGGTGCTATCGTGTATCACGTTGTACTTAAAAACACGACACAAAATACAGCGAAAAATATATACAAAACAGATATTAAAAGGTACAGAAAAGTATTCTTGATATGATCTTGAATCTTCTCTGTACCTTTCTTCTATTTCCCCTGCAAAACTTTATCTAAAACATCGGCAAAAGGTTCCATCGCATTTTTTACTTCTTGAACAGTATTTGTCTGCGCTCCCGCCTCCAAAAGAATGGAGCGCGGCCGGAAATGTAGATTATAACGATATCCTGCCAGATAAATCCCTCGGTAAAATTCGGGATAATCTTGAGCAGCCTGATATTCCAATTGAAAAGAAAAAGCCAGATTATCTTCTAGATACGGATTTGGAAGATAATCTAAAGCTCCTGTGTTTACTGTATAACTCAGTCCATTATAAAAAAGGATCTGAGCCGTAGGTTTGCCATTAATCTCAGTTACCAAACGACGATTTTCAGGAACGCCATCCCTGTGCAAGTCGATCACTACCTGGATATCTGGATTTTCCTGCAAAAAATCTTCCAAATATCCACGCGCATAATCGTATGCCGAACTTCGATCCAATTCTCCGCCAGCCAAGTCAAACTGTTCTTTCAGATGGATCACCTGATATCCATATTGCTCTGTAAGGATCTTCGTGAGATATTCTCCCACTCCCACAATGGTATCCTCCTCAACTCCCTCCCGTGAATCTGCAAAAGTTTCCTGTGAATGGCTGTGATAGATCAATATCTGTGGAACTGCAGGATCTTTTGCGATCGTAAGGTCCTGTCCCAAAAATTTCCGAGCATCTATCTGCTCTGCATTCGTCGCAGTAGCTGAATCCACGATATAAAATTGGCTCAACACATGATCAAAATCTGCAAGCTCTGGATTTTTTTCTATTATATCTTTCCCTTTTATACTAGATCTCTCTAAATTGGACGAATCTGTAAATTTTTCTGAATCTTGTGAATCCATAAATTCCTCTGAGCTTTGCGACTCAGATGTAAAATCCTGTTCTATTTCTGACTCTTCTGATGTTTTCTGCCCTACATCATTTTTTTGCTCTGTTATAATCTTCTCCTCTA
>CAZSTD010000001.1:56059-57275 GCA_964609645.1 uncultured Blautia sp.
TCAAATCCCTGAACTTTCTTTTGCACATCTTCCTCTCAAATCCCTGAACTTTCTTTTGCACATCTTCCTCTCAAATCCCTGAACTTTCTTCCGCATATTTTCTTAACCATACTCTCAAATTTCTGAGTTCTCTTCTGCACCATCTTCAGCCATACGCTTACGCACCTCAACTCTCCTCTATACTGCCAAATCAATCATGAACTCGGCTCACCAAGAAACCTTTTTATCCAAAAATCTTCTCAATTAATTAGGAAACAAAGCGTATGCATCGTGCACACGATCACTATTCGGTTTCAGCAAATGCCAAATTCAATCCTTCCGAAATCGTAAAGCTCAAATATTTAACTGTTTCATCTACATCTTTCGGTGTTACAAACATTGTATGAAGGTGTGGTGAGATCATTTCCTCCAAAAATTCCTTTTGCTCTGCTTCCTCCAAAGTTTCCAGCAAATGTGCCATTGCATCGTGCACGATCGTAGCCGCATCTACCACAGTCGGAACTCCGATTCCAATCACTTTCACCTGAAGGTTTTCCTCTGTCAATCCAACTCTATGATTTCCCACACCTGAGCCAGGATTGATCCCTGTATCCGTAATCTGAATAGTACGATTTAACCTTTTTGTGCTCCTTGCAGCCAGTGCATCGATCGCAATGACCACATCCGGCCGTGTTTCTCCCACGATCCCCTGTATGATCTCTGATGTTTCCATACCAGTTTGAGCCATCACCCCCGGAACGATCCCGCTCACACGATGCATCTTCTCTTTTCCCATACTCTGCAAGCCATATTCACGGATCATATGTCTAGTGATATTTAAATTTTCTACCACATGAGGACCTAATGAATCCGCAGTGATCGCCGCGTTTCCAAGCCCAACTACAAGGATGGATTTTTCCTTGCGCAGATTTATCAGCTTTCGCAAATGTTTTGCTACTTCCTCTGAAATTTCTCTGTGATAATCTTCATCATGTACTGAAAGTTCCGGCGCTTCTATTGTAATATAATTCCCCTGCGGTCTTCCCATTGTACGCGCGCCATTTTCCGTCGTGATCCTCACTACAGTCGTGCGTATTCCTTTTTCTTCATCATAATCCTCATGAACCTCCACACCCCGCATTTCCACATTTTCTTCTGTAAAACGCTCCGTTGTCTCCAATGCCAGGTCTGTCCTGATCCCATATCTTCCAAACATAACTTCTCCTCCTAATAAAAG
>CAZSTD010000002.1:0-1800 GCA_964609645.1 uncultured Blautia sp.
TTGAGTACCTTTGATTTACCGGAATCTTACTAATCCAGCAAATACGCTATTCTAAGCAAGCTGATGACGGGAATTGAACCCGTGACCCCTTCCTTACCAAGGAAGTGCTCTACCTCTGAGCCACATCAGCATCGTGTCGGACTTGCCGCTCACATTTAGATATGTTACCAGAACTTTCTTCTGTTGTCAATCCCCAATTTTAATTTTTTTATATTTTTGCACCTGCTCTTTTAATTTCGCACGGATCCTCTGTAATGCATTGTCAATAGACTTCGGTGTTTTGCCCATCATTTCTGCAATTTCCGTATATCCATTCCCATCCAAGTAATACTCCAAAACCTGATTTTCCATCAAGCTGAGTGTTCCTGTGATCTCCTGCTCTAAGTCCCTAACATTCTCCTGATCTATGATAATAGACTCCGGATTCTCCACCCACATCTCCTGAAGATGATCCTCACTCTCACCGTTTTCCTGACTGAGAGAGATATAAGAATTGAGAGGCTGATGTTTCTGCCTTTGGGAGCTCTGGATCGCATTATAGATCTGACGATCCACACATATTTTAGCGAAAGTCTGGAAAGAGGCTTCCTTGTCCGGCTGGTAATCACGGACTGCTTTAAACAGTCCGATCATCCCTTCCTGTATCAGGTCATCATTATCCCCACCGATCAAAAACATCGCCCTAGCTTTTTTTTTGACCATATGCTTATATTTTTCCATAAGATAATCCAGAATTTCTGATTCCCCATTTCTAAAGCGAAAGATTAATTTTTCATCATCGATCCCATCATACTGTTTCATTTGCTTCAACCTTTCGTTTTTACAGACACCGTATTTTTATGTTTTATTTTTTCTGAAGTCTCTGGCGAACGATCTCATAACCCAAAACGCCCGCTGCCACAGAAGCATTCAAAGAGTCAATGTCACCTTTCATCGGTATGGATGCGATAAAATCACATTTTTCCTTGATCAGTCTGCTGACACCATCGCCTTCATTTCCGATCACAACTCCGATCGAACCAGTCAAATTCAAGTCATACATGGTCTCGCCGCCCATATCTGCACATACAAACCACATTCCCTGTTCTTTCAGTTCATCGATCGTATGTCCCAGATTGGTCACCTTGGCAACCGGTGTATAATTCAGTGCTCCCGCAGATGTCTTGGCAACTGTGGATGTCAGACCTACTGCGCGTCTCTTTGGAATGATCACGCCGTGCGCGCCTGCCAGGTTCGCAGTACGGATGATCGCTCCGAGATTATGTGGATCCTCGATATTATCCAGGATAAAGATAAATGGATCTTCCCCTTTTTCTTTTGCCTTTGCAAGAATATCTTCCACACTTGCATATTCATAAGCAGCAACCTGTGCGATCACACCCTGATGTGCCCCAGTTTCGCTCAGCTGGTCCAGGCGTTCCTTTGCCACATAATTGATGATCGTATCTTTTTTTCTTGCTTCCCTCGCGATCGTGCGCACCGGTCCGTCCTGACAGCCGTCTAAGATAAACAACTTATCTACACATTTGCCTGAACGAAAGGCTTCCAGTACCGCGTTGCGTCCTTCTATCTGTTCACTCATATCTTTTCCTCCCCGATCCCTGCGCAGACCAACTCTATGATCCTGCAAAAATCCTCTTTCAAATACAAATATCCCATCAGCGCCTCAAATCCAGTCGCCCTGCGATAATCCGCCATCGTCGCGTTTTTCGCCATTGTCGGAGATTTCGCGTTCCTTCCCCGCTTATAAACGCCGTGTTCTTCCTCTGTGAGCATCGGCTCAATGATCTCCATCATCGA
>CAZSTD010000002.1:1900-19186 GCA_964609645.1 uncultured Blautia sp.
TTTCTTAAGCTCGTTTCCATTTTACACCTTCACGGGTATCCTTTAAGATGATCCCCTTAGCCAAAAGCTCATCTCTGATCTCATCCGCTCTTGCGAAGTTCTTTGCTTTTCTTGCTTCCTGACGTTCTGCGATCAGATCTTCGATCTCTTTGTCCAGCATTTCTTCTTTTTTCTCTGCCTTCAGACCTAAAACATCGCACAGCTTCACCATTGTATCCAAAAGTGTTCCTGCAAATTCTGCGGAACTTCCTTCTGAAACATTAGTATTTGCAAATTTTACTAGCTCAAAGATCGCAGCTAATGCATCTGCTGTGTTGAAATCATCATCCATCGCATCTTCAAATTTCTTTACAAACTCCTGAGACTGCTCAAGCAGTGTACGCTCTGCTTCTGTGGCATCCTGGATCTGCGCTGCATTCTTTCTGTCCTTTAAGTTTGCTGCCGCATCTGTGATACGTTCCAGAGAATTTTTTGCAGCTTCCATCAGATCCGCGCTGAAGTTGAGCGGGCTTCTGTAGTGTGCGTTCAGCATAAAGAAACGCAGTACCTGCAGATCATACTGCTCGCTGATCTCTCGAACTGTACGGAAGTTTCCAAGAGACTTGGACATCTTTCTGTTATCAATGTTTAAGAATGCATTGTGCATCCAGTATTTCGCAAAGATCTTTCCATTGCAGCATTCACTCTGTGCAATCTCATTTTCGTGATGTGGGAAGATCAGGTCTTCACCGCCTGCGTGGATATCGATCTCTTCACCCAGATATTTCTTCGCCATGACAGAGCACTCAATGTGCCAGCCCGGACGACCATCGCACCAAGGTGACGGCCATGACGGTTCACCTTCTTTTTTCGGTTTCCAGAGTACGAAATCCAGTGGATCTTCCTTCTGATCTTCCCCGGATACCTGAAGAGAACGGAATCCTGACTGCAGGTCATCCAGATTTTTATGAGAAAGTTTACCATATTCTTTAAACTTCTTCACGCGGAAATAAACGGTCCCGTCTGCTGCCGGATATGCATATCCCTTGTCTACCAGTGTCTGGATCATGCTGATCATTCCATCGATCTCCTGTGTTGCCTGTGGATTCGTGGTTGCAGGCAGCACGTTCATTCCGTTCATGTCCTTTTTACACTCGTCAATGTAGCGCTCGGAGATCTCCTGTGCACTTACACCTTCCTCGATGGCCTTCTTGATGATCTTGTCATCTACGTCTGTAAAGTTGGAGACAAAGTTTACTTCATATCCTTTGTATTCCATATAACGGCGCACCGTATCAAAAATGATCATCGGACGTGCATTTCCGATATGGATCAGATTATAGACGGTCGGTCCGCAGACATACATCCGTACTTTTCCCTCCTCAAGAGGTACAAATTCTTCTTTTCTGCGAGTCAGTGTATTAAAAAGTTTCATCTTTCTTTCCTCCAGTTTTATAAAGAGTCTTTTTTCTCATAAAGAAGGCATATCGCCTGTGATGCGATCCCTTCCTCTCTTCCTGTAAATCCCAGTTTTTCTTCTGTCGTTGCCTTTATGTTGAGCTGAGATTCCTCAATCCCCATCGCCTTAGCCATGTTTGTACGCATCTGTGGAATATGCGGCGCCATCTTCGGCTTTTGTGCGATGATCGTTGCATCTATATTTCCAATCTCGTAGTGATGTTCCTTCAGAAGGTTCGTCACATGCTCCAAGAGAAGAATGCTGGAGATCCCTTTATACGCAGGGTCTGTATCCGGGAAATGCTTTCCGATATCTCCCAATGCCGCAGCGCCGAGCAGTGCATCCATCACCGCATGGATCAGCACATCCGCATCTGAGTGTCCCAGAAGTCCCTTTTCCCAATCGATCTTCACTCCACCTAAGATCAAATCTCTGTTTTCTGTAAGTCTGTGTACATCATATCCCATTCCTACACGCATAATCATTCTCCTTCGATCTCCAGCATTTTACTGATCCTCAATAAGCTCAGTCTTCTTTTCGTATAAGGTGCCAGCGTCAGACTTGGCAGGATAACCGCCTCATCCAGTCCAATGTCATAAACAGATCTTGCACAGCCAGCTCTCTCTAGCATATGGAACAGCTCCTGTTCATCCGGCAGATTATCTATGATATCCGCGATCTCATCCAGACAGTGCTCCAGATAAGAAGGACTGATACTTTCAAGAAGCTCTGGCTCATTTTCTTTTTGGATCTCTTTGAGAAGTCCTTTCGCTCCAAATGTCTTTTCTAAAAGCTCCTGGTCTTCATTCACATACGGTTTTACGTGACAGCGCCCTTGTGAAATGGCTGTGGCAATGCGCTTGTATTCTTCTAGCACAAGTATAGTTGCCACGGAAACTTTTTCTCCGTGAAGTGCGTCCAAGTCTCCGTTGATGATCTCCATATCCCACAAATGCGTAATATTGTGTTCTGCACCAGATGCAGGTCTGGAATTGCCGATCATCTGCATAGCAAGTCCGGAAAGGATCAGAGCATACATCAGCTCCTCGCAGTCATCTTCCTCTCCTTCTGTGATCGCGCGCAAAGAAGATCGCACTGCTTTGAGTGCTCTTTCTTCCAGTTTCACAACTTCCCTGCAAAAATATTCTCCTGTGACCAGATTTGCGATCTTCCAGTCTGCCAGACAGATGTATTTTCCCATCAGTTCCGAAATACCGGAAGCCGTCAAACGTTCCGGTGCATTTGCAAAGATCTCTGAATCCGCATAGACGCACATCGGTGCCACGGAAGGCACCGTCTTTTTCACTCCGTCGCAGATCATCTCAGCCACAGTTGTCACAAATCCATCTCCACTTGCTGCGGTAGGTACCGAAATGAAGGGAATCTTATACCGGTGTGCAATAAAACGGCTGATATCATGAATGGTTCCTGCACCTACAGCCAGGATCAGGTCAATATCTTCTTCCATATTGTTTTCCACGATCCGTACAGCCTGTCCGTCTGCCACAAGTCCCTCGGCATCCAGAACCAACACCTGACATCTGTCATAGATATCTTCCATCAGTTCCTCCGTAGCCTCATAAACATTGGTGTCGCAGATCACCAGTGGGGAAATATACTCTCTGAGCATCCCATCTGACATCTCTTCTTCCAGCTTCTTTACTGCTCCCGCTTCTATTAAAATTTCCTTCACTGCGATATGGTGTTCCCTACCGCAGCTGCAAGGTCGGGCAAAATCGTCCGCATCAACTCGCATTTAATTTTCTCCTCCTGACTTATTTATAATTCTCCATTTTTTGTTTTTATAGATAGTTCGTTGGTATTATACATGATTTCCCAGTAAAAATCAATCATTCCCAACCCCTTCTGGGCGAATCCCCCAGGTAACTCTTTCTTGCGCGTTCATGAATGTTTTTTCTTTTAAAGATTGAGATAGTTGTAGACCATCTTAGAGATATTTTGAATATTTGTGATCGCAGTTCCCTCCGGGCATCCCTCAGACATCACGCAGAGAATATATGTTGTTTTTTCTCCGTATACGATCGCCATGTCATGCTGATCTTGATCTGTCTCCCCGGTTTTATTGGCAGATTCAATTCCTTCCGGAAGTCCCTGCGGAATTTTCCAGGTGTTCTTCTGATTTTTCAAAAGGTCTAGCATTTTTTCTGACGCTTCCTCGCTGACACACTCCTTATTGTAAATCCTTTCTAACAGCATGCCGCAGTCCTTCACGGATGTCCTATTTCTTCCCCCAAGGCTCTCCTTGGCAGATGCTGCCGGGTGAAGTGTATGCTGCACATCCGTTTCTGTATATCCTTGTTCTTCGATATATGCGTTCATGGCTTCTGCGCCTTTTTTGAAATCAAGCGACTCTGTTTGGAGCTTCACCAGTTCATTGAAAGATTCGTTGTCGCTGATCGTGATCATGTTCCAAAGCAGATCATTCACCTTTACCTCAGCATTCTGCATATCTTTCGTGTTTAATTTTTTCGCTTTATTTTCTATGATCATGTCCAGATCCTGATACGACTTTTCCATGACAAATGCTTTGATCAAACTCGCAGAATAAAGTTCCTGATCATTGAGTATGATCTCCTTATCCTCATTTAAGTCCTTGACATACACGCTCCAGGTTCCCTGATATCCTGTCAGAAGATTTTCTAATTGAGGCTTCAGGTTCTCAATCCCCAGATCTTCTAAATTTATCACTTTTCCAGTCTCGTCAATGATAAAGCCTTCCTGTGTCACAGCACTCTCCTGCACCAATGCACCGTTTGCTCCACCAAAGTAATAGCTTCCATCAAAGCTCTGCATATAACAATTCATCTTTAGATGATGGATTCCCGGCTCTGTCACCAGCTTCCCCTTGTCATCAAAATAATAATAGCCGCTAAATGTGCTTCCATCCAATGTAAGATTGTCTATATAGCGTACCTGCGGTGCAGCAGAAAGTTTCCCCAGATTATTGACAAAGTAAAATCCATCCAGCTTTTGCTCCTGTGTGGCATCCTGTTCAAACAATGAAACCTCTTTCAAGTGTTCCATATGAGAACTGCAAGCCTTAAATTTACCATCCTTATCGTGATAGTAATAACCATCAAACACCGTTCCATCAATCGTAAAATCTTTAAAATAATGGACTTCCGGTGTATTGCTGCGTGCTCCGTTTACATCCAGGCAGTAAAACCCATCACTTTTCATCATATATTTTCCACTGCCGTCCGTGATGGGCTGGATCTGTGCCGCCTCCGTCACAGAAGACAGACTCTGCTGTGATGCCTGAACGCTCCCGAAAGGCAGGATAACAGCCGCCGTGAATATGCCTGCCAGTACCCGGATCTGCGATTTCTTATGTGATCTTTTCATTTTGTTCTCCTTTTTCACTGCTGTTCATACGCACTCAGCGGACAGTCAGGATTCCTTTCTTCTATTCCCTGAAACGTTGTTTTTTGGGCTTTGTTTTAGGGGCAATCGTGATAAGAGTATATCTGTTTTTTGGGCAAACTGCAATCTTTTTGCCTTTTTTCCAGAAAGCCACAAAAAAGGCACTCATCTGGCATCCCAAAATTCTTTTAACTTTTTTTCTACAGTCTGCAAGGTACAGTTTGTGCGGTCAGACCACTCCACAGGAAAAAGATTTCTATATTCTGGATTTCTGAAGCGTTCGTCCAAAAGTAAGATAACACCCTCATCCTCCTGCGTACGGATCACACGCCCTGCTGCCTGAAGCACCTTATTCATTCCTGGATAGCGATACGCATAATCAAATCCATCCTGACCTTTTTGGTCATAATACTGCTTTAAGATCTCTCTTTGTGTTCCAGTCTGTGGAAGCCCTGTGCCTATAAGGATCGCACCGATCAATTTGTCCCCAGTCAGGTCGATCCCTTCAGAAAAAATCCCGCCCATCACGCAAAATCCCACCAACGTCGTATCCTGTACAGAAAATCCTTCAAGAAACTCTTCCTTCTCCCGCTCATTCATCCCCTGTGTCTGTGCCACACATTGGACCCATCCTACAGAAAATTCATTTTCGTACACTTCCAGTACATCCTCCATGAATCGGTAAGATGGAAAAAATACCATATAATTTCCTTTTTTCGCCCAGACGATTCTGGCTATATAAGAAGCGATCTTTCGGTATTCCTCATAGTTTCTTCGAGTATACCTGCTGCTCACATCCACGCCGACAAGGATTTTTCTTTTTTCCTGAGAAAATGGTGACGTCACATAGATCCCATAATCATCTCTGCGCACACTCAGAAAGCTTCGATAATATTCCATAGGCAGCAATGTCGCCGAAAAAAATGCCGTGCTGATCCCCTTTTCCAGACAGCGTCCCAAATTTCTGGCTGGATTTACGCAGAAAAGTTTCAAACGAAATCTCTGGTCTTCTCCCCTTTCCGTATAAACTACATAATTTTCATCCAATAATTCTTCGATATTTAAGAAGTCACGAACTCGAAAATAAAACTCCAAGATTTCTTCTGTGATCTTTTCACCGTGAAATTCTTCCAGAAATTTATCCAGCTCTCCCATCACCTGAAGCATGCTCATGGAAAGAGCGCCTGGACTTTCCAAGATCATATAGTCTTCGCATTCCTTTTCCAATTCTCGAAGCTGTCGGTTCACTTTCCCCAACGCCTTCGAAAGACTCCTACTGTAGTTCCTTATCTTTTTTCTGATCTCAAGGGCTTCTTCTCTGCACACAGATGCACTGTACATTTCACGTCCTCGTTCCACCAGGTTATGAGCTTCATCGATCAGAAAGATATATTCTCCTTTATTCCCTTCTCCAAAAAATCGCTTTAAATAAACATTCGGGTCAAACACATAATTATAATCACAGATCACTCCGTCCACCCACAACGACAGATCCAGACAGAGCTCAAACGGGCATACCTCCCATTTTTGTGCGTGTTCCAGTAAGACTTCTCTGCCGTAATAGTCCTGTGTCGTCCATAACTCATATACAGCATCATTAATCCTGTCAAAATGTCCCTCTGCATAAGGACAGTGCTGCGGATCACACTCCGCCTTTTCACAAAAACACAATTTTTCTTTCGCCGTGATCGTGATCACCTTAAATTTCAGCCCATGTCCCTTTAAGACACCAAAAGCATCCTCTGCGACCGTCCGTGTGATCGTCTTTGCAGTCAGGTAAAAGAGCTTCTCTCCATTTCCCTCTCCAATAGCTCGCACCGCCGGAAACACCGCAGACATGGTCTTACCTACACCTGTCGGTGCCTGGATAAAGATCTGCTTCCCCGTGGAAATGCTGTGATAGATGCTGGTCACGATCTTCCTCTGCCCTTCCCTGTACGGAAATGGAAATTCTAATCCCTGCATAGATGCATTTCTTTGCTTTTTCCATTCCAGCTCATAGGAGATCCACCTATGATAGCTGTCCATCAGTCCCTGGTACCATTCAGAAAGTTCCTGCTTCTTATAGATCGTCCGAAATCTTTTGATCTCCTCTGTGTCCAGATTTGCATACGTCATCTGTACACCGATCTGCTCCAAATTTTGCTCCTGAAGATATATCCAGGCATAGCACATCGCCTGCGCCTCATGTACAGGAATGGGCTTTTCTAGCTTCTCAACATCTGCGTACATCCCCTTGATCTCATCGACAAACGAAAGAGCTTCCTCTGTAAAGATTCCATCTGCACGCCCTTCTATCACAATCTTGACATCCTCATATTCTGTCTCTTTTTTCAGGGAAACCTCTGACCTGTAATGACTGCCCATCTGACTTTGGATCTTGCGGTGTATCCTTCCGCCTTTCAGCATTGCTTCTTTATCCATACTTCCGCGCCGGTGATCAATGTCTCCGCTTCGCAAAAGAAACTCCACCAGATTTCTCACGGAAATGCGAACGACTGGTTTTTCTGTATCCATGTCTGCCTCCTGTCCATATCTGCCCTCTTATCTATTCCATTTCGGATAGATTTTAGAAAAGTATACCACAAAAAACAAGAAACCAATAGGAAACATTTCACACGTCCTTGCTTCCTGTTGGTTTCTTTTTCGATCATACGCCAAATCCCGCGAAGATCCTATCGTTTGTTATTTCGTCTATTATTTAGATCTGTGTCAGCACAAAGATATCGTAGATTGCTTTGACAGCAGCTTCAAAGTCTCTGTTTTCCACACCGATGATGATGTTAAGCTCACTGGAGCCCTGGTCGATCATCTTCACGTTTACATTGGCATGTGCCAGTGCAGAGAAGATCCTTCCCGCTGTACCTCTTGTAGATTTCATGCCTCGTCCTACAACAGCGATCAATGCCAGATCAGATTCCATCTCAAGGAAGTCCGGCTGTACTGCACGGTGGATACCAGCGATCACCTGCTGTTCTTTTTCCTCAAATTCATCTTGATGCACGTAAACGGTCAATGTATCGATTCCTGATGGGATGTGCTCGAAATTGATCCCCTGATCCTCAAACACCTGAAGGACCTTACGTCCAAAACCGATCTCGCTGTTCATCATGGATTTTTCGATGTTGATGGAGCAGAATCCTTTCTTTCCGGCAATACCTGTGATCGTAAATTTCGGCTTTTTGCATGTGCTCTCTACGATGAAAGTACCCTTGTCATCCGGTCTGTTTGTATTTTTGATGTTGATCGGGATACCCTCTTTGCGGATCGGGAAGATCGCATCTTCATGAAGTACCGTCGCACCCATGTAGGAAAGCTCTCGAAGCTCTCTGTATGTAATGGATTCGATCACTTCCGGATCCTTTACGATCCTTGGGTCTGTTACCAAAAATCCAGAAACATCTGTCCAGTTTTCATACATATCTGCGCGGATCGCTTTTGCAACAAGAGAACCTGTCACGTCAGAACCGCCTCTGGAAAATGTTTTTACTGTACCATCCTCACATGCGCCGTAAAATCCAGGAATGACTGCACGCTCGCATTTGGAAAGCTTTTTAGCCAAAAGTTTATCTGTCTTTTCTTCATCGAAGTTTCCGTTTTTGTCAAAGCGGATCACAGTTGCTGCATCTACAAATTCATATCCGAGATATGCAGCCATCACTTTACCGTTGAGGAACTCACCTCTGGATGCCGCATAGTCTTTGCCTGCCTGTGCTTTAAAGTCTGCTTCGATCTGTGCAAACTCATCTTCCAGAGAAAGTTCCAGTTTCAATCCACGAATGATCTCATAGTATCTCTCTTTGATCTCAAGCAGCTGTGCACTGAAATCCTCTCCCTTTACAGCAGTGTTATAACATTTGTAAAGAAGGTCTGTCACCTTAGTGTCTCCGTCAAATCTCTTTCCCGGCGCTGACGGAACCACGTAACGTCTACTCTCATCGCTTCTGATGATCTCTCCAACTTTCTCAAACTGCTGGGCATTTGCCAGAGAACTTCCGCCGAATTTCACTATTTTTTTCATAACCTTCGCTCCTCACACGTAACTTATTTTTGCTGCCAGCAAGCTGATCTCTTTCATTTATGCATTTACGATTTCTACCTTTTTCGCTTTTATCAGCTTATTGCCGCACTGAAATTTTTCCGCTCTACTATTGTAAAGTCTGATAATATTTTATTGAAGAATCACAGATTTTGCAAGCATTTCTTGCAGAAATATCTGAAAATAGTTATTTTTCACAAGCATCTGATGATTTCCGCTGTTTTTTTACAAATTTCGTCACCTCATATACGGACAAAGTATCTCCTTCCACTCGAAAATGAATGTCATTTTCCCCAAAAGGCATTCCGTAGGAACGCTGCGGGTCATGCTGGTAACCTGGACGTGGATCATCTGCCAGTACCTCCAGAAGCGCCTCCTGGCTCTCAAGCGGTATCTTTTCGAGAAGCTCCGGCGGAAAATCCACCTTCAAATGATGATCCTTGGAGCTTTCTGTAAAACTGCCCGTGGCCTCCGGGTGGCAGTCTGCATACGGAATATAAGGTTTTATATCATAGATCGGTGTGCCATCCATCAGGTCTGCTCCTTCTATATACAACACTGGTCCTTGATTTTGTGAAACGGATACTTTTACAAGCTTCACGCAGGATAATCCGATCGGGTTGGGCCGAAACGGAGATCGTGTCGCGAACACTCCTTTTCTTATATTTCCTCCCAGTCTCGGAGGTCGGACTGTCGGTGACCAATTTTCTCTTTTTGCCTGTGAAAATTCCCAGATCAGCCAGATATGGGAGTATTCTTCCAACCCCCTGCACGCATCTGGATTGCGAAATTCCGGTTCAAATACGATCTTTGCCTTGAGTGACTTGACTCTGCCGCTTTGTCTGGGAATCCCAAATTTTGTTGGAAAATCATTTTCTATATGTGCGATCGGTTTCATTTTTCCCTCCTTCTCATTGATCTATATTTTGAGCACTGAGCTCTTTTCTACTAATTTTATATCATAGATCATCAAACATATAAAGTCAAAAAAAGATCCTGAAGTCTTCTGTCAAAGATTCTTCAGGATCTTCCCATTTTTCTCTTATTTCTCAGCAAAGTATTCTTTGGTAAGTTTGATAGCGGTTCCAGAAAGAAGGAACACACCGATCAAGTTCGGGATCGCCATCAGACCATTGAAGGTCTCTGCGATGCTCCACAAAAGCCCCAGATCGACAGTCGCTCCAAGGATCGCCACCAGTGAATAAAGGATCATGAAAGGACGAACTGCTTTCGCGGAGAAAAGGAACTCTGTACAGCGTGCACCGTACAATCCCCATCCAATGATCGTTGAAAATGCAAAGCAGCACATTGCAACTGCGGTAAAAATAGACACCCAGTTTCCATAGGTTGCCGTAAAACCAGAGATTGTAAGCTCTGCTCCTGCTGCGGCTCCGTAGTTGACCGGAACACCACTCACTAAGATAACAAGCGCGGTCAGTGTACAGATCACGATCGTATCTGCAAATACCTCAAAAATACCAAACATACCTTGTTTTACAGGTTTGCTCGTATCTGCGCATGCATGAGCGATCGATCCGGTACCAAGACCAGCTTCATTGGAAAAGATACCACGGGATACACCCTTTTTCATACTCATAAAGAAGCTTCCGACCACACCTCCAGTGACTGCTGACGGATTAAACGCACCGTATACGATATCATGGAAAACAGCCGGCACTCTATTGATATTTAAGAGCACAACGCCAATCCCCAGGACTATATAGAGCACTGCCATAAATGGTACCAGTTTTTCAGAAACACTTCCGATCCTCTTGATCCCGCCAAGAAGGATCATTCCCACTAGGATTGTGATCACGATTCCAAAGACCAGGTTCAATATCCCTGTTGAGGAATCGGAGATCACATGAAAATTAAGCAGCGCTGTGTCGATCGCTGTTGTGATCGTATTTACCTGTGTCGCATTTCCAGTTCCAAAAACGGTAAGTACACCAAAAGCAGAATAAAGAACTGCCAAAAAATGCCATTTCTTACTAAGTCCGTTCTTAATATAGTACATCGGACCGCCCACATAATCTCCGTTCTTGTTTCTCTCACGGAAATGAACGGCAAGCGTAACCTCTGTAAATTTCGTACACATTCCAAGGATCGCAGAAACCCACATCCAGAACACCGCACCCGGACCACCGATCGCGATCGCTCCTGCGACGCCAGCGATATTTCCAGTTCCCACTGTACCAGCCAGCGCTGTGCACACCGCCTGGAATGGAGTCATAGAGCCATCCGTAGCTTCTTTTTTCTTAAAGATCCTTCCAAGCGTTGTCTTTAATGCATAAGGAAGTTTGCGGATCTGAATAAATCTTGTCCGCAGGCTCAAATAAAGCCCTACGCCGATGATACAGATCATTGCCGGGACACCCCAGATGAAATTATTTACGACGCTGTTGATAGATTCAATTGTCTGAAGCATAATAAATAAAACCTTTCTTATGTAGTTAAGGATAATTTTAGCACTTTTTGGCGCATATGTACAGGAAAAAGTTTTTTAAGATAAAGTTGTAAAGGCTCACAGTGTCGGATTTTTTTACAGAATCTCCTCTGTGCCCGAAACAAAAAAAGTCAAAATAATGAATAAATGTGTCATAATTTCAGTTGAAAATCACATTTATATCTTATATCATAAAATTTAAGAAGTGACCGTGTTTCATATCTTTTTTCGGTCACACATAAACGTTTCCATTATTTTTTAAGGAGGTTATCACATATGATCCTGAAATATACTTTTGGACATCCATTTGACACAGAAGCTATTGTAAAGCAGATCCCAGCCAGCGAGGGCACACCTGCCTATGGAAAGATTTCCACAGAGAATGGCTTTTCTTTTACTTATGACATGGACGCAGACGACGTTGTATACGGTCTTGGAGAATCCAATCGCGGTATCAACAAAAGAGGTTATCTTTACGAGAGCAACTGTTCCGATCAGCCGGACCATTCTGAAGATAAAATTTCTCTCTACGGAGCACACAATTTCATCGTTCTCTCCGGCAGCCGCACTTTCGGTCTGTTCGTAGACTATCCTGGCAAACTCACTTTTGACATCGGATATACCTACTCTTCCCAGCTTAAGATCAGCTGCGAGGATGCAGATCTTGACCTGTATGTGATCGATGGTGAAAACGCGTATGACATCGTAAAACAGTTCCGCAAGATCATCGGAAGAAGCTACATCCCTCCGAAATTCGCATTCGGATTTGGACAGAGCCGCTGGGGTTACACTACAGCAGAAGATTTTACAAAAGTAGCTGACGAACACCGTAAGCTTCATATCCCGCTGGATATGGTATACATGGATATCGACTACATGGAAGACTACAAAGATTTCACTGTAAATGAAGAAAATTTCCCAGATTTCGAAGCATATGTAGACAGTATGAAAGCCAAAGACATCCATCTGGTGCCGATCATTGACGCTGGTGTAAAAGTCGAAAAAGGTTATGATGTTTACGAGGAAGGTGTCGAAAATGGCTATTTCTGCAAGCGCGAAGACGGCAGCGATTTCGTTTCCGCTGTATGGCCTGGATGGACACACTTCCCAGATGTCTTAAACGCAGATGCCCGCGCATGGTTCGGCCAGAAATATGACCGTCTGATCTCCAAAGGGATTGATGCTTTCTGGAATGATATGAACGAGCCAGCCATGTTCTGTACTCCGGAGGGTGTCGCAGAGCTGAAGCAGTACATCAAAGATGAATTTATGGATAACGAAGAAGCTCCTGGTTTCACACTTGGCGACAAGGTAGCCGGACTTGCAAATAATCCTGAAGATTACAAACGTTTCTATCATAATGTAAACGGTCAGAAGATCCGTCACGATAAAGTCCACAACCTGTTTGGCTACAACATGACACGTGCAGCAGGCGAAGCCTTTGAAAAGATCGCTCCTGGCAAACGTTTCCTGATGTTCTCCCGCTCTTCCTATATCGGAATGCACAGATACGGTGGTATCTGGATGGGAGATAATAAATCCTGGTGGTCACACATCCTCTTAAACCTGAAGATGCTGCCATCCTTAAATATGTGCGGTTTCCTTTACACAGGTGCTGACCTTGGCGGTTTCGGTGTAAACACTACCCGCGACCTCGTTCTTCGCTGGTTAGCTTTGGGCGTGTTCACTCCGCTCATGAGAAACCACGCAGCACTGGGAACTAGAGAACAGGAGGCTTACCAGTTTGAAAATGTTGAAGATTTCCGCCATGTGATCGGTGTCAGATACCGTCTGATCCCGTATCTTTACAGCGAATATATGAAAGCAGCTTTAAACGACGACATGATGTTCCGCCCGCTGGCGTTTGATTACACTGAGGATAGCTTTGCTTCCCAGGTAGAAGATCAGCTTCTTCTCGGAAATGAGCTCATGATCGCTCCGGTTTATACACAGAACGCAAAAGGTCGTTATGTCTATCTGCCAGAAGAAATGATGTTTGTGAAATTCCTTCCTGACGGAAGCATTTCTACAGAGATCCTGGCACAGGGCCACCACTACGTAGAAGTTGCCTTAAATGAAGTTCCTCTGTTTATCCGCAAGGGCAAAGCAATCCCTGTTGCCGACACAGCAGAAACTGTAAAAGATATCGATGTATCTACCATCCGTATGATCGGATACGAAGGCGCTGACTATGACCGTTATGACGATGACGGGATCAGCACTCTGTGATCTTTGACTGATTTATAAGATCATCTATAAAAATATTTAAAAAAGTCACAGTTTCGTGAATGATATTTCCTCTGTCTGCTTGGCAGAAACCCTATCACTCTCGAGTCTGTGACTTTTATTTTATTATTTTTTATGAATTTTCTTATAGACCTTCTTTAAAAAATAGATCTGAAACTATTTTTTATCTTATTTGGGAACCCGCCAGATAAGCATATATCTCAGCAAACGGTACCTGCGCATCCCTGCTCAGCTGCGCAACACTCTCATATTCTGGATAAAGCTGCTCTGCACCATCAAGCGTACACACTTTGACCTGTGCATCTCCCCACGGGGTCGAAACCGTCCGCTCTACTCTCGGCAAGATCGTCCGCTCCATTTTTGTATAACGGATCCCGATCGTCGTTGTCTCTTTAAATACAATGTGCTGCATTTTCTGCAAGTCTTCTTCTTTGCAGAGAACACTCAGCATCCAAGCCGGTCTGTTCTTTTTCATATAGATCGGTGTATAATAAACATCCCTGGCCCCTGCCTTTAACAGGCAGTCCATAACATATCCCAATACCTCGCCGCTGCAGTCATCGATATTTGTCTCCATCTTAATGATGCTGTCTGATTCTCCCGGCAAATCCACATTTAAGTTTCTATCCGCAGCATCCGCAGAAATTTTCTCATTTTTCTCGATCAGCATAGCACGAAGGATACCAGGACATTCATACTGGCGCTTGCCTGCACCAATCCCAACCTTTTCTACCGTAAAGTCTTCCGGCAGATGATCCTTTGTTTTTATCGCTGCCACGATCGCAGCTCCTGTTGGAGTTACCAGCTCACCGGAAATCTGTGTGATCTTTAGATTCAAATGATGGGCACTTACTACATTTGCCACAGCCGGAACCGGTATCGGAAGAATCCCATGCTGACAGCGCACAGTTCCCTGCCCCTCATAAAGGACTGGTACGATCACCTCTGTAATATCCAGTGCATCCAGACACACCGCAACAGAAACAATGTCCACGATCGAATCGATCGCTCCTACTTCATGGAAATGCACCTGATCTACCGGAACCCTGTGTGCTTTACTTTCTGCTTCCGCCAAGATCGTAAATATCTTCAATGCTAAGTATTTCGCATTCTCTGTCATAGCACTGTTTTTGATGATATCTGTGATCTCTTTCATTCCTCGGTGCTCATGGTGGTGCATATGCGAATGTGTATGTTCTTCTTTATGATGATGTTCATGCGTATCTTCTTCGTGACAATGAGCATGCATATTTCCTTCATGATGGTGTGTATGCGTATCTTCTTTATGACAATGAGCATGCATATTTCCTTCATGATGATGACCATGCATATCTTCTTCATGATGATGACCATGGAGATACTTCATATCATGGTCATGATTTTCATGCTTCTGGTCTAAGATCACATCAAAATCACAGGCATCGATCCCTGACTTTGTCACTCGGCTGATCTTCGTCTGAAAGCCAGAGACAGGCAGGCTTTTAAGCGCTTGTTCCAATACTTCTTGATCTGCTCCTAAATCAAGAAGCGCGGCAACTGTCATGTCTCCGCTGATCCCGGAATAGCATTCTAAATATAATGTTTTTCCCATCTTACTTTAATCCTCCCGCGTTCTTTCCATCGGATACGGATCTCGATATTCCGCCTCATTTCCAACCGCCAGACGATTGATCTGCGTTGCCAGATATCCCGCTCCATAACCGTTATCAATATTTACCACTGCAATTCCATTTGCACAGGAGTTGATCATCGTAAGAAGTGCAGAAAGCCCATTCATACTCGCGCCATATCCCACAGAAGTCGGGACTGCGATCACCGGTCTGCTCACCAGACCGCCCATCACGCTGGCAAGCGCGCCTTCCATTCCTGCAACTGCGACCACACAATTTGCACTTTGAATCGTTTCCATCTTGGAAAACAAACGATGCATTCCGCTCACACCCACATCATAGATCCGCTCTACTTTCGTGCCAAAATATTCTGCGGTCTGGGCAGCTTCCTCTGCCACCGGGATATCTGCAGTTCCTGCCGAACACACTGCGACCTTTCCCACCAGCTTCTTACCCTCTTTCTCAATCTTCAGAATACGGGATACCGGATCGTATTTCGCCTGCGGGAACTTCTCTTTTACCAGCTCATACTGGTATTGGGAAGCTCTCGTCCCGAAAACTTCTCCGTCTTCTCTATATAATCTCTCAAAAATATTCATGAGATGCTCATCCGCCTTGTTGCTGCAGTAGATCACTTCCGCAAATCCAGTCCGCGCTCTCCTGCTCGTATCCAGCTTTGCATATCCCATCTCTTCATAGCTTTCTTTTTTTAGGATCTTTTCTGCTTCCTCCACAGATACCGAACCACTTTTTACGCTCTCAAGAATTTCCTGTAATGTCACTGGCGCCTCCCTAAACACGTTTCTATCTAAATCATTTATTCTGTTTCTTTTGTACCCTTATTTCCACGCATATCATAATCATCAAGGAAATTATAATATTCGCCGTCCTTGTGATATCCCATCACTGTGCGAAGGTTGATATCGCGCACACTATTAAAGATATTTGTCTCGATCACGCTGCTGGTATTTCGAAACTGTGCAACGAGTTCTTTCATCTCATCGCGTTTAGAACCACGTCCGCCGCCGCAGCTTGTACAATTCTCTGTAAAGCGACAAGCACACTGGATAAACTGCAGACCGTTGACATCTCTCCATGCCTTGATCGCAGACTCTTTGACCAGATACATCGGACGGATCAGCTCCATCCCCTCGAAATTCTGACTATGGAGCTTCGGCATCATGGTCTCCACCTTGCCACTATAAAGCATTCCCATCAAGATCGTCTCGATCACATCATCGAAATGATGTCCAAGTGCGATCTTATTGCATCCCAGCTCTTTCGCATGAGAATACAGATAGCCTCGTCTCATTCTTGCACAAAGGTAGCAAGGATTTTTATCAATCTCCGCAACTGTATCAAAGATCTCACTCTCAAATACTGTCAGCGGGATCCCCAAAAGTTCCGCATTGTTCTGGATGATCTTCCAGTTATCTGCATTATATCCTGGATTCATCACCAGAAATACTGCTTCAAAGTGGATCTTTCCATGTCTTTGCAGCTCCTGGATCAGCTTCGCCAACAACATGGAGTCTTTACCTCCGGATACACAGACCGCGATCTTATCCCCCTCCTGAATAAACTGATACTCATTCAGCGCCTTAGTAAACGGACGCCAGATTGTTTTGCGGAAAGTCTTGATAATACTATGCTCGATCTCTTTTGTTTTCTTTTTCTTCTCTTCCTCAGCATCATTTTCCACAAAACGGCTCAGAGACAGACGAAGGTATGCGCGGTATCCGCCTTCTACATTGACCGCATCGTATCCTGCATTCTCCAGCATCTCCACACATCCCTGACTTTTATCACCGGTATGGCAAAGCACATAGACTGTTTTGCCTTTTTCTATTGTTTCCATCTGTTCCTCAAACTGAGCCAGCGGAATATTTTTTGCCCCTGGAAAAGTTCCGCTCTTGTACGGTTCTGCCGGGCGCACATCTATGATCGTGACCTGAGAAGGATCGATCTTCTCAAGTTCTTCTACACTGATTGTTCTCATAGTTCTCCTTTTCTCATTCTTTTTATCGTTTGCTTATCTTTTCTGATTTACTTCCTATTATATATGGTTACACATAGTCTTATATAGGATCAAAATTTACACAAGCCTTATTATACGTTTTCT
>CAZSTD010000002.1:19286-47240 GCA_964609645.1 uncultured Blautia sp.
TAGATATCTGCTACCCGAAAAGCACTGGCATCCAGCTTATTTCCAGCTCCCATGCTGCTTATGATCGGTGTACCAGCTTCCTTTGCCTGCATGATAAGCTCAATCTTCGCAGTCACCGTATCCACTGCATCCACGATATAGTCATATTCCTGAAAATCAAATTCACCTGCTGTCTCCGGCAGATAAAAACAGTTGTGAATACACACCTTCGCATCAGGATTGATCTCCAAGATCCTGTCTTTCATTACTTCTGTCTTATATTGTCCTATCGTTTTATGTGTAGCGATGATCTGTCTGTTGAGATTTGTCAGGCAAACCTTGTCATTGTCGATCAAGTCGATCGCACCAACTCCACTTCGTATCAGCGCTTCACAGACGTATCCGCCGACTCCGCCGATCCCAAACACTGCCACTCGGGAATCCGCCAGCTTATCCATCGCTTCCTTTCCCAAAAGAAGCTCTGTTCTTGAAAATTGTTCCTGCATATTTTTACTCCATTTGTCTGTTGATGAGATCACTGCTGCTCCACGCAGTTCTTTCCATACATTCAGCTCTGCCGGACATCTATTTCGCCCGGATCTCACCCGACTGTGTCCATTCTTCATACGGTATCATATGTGTAAACTTATCTACCGTTTTCTGTTTGGATGCGTAATGAGTCAGCATCTCTCTTTTTATTTTTTCACTGGAGGAAGATACCTTGCGCAGAGACTCTGTCATCTCTGCCATCACATCTTCTGTATAATATTTCCCAAAATAATATAAATTATTGATCTCGTAGTTTCGATAATATTCCTGTGTCACGAGCTGGCTTGTCATTTCATGTTGGATATCTTCATATTCACCCTCTGGATTATGTGTCACCACCATATTCCAGTGTTTATAAGTGAGGATCGTGTCCAGATCCTTTATGATATCTTTCTTATCCCCCGCCCATCTTGACCGCTCACCATGGACGGTATTTGGATATCTTAATATCAATCCTTTATTTCCAGATGCTTTCATAGCCGACTGAAATTCACTCCTACGCGTTTTGCTGTAGCCATCTGTGAGACATACCACAAAGTAGCCTTGATCAGCAAGATGTGCACCGCCCCAAATGCTCTCATCCGAAGCATGCGCAACGATCATCAATTTCGTACAAGCATCCAACTGAAGACTATCCAGTTCTTTATTCGTTACATGAGCAGATTTACTCCCAGTCACGTAAGCCGCTCTACACGCCATACACAGAAAAGCCAATAGGATCATCCACCCTACGATTTTTGCTTTGTGTTTTATAATTAACCATTTCATGATCTTATACACTTAGTCCTTTGATCTATTTTCCTCAGTGATATCTTAATATCTGACAGCATATTTTTTGTTCCAAAATTGCTTCCAGAGATTAAATTCAGTATAACACAAAAGAGGGAATACTGCAACGCAGTACTCCCTCCTAAGATCACTCATCATTGTTTAAATTGCCAGAACAAACAATTAATCCACTTTACATACACGGATCATATTCGTTCCTCCTGGGATTCCAAGAGGTACACCGCCTGCAAATACAACGGTGTCTCCCACGCCTACAAGACCATGTTTCTGTGCAGCCTCGATAGCACGCAGGCAAAGGATCTCAGAGCTGTATTCTTCCTTGATCAGCATCGGATATACACCCCAAGAAAGGTTCAGCTGACGCTGTGCTCTCTCAGAGCAGGTGCATCCGCCAATGAGGCATCCCGGTCTGTGTTTGGACATCATGCGGGCTGTGCTTCCTGATTTCGTCACTGCCAGGATCGCCTGAGCTTTTAAATCGATCGCAGTCAGGCAAGTCGCATGTGCGATAGCATTTGTAATATCTGGATTTTCATTTCTGTCTGTTTTCTTAAAGATCGCATTGTAATCAATGTTTTCTTCCATATGCTCTGCAATTCGGATCATCATCTGAAGTGCCTGCACCGGATATTTACCTGCTGCAGTCTCGCCGGAAAGCATGATCGCACTGGTTCCCTGATAGATCGCATTGGCAACGTCTGTCGCTTCCGCACGGGTTGGTCTCGGATGAGAGATCATGGAATCTAACATCTGTGTCGCTGTGATAACCTGTTTACCTGCAGAGTAAACCTTCTGAATGATCTTCTGCTGGATGACCGGTACATATTCCGGAGGGATCTCAACACCCATATCACCTCTGGCGATCATGATTCCATCTGCTTCCTCGATGATCTCATCAATGTTATCCACACCCTGCTGGTTCTCGATCTTCGCGATGATGTTGATGTCCGCTCCGCCGTTTTCGTTCAGGATCTTTCTCACTTCACGCACATCGTCCGCAGTACGTGTGAAAGATGCAGCTACAAAGTCAAATCCTTCTTTGATACCAAAGATAAGGTCTTCATAATCTTTTTTGCTGATAAACGGCATTTTTAAGTTTGCTCCCGGGACATTTACACCTTTTTTATTTCCGATAGTTCCAGCATTGATAACTTTACATACAATATCCTGTCCATCAATCTTGACAACTTCCATATCCACAAGACCATCATCGATCAGGATATGTCCGCCTGGTTTTACGTCCTTATAAAGTTCTTTATAAGTAATGCTTACGCACTCTTTCGTTCCCTCGATATCTTTGTTTGTAAAAGTAAACGTCTGTCCCTCTTCCAGAGATACCTTTTCGTCATTTTTAAAACATCCAAGACGGATCTCCGGTCCTTTCGTATCCAAAAGTGCAGCGATCGGTTTATCGTATTTTTTACGGAGTTCTTTCAGTTTATCCATACGGCCTTTCTGCTCATCATATGGACCATGAGAAAAGTTAAATCTGGCAACATTCATGCCTTCCTTCACAAGCTGTTCTAATATATTCCCTTTATCTGTAGACGGTCCTAATGTACATATGATTTTTGTTTTTCTCATCGATCTTTCCTCCAACTATGATTCATACCTGTATTCATACCTATATTTTTCTGTAATCTGTATCATTTTATGCTATGCTGATATTTATTCATTTTTATCATTTTTGGCGAAAATTTCCTCGGAACATAAGCACGACAGCAGATTGCTCAGAAAAAGAAAAGTTAAGTTAAACGTAACATTAATGAGCGCGTATGTCAATATTGAATTTTGTATTTTCTTGGTTTTATTTAGATTATTGTCTGACAAAAAAATAACATACTTTTCTCAAAATCCAAATTCTGCATAGTCTTCCGGAAGGAAACGATGATAGATGATATGACACCCTTCATCCTTAAAACAATAATAATAAGGGTCTTCTCCATCCTCAAAGCAGATCATCTCGTCAAATTCATCATCATCCATTTTTTCTATACGGATCTGATCAGAGTAGGAACGAAACAGCGCTCTGATCTCCTCCATAGTACATCCATGTCTGCCGACAATATCGATCAGCGCTTTGATAAATTCATTTTCTTTCATATGTTCATGCACATATTCTGATGCCTGGTCAGAAACTGTAAAACAAAAACGTTCTTTTTTATGAGAAACTGTTACTTCTCCAAATCGTTCTTCTATATAAGCCGGGAACTCCTTTAACAGTTCCATCATTTCTTCTGCATCTGCCTTTGTCCCAAAGAAATGGTTTAAAGAGCTCAGAGGATAGTAAAGACTGATCTTTTCCTTTCTGTATCCAAGTTTCGCCTGCTGCTCCTTGATCACATCTGTAAGACTCATTTCCAGTTTGCTGTAATCTATTTTTTTATGATCCATTATGAACCTCCTATTATCTTTTACTCATAATTAACTCTGCACATTTGCAGAATTTTCCATCCGTAAATTTACAAATCATATAAGTTACTATACAAATCCAGTTACTATTTTAACAGACCTTATTGGAAATGCAATCTCTTTCTTTGGAAGCATATCTCCTTAACGCAAAAAACAGCACCCAAAGGAAACTTATCCGTTTCCTTTGGGTGCTGTCACCAATCTGGCTTATCCTTTCAAGGATCAATCCCAGTTCTTACGTCCATATCTAAGAGTTGTATCGTGGATCTCTTTTTGGAGTTTCTTAGTCAGCTCTCTCTTTTTGATCCGCCATTTCCAGTTTGTTCCCACTGTGGAAGGCTTGTTCATACGGTATGTATTATTCAGTCCCATGTAATCCTGCATCGGGATCACACAGATGTTTGCCGCACTTCTCATGATCAAGCTGATAAAGGATTTATATAAATCTTCATCCGGGGTCGTATGGTCGCACAGATAATCTCTTGCGAGCTTCTGCTCAGCAGCAGTGATGCTGCTCCACCATCCAACGATCGTCTCGTTGTCATGTGTTCCGGTGTATGCCACACAGTTTTCCGGATAGTTGTGCGGAAGATAATCACTCGCACATCCGGAATCTCTGGAGTCAAACGCAAATTCCAGAACCTTCATTCCCGGGAATCCGCTCTCGCGCACGAGCTGACGAACAGAGTCTGTCATATATCCCAGATCCTCTGCGATAACCTGTTTCCATCCAAGTGCCTGTTCGATCCTGCGGAAAAGATCGATCCCCGGCCCTTTTTCCCAATGACCGCCCTTCGCATCCGTCGCTCCGTACGGAATAGAAAAATACTCATCAAATCCACGGAAATGGTCAATGCGGACAACATCGTACAATCGGAAGCAATAGCTCATTCTGGAGATCCACCACTGGTATCCGGTATCTCTGTGATAGTCCCAGCGATACAGAGGATTTCCCCAGAGCTGACCTGTCGCAGAGAATCCATCCGGAGGGCATCCTGCAACTGCCAGCGGGATATTGTCCTGATCCAACTGGAACAGTTCCGGATGCGCCCAGGCATCTGCGCTGTCCATCGCAACATAGATCGGAATATCTCCGATGATCTTGATCCCTTTAGAGTTGGCATAGGCTTTCAGTTTCGTCCACTGTTCGTAGAACTTAAACTGCATGTACTGCTGAAATTCAATATCAAAATATAATTCCTCGCGATAGTAATCCATGGCATTGCTCCAGCGAAGTCGGATATCCTCCGCCCACTTCGTCCACTCTACACCTTCAAAGCGGTCTTTTACTGCCATGAACAGTGCGTAATCAGACAGCCACCAGCTATTCTCTGCCATAAACTTCTGATAATCTGGATTCTTACTGATATCACTGTTTTCGTATGCTTTTCTGAGGAGTGGGTAACGGCCTTTATAGATTTTTTCATAATCTACCGTGTCAGCGCCTTTTCCCCAGTTTACTTTTTCGCATTCCTTCTTTGTCAGGACTCCTTCCTCCACCAGTGCATCCAGACTGATAAAATATGGATTACCTGCAAATGTAGAAAATGACTGATATGGGGAATCTCCATAACTGGTCGGTCCTAACGGCAAGATCTGCCAGTAGGTCTGTCCAGCCTCCTTCAACCAGTCTACAAAATCATATGCACTTTTTGAAAAACATCCAATGCCGTACTCTGAAGGCAGACTGCTGATCGGCATTAAAATTCCAGCTGCTCTTTTACCCATAACCTTACTCCTTTTTATTTTATTCAAGAATACTCTCAGCCTTCCTTCCGGAAGAATATCAGGCGATGCCTGATATCATAACCCCGTAATGGTCCGAAACGATCGGATATCGTTTTCCGTTGCAGATCACCTCGGATGCCTTGATCTGGCACTTTCTGTTACAGAAAATGTAATCCAGGCGCATCGTCTTTATCTCTGCGCCACGCCATCCATCAATCTCCTTTTCCACAGTCACTCCTCTGTCCTTCTGTTCTGCGAGCACATAGGAATCCAGCCATCCGCTGTCGCAGACCATCTGATATCCTTCCCCACTCACATCACAAGGACTGTTAAAGTCTCCCATCAGCCAGATCCTATCCTTATCGATCCCATCCTGGCGGAAAAACTCCTGCAGTTCTGTCCACTGGAGAGAAAACGGCTCCTCGTCATCTTTCCACCATCCCATATGTACGGTAAAAAACCAGTCGCTGCTTCCAACAGTTCGGATTCCAAGGATCTTTCGCGTCTTCCAGTTCTGATAATCATCCGTCTGACTGATCAGATATTGCTTTACTTCTGCGATCGGCTTCTTCGAAAAGATCGCCATCCCTTCATCATACTTTCCATACCCCAATTTGGCAGATATCCAAGTCCAATGATAAGAGATCCCATCTTTTTCCAAAAGCTGTGTAAGAGCCAGCGCATGATTATCTGCTCTCACCGGAGAATGAAACTCCGGACATCTGGCAAAGCCTTTCAGCGTTTCATCCGATACGGGCTCTGCATTTACAGACTGGTTCACTTCCTGAAGCGCCAGGATATCCGGCAACTCCTTTTTTATCACCTCTGCAAATGCGATTTTTTTGTCCGCATAGCCTGGTTCTTCCAGACTATGCGTATTCAGTGTTATAAACTTCATTTTTTCGCCTTTTATTATACCACAATTTTCCAATTCTTCACATCATAAAATATCATTGATGTCAGATTTCAAAACATCCGCTTTCGGGCCATAGACCGCCTGGATACCGTTATCTTTTTTGATCAGTCCCAGAGCACCCTCTGCTTTCCATGCAGTGAGATCTGCAACTTTTTCAAGGTCCTTGACTGTTACACGCAGTCTGGTCATGCAGGCATCCACCAACACGATGTTTTCTCTACCGCCAAGCAGTCCGATGATGCGCTCCGCCTGACTGTCAGCAGAACCTTTCTGTACAGATGCCGCAGAAGCGCTACCTTCTTCTTCATCACCATTCTCCTCGGTGTAATTTCCAAGTCTTCCCGGTGTTGCAAATTTAAATTTGCCTATCATAAAGTATGCCACAAAATAGCCAATCACGAAGAATACGACCACGCAGATCACAAAGTTGATGACATCTCCGGCAAGTCCCGCCTTTAAGCTCATCGGAATTCGTGTGATGAACTCCAGGTTACCGAAGGAATGTACACGTAAATGGATCACACCTGCCATAGCGAAGGCACAACCCTGAAGGAGTGCGTATACAATGTAAAGCGGCAGTGCACAGAACATGAACATAAATTCCAGAGGCTCTGTCACACCTGTCAAAAATACAGCCAGTACTGTAGAGATAAACATAGATTTATATTTCGCGCGTTTGTCCGCATCAACTCTGCGGTACATCGCAAGTGCGATACCAAGGAGCAGTCCTGTCGCACCGATCATCTGTCCAACTTTAAAACGAGCCGGAGTGATAGTTGTGAGCAGTGTTTCGTATGCGCTCATATCCCCTGCATTTTTATAGTTGATCAGGTCTGTTACCCAGGCAAGCCACAGCGGATCCTGTCCAAATACCTGTGTTCCTGCGTTAATCCCAGTTGCGATAGTATAAGTTCCTCCAAAGGAAGTATAGTTCATCGGGATCGTCAGCATATGATGCAGACCGAACGGGAGTAAGAGACGTTCCAGTGTTCCATAGACAAACGGTGCCAGGATCGGTGATGTTGCAGAAGAATTGGCGATCCACACACCAAATGCGTTGATCCCGGACTGTACCACCGGCCAGATCACGGACAATACCAGTGAAATGATCACGGACCATAAGATACATACCAACGGAACAAAGCGTTTTCCATTAAAGAATGCAAGTGCATCTGGAAGTTTACGGTAATTATAATATTTATTGTAGATCACGCCGCCCGCAAATCCGGCAATGATACCTACGAAAACACCCATATTCAGAGCCGGCACTCCTAATACGGAAGTAAAGTATCCGTTTACAAGGATTTCCTGTCCAAAAAGTGTATGTGTGACTGCATCAGCGTCATTGAGCATCTCAGCTGTCACACCAAAGATGGAACCTGTGATCTGGTTGATCAAAATAAATGTGATCAACGCTGCGAACGCACCGCCTGCGCGCTCTTTTGCCCAGGAACCACCAATTGCTACTGCAAACAGGATGTGCAGGTTATTGATGACCGCCCAGCCGATGTTTTCCATCGTGCTTCCGATCGTCATGACCATAGACATATCTGCGCCTGCCATCTGTACCAGTTTTCCAAGGCTGATCATCAGTCCAGCCGCCGGCATAACTGCGATAACAGTCATCAATACCTTGCCTAACTTCTGCAGAAAATCAAAGTTAAACTTAAATTTCTTCTTAGCTGGCTTCTCATCGGCTACTTTGCTGTTAGCCTGTTTTGGCGCTGCTTCCTCTTTTGGCTGTGTAGGAACTTGTTCTGTATCTTTGCATTCATCCATCGCAAGTACAACTGTCTTTCCTGCCTCCACTGCGCCATCTGCATATTTAAGTGTTTTGTCTTCTGTATCTGAGCACAGAAGGACCGGTGTGATCGGATTGATCTCTTTTTCCTTGAGATATGCAAGATCCACCTCTGCGATCAGATCGCCTTTTTTAACCTGATCTCCCTCTTTTGCATAGACCTTAAAGCATTCTCCTTTTAAGGATACGGTCTCCAGACCCACATGGACTAAGATCTCCAATCCTTCTTTGGTCGTAAAACCGTACGCATGTCCGGTGTCTGCCACGGATGTCACTTCTCCATCCACAGGGCTGACGATCTTTCCATCGCTTGGAATGATCGCGATTCCATCTCCCAGCACCTTGCCGGAAAATACAGGATCCGGAACCTGATCCAGGGCTACTGCCTTTCCAGTGAGCGGTGCCCATACAACAGGCTGAACTTTTTCTTTTTCCTTACTGTTCATTGAAAAACCTCTCTTTGATTTTATATATTCGTTTGCGCATTTTTATGCAAGCGTTTGCACAGATTATAACCGCAAGTTGCACAGATTACAATCTGTTTTTTATTTTTCTACTTTTTATACAATTTTCTATTATGTTTTTTGTGCACTTTTTCGATATATAGGGAATTTGACATCTCTCTGCTTATCCATTACAATATGCTTAGCGTGAATATCCTATTTAATATGGTTTCCAGAACCTTATGATCTGCATAGAAAGCACCACTCTGTGCTCGAAGAAGCAACACGGATACTCACATTCCATTTCATATTTTAGAAATTTTGTGCAATTCATTCATGCAACGACTTGCACATTTTATCCATACGGAGGTTTTTTTATGGGAGTAACGATCAAAGATGTTGCAGCTCTGGCAGGAGTTTCCCCCTCCACTGTTTCCAGAACCTGCAAAAATAACCCGTCCATCAGTGAAGAAACCAAGGAACGGGTCCGAAAAGCAATGAACGAGCTTGGATATGAGCCAAACTTCCAGGCAAGTAACCTTGCTTCCCAAAATTCCCGCGCGATCGGGATCATCCTTCCCGCATCCGCAAGAGAAGTTTATGAAAACTCCTTTTATCTTGAGGCAATACGCGGGATCAGCCACTACTGCAACGAGCATCAGTATCTAAGCACCATCGTCACCGGCCAGAACGAGGATGAGATCCTTCAGGCAGTCCGATCTATGTCCAGAAGTGGAAAGGCGGACGGTTTTATCGTGCTGTATTCCAAGCAGCATGACCCGATCATCGACTATCTCTTCAACGAAGGACTTTTATATATCCTGATCGGAAAACCTGCACAGTACACCAACCATACGATCTATATTGACAATGACAACCTGCTCGCCGGACAGGAAGCAACGGAGTACCTTTATCAGCTTGGTCATCGGCGCATTGCTTATCTGGGTGTGGACAGTACGCTGATGTTTTCCTCCGATCGAAAGACCGGCTATCAGTATGCTCTGCTCTCCCACGGGATCCCGATCCGGGAAGATTACTGTATCGAAATCCCGGAAATGTCACAGGATCGCTCCGACAGCCTCAGAAAGCTTCTTCTGCAAAAGGACCGCCCGACTGCGATCTTAGTCAGTGATGATATTCTGGCTGTTCAGCTCGAAAGAGTCTGTATGGAAACAGGTCTGTCCATCCCAAAGGATCTGTCTATCATTTCCTTTAACAACTCGCTGCTTGCCAGACTGACTTCTCCGCAGCTTACCTCTATCGACATCAATTCCTGCCAACTCGGTATCGAAGCTGCCGCACAGATGATCAGCCACATCGAAAATCCAAGTCTCGTGGCTACCAAGATCATCGTCCCTCATCACTTAGTCGAAAGAGACAGCTGCCAGAAAAATACGATGACACCTTAAAATACCAACTATCTATCAAGGAGATCTTTTATGTCTGCTGTAACCAAAACCTCACAGAAAAGTCGTGTGCTGGACATGACTGACGGAAATATCACCAGACTTCTTCTGGCCTTTGCATTTCCGATCTTCATCGGAAACCTGCTCCAGCAATTATATAACCTTGCCGACACTTCCATCGCAGGACATCTATTAGGAGACGCGGCTCTGGCCCAGATCGGTGCGACCGCTGCTTTGTACAGCCTGATCACTTCCTTTTCTATCGGACTGACCAACGGTTTTTCCCTTCCGGTCAGTCGCTGGTTTGGCAATGGAAAGATGAACGAAATGAGAAAGTCCGCCTGTTGGATGGTCATTCTTTCTCTCCTGGTCGCTGCAGCAATGACGATCGGATTTTTACTTTTCCGCTATCCACTTTTAAAGCTCCTTCAGACACCTTCCGACACTTTCGCAGGAGCTATGGATTACATCACCATCATACTGGCAGGCATCCCGCTGACTATGATGTACAACACACAGGCAAGTCTGCTGCGCGCACTCGGCAACAGTATGACACCACTGCTCTTTTTGATCGTAAGCAGTGTCATCAATGTCATCCTTGACCTTTTATTTATGGGACCGCTTGGTTTCGGGGTTCAGGGTGCTGCCGCCGCTACGATCCTGTCGCAGGCTATCAGTGTTATCCTCTGCCTTTTCTATATCTTGAAAAACTATCCGCAGCTTCATGTGAAACGAGAAGATCTCCACGCAGCTCCCAGCTTCATCCTGGAAATGTTCAGCACAGGTATGAGTATGGCTCTGATGAACGCCATCTTCAGCATCGGCAGTGTCATTTTGCAGGGAAGTATCAACGCACTGGGAAATGTCTATATCGCAGCGCAGGTCGGCGGTCGTCGTCTCACAGAACTTTTTATGATGCCAGGTGCCGCGCTCTCCACCAGCATGGCTACTTTTTCCAGCCAAAACTATGGTGCGAAAAAACGCTCCCGTATCTGGGGCGGCGTAAAGATCGCCTTTAAGCTTTACCTGGTTTGGTGGCTGATCGCAGTCCTGTTCATCCTCTTTGCAGCGTCTTATGCTGTCCGCCTGGTCACAGGAAGCAGTGATCCTACTGTGATAGAAAATGCACTCCTTTATCTTAGGATCAGCACAATAATGTTCCCTCCGATGGGCTTTATGACCATCATGAGAAATACTTTCCAAGGGATGCGCCACCAGATCTTCCCTCTTTTTTGCAGTCTCCTCGAGCTGCTCGGAAAGATCATCTTTGCATTCTGGATCGTACCGTTCAAAGGATATCCCGCCGTATGTATCTGCGAGCCAGTCACCTGGGTGATCTGCTTTGTATTTATCTGTATTGCTACCTTTTGTATAAGGAAGGATTTCAAAGATCAGCCAGCCTAAGCACCTCGCTACTTTGAAACTCATCCGCGTGATACCACTGTTAGACTATTTTTATCATGAAAGGAATCAAAACCATGAAACACGCAAAAGACTGGTACAAGAATCTGGTCATCTACCAGATCTATCCAAGAAGTTTTAAAGACGGAGATCACGATGGAATCGGTGATCTCAAAGGAATGATCGAGAAGCTGGATTACCTCAAAGAACTTGGGATCAACGCTGTATGGATGTCTCCTGTCTACGCTTCCCCAAATGTGGATAACGGCTATGACATCTCTGACTATTTCCAGATCATGGAAGAATTCGGCACAATGCAGGACTGGGAGGCTTTCCGAGATGGTGCGCACGAACGCGGCATTGCGATCATCATGGATCTGGTGCTAAATCACTCCTCTGATCAGCACGAGTGGTTCCAGGAATCCAAAAAGTCCAAGGATAATCCTTACAGCGACTATTATATCTGGCGTGACCCTGCACCGGACGGTGGTGCTCCAAACGGATGGATGTCTGTCTTTGGCGGAAGTGCCTGGGAGTATGTCCCGCAAAGAGATCAGTACTACCTTCATTTCTTTGCCAAAGAACAGCCTGACTTAAATTGGGATGACCCGAATGCCCGTGAAAAGATCTTCGATATCATTCGTTTTTGGAATGAAAAAGGTGTGGATGGATATCGAATCGATGCCATCAGTTATCTAGATAAAGGATTAGACGGCAGAGCAGATATGAACGAACCGATCGGCACTGTCGCATGTGCAAATCTGGAAGGAACACACCGCTACATCCAGGAAATGGTCGCCAAAACCATGGCTCCGGATCATTTGATGAGTGTCGGTGAGGTAAATATCAACAACGAAGAAGATTCCAGAAATTATTGCAGTGCTGCAAGCCAGGAATTTAACATGGCGATCGCATTTGTGCCTCCGATCGTAGAGATCCAAACCTGGTCACCGGCCAAAATGAAAAAAGATTTAAAGAACGATTATGAAGTACTCAAGGAAGATGGATGGTGGGCAAGGTTTTTAAGCAATCACGATAAACCACGTCAGGTTTCTTTGTACGGAAATGACGGGAAATTCTGGAAAGAATCCGCCAAAATGCTGGCAGCTTACCTGCATACACTCCCAGGCACACCTTTTATCTATCAGGGAGAAGAATTTGGCATGACCAATGTCGCTTATCCTTCCATCGATGATTACGATGATATCGATACCCAAAATTACTATAAGACTATGTTGGAAGAAGGTGCATCCCCAGAAGAAGCACTGGCAGAATCCCAGAGCATCAGCCGTGACAATGCCAGAACTCCAATGCAGTGGGATGACAGCATTTACGGTGGATTTTCCACACAAAAACCATGGCTTGGCGTGAATCCGAACTATAAACAGATCAATGCTGCAAGCCAGATGGATGACGAGACTTCTATCTTTAAATTTTATCAGAAGCTGATCTCTCTGAGAAAAGAGCATCCGGTCATGGCTCATGGTGATCTGAAACTGTGCTGTCCGCAGGAAGGACCGATCATCGCCTACACCAGAGCTTATCAAGGTGAGACCTGGCTTGCTGTACATAATTTTTCTGACGAAGATCAGATTTTTTCCTATGAGGGACTTCCGTTACAGCGCATAGATTCTGTGATCTTATCCAATTATGAAGATACCAAAGATAAAGGATCCTGGCTCACAGACAGCGAACTGCACCTGAAGCCTTACGCCTCATTTATTTTCAAATTGAACTAACTCCTAGCAAAAACAGCCCGCACAGTTACTTTTTATAACTGTACGGGCTATTATTTTATGTTCTTATTTCATATTTTTGTTTACATTTTTAGCTCTGCTGTCACTTTTAACCGATCGGTTCGAAGTCAACTGCTCCATGTTTACAAAGTGGGCAGATATAATCTTCCGGAAGTTCTTCTCCCTCGTAAACATATCCACAGATCTTACATACAAAGCCTTTTTTACCTTCTGTCTCTGGTTTCGGTTTTACATAGTTCTGGTAGTAAGTATAGCTCATTGTTTCCTGATCACTTACCACACGTGCTTCTGTCACACTGCAGATGAACATTCCATGTGTTCCAAGATCTACATACTGCTCTACTTTCAGAGACATAAATGCATTGATATACTTGTCAAGGAATACCAATCCATTGTCAGAACGGTTCACTTTCTGGCCTGCAAATTTATCTGCACTTCTTCCACTCTGGAATCCAAACTGTTCAAATACAGAGAACGGTGCTTCTACAGACAGACAGTTTACATTTAAAATGCCAGTCTGCTTGATCACATGGTGGGAATAGTTGGTCTTATTGATGTTAACCGCTACTCGGAACGGAGAATCTGTAAGCTGTGTCACAGTATTTACGATAAGGCCGTTGTCCTTTTTGCCGTCATTGGAAGTTACTACATAGAGACCATAGCCAATGCGGAACAGAGCAGTCATATCATTTTTATTTGCCAACTCGTCATTTTTTGCAATATATTCTTTGCAAAGCTCAGAAGCCATATCTTCCATCTGATCTCTGTTTTCCTGATCTACCGCAGACATGATCTTCACAGTTGTGTCTAACCAGTTGATCTTCTTGCACTCAGAGAGCATATTTTTCATCACTTTCGCAGCCAGCGGTGCCCAGGAACCATTCTCGATCAGACCTACAGTACGGTTCTGGAAATTATGTTCCACCAGACGAGTGATAAAGTCATTCATAAATGGGTAGATCCCTGCATTGTAGGTTGTCGTAGCAAGTACCAGCTTGCTGTAGCGGAACGCATCGCTGAGTGCCTGAGACATATCATCTCTCGCCAAGTCATAAACTACCACCTTCGGGCAGCCTTTGCTCTTAAGTTTATTCGCAAACAGTTCTACTGCATCTTTGGTATGTCCATATACAGAAGTATACGCGATCACAATACCTTCTTCCTCTGGTGTGTAGGAGGACCAAGTATCATACAGTCCGATGTAATGTCCAAGATTCTCTGTCAATACCGGGCCGTGTAACGGACAGACAACCTGAATATCCAGTGTAGCTGCCACTTTCAAAAGTCTCTGAACCTGTGCACCATATTTTCCTACAATACCGATGAAATATCTTCTTGCTTCATCGTCCCAATCTTCTTCTACATCCAGTGCGCCAAATTTTCCAAATCCATCTGCGGAGAAAAGAACCTTGTCTGTGCTGTCATAAGTGACCATAACCTCTGGCCAATGTACCATCGGTGCAAATACGAAAGTAAGCTGATGATTTCCAAGGCTTAATGTACCGCCGTTTTCTACTTCCAGTTTCTGTCCTTCCAGATCAAGTCCAAAGAAATTTTTGATCATCACGAATGTTTTCGCGTTGGCAACTACGGTTGTTCCCGGATATACTTCAAGGAAGTTCGCTACGTTTGCAGCGTGGTCCGGTTCCATATGCTGTACGATCAGATAGTCCGGTTTACGTCCGTCCAGAACTTTATCCAGATTGTCCAGCCATTCATGTTTGAAGTTTGCATCTACAGTATCCATAACTGCGATCTTTTCATCCAGGATCACATAAGAATTGTACGCCATTCCGTTTGGTACTTTGTACTGTCCTTCAAATAAATCTACCTGATGATCATTTACACCTACGTATTTGATAGTATCTGTAATCTTCATATTCTTTGCCCTCGCTTTTCCTATTATCTCTCGTCTGATCAGCTGACTTTGGTATCTTTAGATTTCTTTTTCACGATTGTGATGTTACTGTTGTTTTGCTATGCTTGAATTATATACTATTTTAATCCAGTTTACTGTTGCATATGCAACACTTTGATATATTTTTTCATATTTTTGGAAAAATTTTCTATAAACTTAACTATAAACCTTATAAGATAGATTTTTTCCGAAAAAAAGCGTATAATACTTTCAGCAATATCTGCGGAGGTATTTTCATGGAAAAAGTTACTCTTTTTACTCATATTCTTCCCGAAGAAATAGAAAAGATGCGCCTTTGTTTCGGCGCATCTGAAGCTGTTTATCAAAATAATTCCACGATCATGGAATATTCTCATTCCATGCGAAAGATCGGCCTGATCTTAGAGGGACAGGCACTTCTTTGCTGCTGTGACATTGACGGAAATGAATATATCATCGAAGACTTAAAAGCGGACAGCGTGTTCGGAGAACCTTTCCTCCTCCCAAACGACACGCTTCATTACTATGTCCGCGCCAAGTGCAGGACGCGCGTTTTATTCATCGACTATGCTCATGTCATCAAGCGCTGTCCCAACGCCTGTGGGCATCACAGCCAGCTCGTCAGCAACCTGCTGCAGATGGTCGCCCTCAAGTCCAGCCAACAGACCAATCGGATCTATGTCCTCTCCCGAACCAGTATCCAAAAAAAACTACTCGCCTACCTGAACTCTCTGGCTTCCAATAAGCCTTGCGAAGCTGTCACGATTCCCATGTCATACACGGATCTGGCACAGTATCTGGGTGTGGACCGCAGTGCAATGATGAGGGAGTTCAAGCATCTTTGCGATGAAAATATCATCCAAAAAAACGGCCGTACGATCCAGCTCTGCACCACTTCGTAAAAAAGTTTTCTGATCTGATCAGCTGTTTAATGCCTTATAGATCTTAGAGGAAAGTGACCGGATCCCATTAACACCATTGTATTCATTTGTCTCTGCAAAGATGCACACAATATAGGTTGTCTTCTTTCCATAAACGATCGCCACATCATTTTGGCAGCTATCATTTTCACCTGTTTTGTTCGCACATTGATTCCAGAAGGCAAGCCCGCTGGGATCTTCCAGGTCCTGGTCTGGCGCAGGAGTAAGTTCAGCATCTCTCTTGAATACTTGGCAGATACACATTTTCCCTTATAAATAGATTCCAATACAAGTCCTGCGTCCTTTGCTGATGTCACATTGCTAGTTCCATCCCAAGTAAAGGTCGTGCTGGACGGATGGAGCGTACTGTGACATCCTGTTTTTGTACATCCAATCTTTTTCAGATATTTATTAACCGTCTTGCATCCATCCACAAAACTTCCATTCGAACTATTTCTCCTAACCAGTGAATTAAAAGCCTCATTATCACTCACTGTGATCATGCTATTTAAAAGGCTGTCTATCTGACTAGTCTTCTTGATCGTTCCATTTTTAATGTTGTCATATGTTGCGGCCATAACAAACAGCTTGATCACACTTGCAGGTTTCATTCCCCTGTCATTGATCGAGATCACATCTCCCGTTTTCAGATCTTTAACATACACAGACCAGGTACCGCTGTATCTGCTGATCATAGAGTTAAGCTCTTTTTTCAGTCCACTTAGGGAGACTTCTTCTTTCTGACACTTACGTCCGTCACAATCCACATAATAGCCATCCGGTGTCCGCATGCTTTTAGCGATCTGACCATTTTCCAGAAGATAATAGCCCTGTACCCATTGATCTACATACATCCTTCCAGTCCTTGAAAGATAATAAGTCTTTTTTCCTATCTTTGTCCAGCCGCGTTTCTCTGTCCAGAGTCTTCCATTTTTTTCACCAAAATAATACCAGCCCTTAAAGCGCTGTGTTCCTATTTTCGCATCCAGCGAATGGAAGGTCTTTCTGGTGTCCAGATAGCCTTTGCGGTTAAATGTGTAATAACCACTTGTCAGTTCTTTTCCTTTGGAAATCTTCAGATATACCACCTTCGGCGCAAGTACTTTCTTATCTTCCTTTGCGTCACCCGTGGTCAGATGCCATTTTTCTCCCTCTTGCTCTAACACCGCTCTCACATTTCCATTCACCCGCACAGAGATCTTATTTTTCCCTGCAGCCTGTACCTGTACAGTAAACAGAAATAAAAAAACGATCGCAGCCAGCCAGGCATCTAAACTTTTTCCTTCTCATTTCTTTTCCTCTTTTCTTTTTCTTTTTTATCCTGCTATCTTTTATAATGTTCTTTTCACTATCAAATGTCAATCTTTTACAGATAAAAATACTGTACAAATCTTTCTAGTAAAAAACAAAGCTGCTGTCAAAAAAACTGACAACAGCTCTGCTGAATCTTTTTATTTATTTTTTACGACGTATACCATATCATGCCACTGCTCATTTCCCCATACAGATGCGGAAATACCAAGATCCTGATAGCCCATATTGCTGTACATCTCTACTTTCTGGTCCAGACAGGTAAGGATCACGTTTTCTCTTCCGCGTTCCCTCTCTCTTTTCAGATACTGGAACATGATCTCTCTGGCAAGTCCCTGTCCACGATACTCTGGAAGTACATCCAATCCCAGGAGCATCACATTTTTTCCATTTGGATCATTCAGAGTTTCATCTGTGAAAAACTCATCGCGAAATGCTTTTTCATCTGTTGCAAGTCCATTTAAGAAACCTGCCAGTTTCCCAGTCTCTTTGTCCACTGCGACAAAGAACTGCTCCGGAACACTCTCGACCCTTGCCTTCATATGCTTCTCTGAGCAAGCTTCATGTGGCGGAAAACAGATCTGTTCGATCGCAACTGCCTGGTCTGCTTCTTCCTGTCTGATATCACGGAATTCATATCTCTCCAGAAGTTTTGGCAGACTTATGTATCCTCCGTCCAATAAACCTTTTTTGATCTGTGTTGTTTCTTTATTACTGTTCATTTTTCAACCCTCTGCTTCTGATATATGATGTATCCGCCTATTGTATCAGATATCACTCAGTGCGTCAAATCCTTGACCCATTTATATTTTCTAAAGTGATGGATCACCCAAGGCACTTTTCCCACTTCATCGATGCAGGTACATGCATACACCAAAACTGCCGGCCAGTGGAAATAGTAAGTTCCAAGCGCAGCAAGCGGGATCGCCAGACACCACATGCATACGGCAAGGCTGTACATATCAAACATTGTATCTCCGCCTGCTCCAAAGATTCCGTTGATCGTGACATCATTGATCGCTCGTCCGATCATATAGAATGCGATCACTCCGAACATTCCCTTCAGATAAGAAGCAGCCTGAGGAGTCAGCTTCACAAAATGAAGAATGATCGGTGCAGCAATGCACATCAGTAATGCAGCAACTACTCCGCATGCCACAGAGATCTTAAAAAGACGGATCCCATATTTTTTGCCCTTTTCTAAGTTTCCAGCTCCCAGCTCATTTCCGACCATGATCCCTGCTGCACTGGAGATTCCGGCGCTCAGACAGCAGATCATATCTCGCACAACTGCAGCCACGGAATTGGCTGCCGCAGCATCCACTCCCAAATGTCCCATAAAGGAAGAATAGGAGGTAAATCCAATTCCCCAAAACAGGCTGGCTCCCAGAAGCGGCATCGCACATTTCTGAAAATCATGCGAAAGCTGTTTATCCCTCTGGAACAACTGTGACATATTCGGATGGAGATACCCTTTTCTATAGGAGATCGCGATAGAGCAGCACAGCTCGATCACACGCGCGATCAAAGTTGCCACCGCAGCGCCCTGCACGCCCATGGGTTTTATACCAAATCCCCCAAAGATACATACTGCATTCAAAACAATGTTGATGCACACCGTCGCCGAACTGATCACAGCTGTTGTCTTAGCGTGCTCACTTATCTTCATAATGACCAGATAACACTGTGAGATCCCTGTCAGCAGATAAGAAAATCCTGCGATCTTCAGATAGCTGACTCCATAACCGATCAATACACTCTCATTGGTAAAGATCAGCATCAGGTATTTGCCAAAAAAGACACACCCTGCAAAAAATACGAACGATACCAATCCGCACAGCCGAAGTGCCATGCAAAAGATTGCATCCAGTGTCTTAGTGTCTCCTTTGCCCCAGTACTGTGCACCCAGGATCCCAAGGCTTGCCGTAGCCGCTGTTAGGAACATATTCTGGATAAACTGGATCTGCGTTGCTAAAGAAACGGCTGACATATAGTTCTGGTCCAGACCACCGAGCATAAATGCATCCGCAACCGCAACCAGAGCCAGCATCAGATTCTGAAGCACGATGGGAACCATCAGGCTCCACAGCTTTTGATAAAATATGCTGTCTTTTTCTCTTTTCATCCTTTGTTTCCTCTACCTTTTTTGTTTTAGAAATGTCCTATATATTTTACCAAAATATATGTACAATAGATAGAGGTTATTTCAATATTTTTTTATTTATACAGTCTCTGCTTCCAAGCTGTTCATCCACTTTTTCTTTCTAAACACGATCACAGACATTCCAAAGCGAATGCATTCTTCCAGTGACAGGATAAAATATACCTGCGGGATCGCGAGCTTAAAGACAAATGCTGACAAAAGACCAAGTGGAATACCAAAGACCCAGGTTCCGATTATATCAATGAACATTACATACTTTGTCTTTCCCCCGCTTCGAATGATACCGCCTCCCATGATCATGTTCAGCACCTTAAACGGTGCGATCAGCGCATAGGCAAATAAGATCTGGCGCGTCAGGATCTTCACAGATTCTTCTACCTGATAAATTTCCACATACAGATAGCTGCTGAAAATAACAACCACCGATAAGATCAGCGCACCGATAACTCCATACAGGCTCAGCTTCTTTGATTCCTCATACGCTTCGTCATATTCTTCATTTCCAAGTCTTTTTCCTATGATGACACTCGCCGCCTGGGACAGACCACAGAGTGCACCGATCACCAATCCCTGTACCGGATTGGTCAGAGTCATCGCTGCGCTGGCATCAGTTCCCATATGTCCATAGATAGCAGCATATACATTCTCACCAATACTCCACATCGCTTCACAGATCAAAATCGGAAGTAAAATCGTAAGATACTGCTTCCAGTTAAAATGTGTTTTCCCCATATATGCAGCTTCTTTACTATTTTGTGCTTTCGCAGACAGTAAAGACCTGTCCTTCTGGAACATGATCAGCATCAGTGCAAAGTTGGCTATCTGTGAGATCACGGTAGCGATCGCTGCGCCTTGTGCTCCCATCGGAGAGAAGCCACATTTTCCAAAGATCAAAATATAATTAAGGATTGTATTCAAGATGGCGGATACAATACTTGCATATAATGGCAGTTTTGGTTTTTCCACACATCTGAAAAGAGTGGACAGCAGCGTAGCGCCTGCCATTGGCAGGAATGTACCGGCAATGACCACCAGATACTCCGCTGCTGCCCGTTCAGTGACGACATCTTTTGTGTACAGTCCCATAACCTGATGCGGAAATGCTCCGCACAGGACTGTAAAAAATCCTGCGATCCCAATCGCAAACAGAAGATTTATGTAAAAGCTCCTTCGAACCTCTTGTCTGTTTTTCTGTCCCAGATATTGCGCGATCATGATACCCGCAACAGCGCCGATCGCCGCAACCACTACAGAAAAAATAGATGCAAATTTGCCAGCCAATCCCACTCCCGCAATGCTTACACTTCCAAGCTGGCCGATCATGATCTGATCGATGATGCTGAAGGAAGACTGTAGCATAGACTGCAAAGCCACCGGAATTGCCAGACTGCACACCGTGTTAAAAAAAGATTGTTTTGTTCTCATATTCGTGCCTCCATAATTAAGTCTTTTTTATTTCCCTCAACATTATTGTATAATCAATCAGGCAAAATTACAAAGGTTAAACGCATAACCTCAACCAAAAATAGCTCTATGGAAATTGTGCAAAATATACAACTTCCATAGAGCCTCTATAAGATTCGAAAATTTTATTTTTCTAAGTCTCTATTTGGGAACAGATCCTGTGCTTGCACGTTTCACTAGCTTCACAGGAAGCCGGATCACATTCTCAGTTTCCCGGTTTTCTCTCAGCTCATAAATCTTTTCAAGTGCGATCTTTGCCCTCAGTGCTCCATCCTGCTTGACGGTCGTCAATGCCGGAGAGATCATCTCACACATAGGAATATCGTCAAAACCTGCCACTGAAATATCACCCGGTACAGACAAACCATGATCACCAAAAAAGCGCATCAGATCCATCGCATAATAATCTGACACCGCAAACACTGCCGTAACCTCACGAAAGCACGCGATCTTTTGCGCATAGTGATCCCATCGTTCCTTCTTGTGCATCGGGACGATCATGATCTGCGTATTCTCCGCTCCAAATCCTTTTTTGAATCCTTCCATACGCTCCTGATCGATCCCGATCTCATTATCCGCAATACAGACTGCCCGCCTGTGACCGCACTGTTTAAAGTACGCACCTACCTGCAGCCCTCCATCGAAATTGTCGATCGTGATATTTACGATCCTCTCCGGATTGTCACAATATCCATCATATACCACAAAAGGGATGCGCATATGATTTCGAAGATACATATAATCCTGATGGCAAAATCCGATCACCACCACACCATCCATGTTCCACATAGAGGCGAACTGCAGGATCTCCTTTGGATTTTTGGCCTTTTTTACCATCATAAACAATCCTCTTTTTTCAATTTCCTCAGATAAATGGTTCAAGGAGGATGAGATAAACACATCCTCCAGTGTATGTCCTTCATATTTTTCATGATCATTGAGAAATATGCCAATGATCTTCGAGGAGTTCTGCGCCAGCAAAATCCCCGCCATACTCGGGATATACTGTCGCTCCTCCAAAAGCGCCTGCACACGCTTGATCGTTTCCTCTGAAACTTTCTTAGTTTTACCGTGGATGACATTTGAGACTGTCGCTGTGCTCAATCCCAGCTCCTCCGCGATATCACTGATCCTAACACGCTGATCTTCCATCTTCCCACCGCCTGAATTTATTTTTTTACTTTTCTTTCCTTTACTTCATATACTTTTGTTTCCCATCATTTTCTGTACTCTTATGTATCTCATCTAACATAAGCCTTTTTTAGGAACTGCCGATAATAGACCACACCGACGATGCTGGTTATCACCTCTGTGACTGGATAAGTCATCCAAAACCAATTCAGCCCAAAACGAGAGAATAAAAATCCAAGCGGTACAAACAGCACCACCGTTCGAATGATCGTCAGCAGAGAACTCTTTAAGCTGTATCCAACAGCCTGGAAAAATACTGGAAAGATCAGCGATGTAACCATCGGTATAAAGCTTACTCCTACAAACCGAAAACCAATGCGTCCGATCTCAACCACCAATTCATCTGATGAAAATACGCGCAGCATCTGTTCTGGTATCGCTACAAAGCAGAGCGTTCCCCAGATCATCAGCCCCCATCCAAAACCAATCGCGGTAGACAGCGTCTTTTTACACCGTTCTATATTTTTCGCCGCATAATTATAGCTGATGACTGGTACAATGCAGGTCTGCATCGCTCCTAATGGGATAAAGAAAAATGTCTGCCACTTGTAATAAAGCCCCAGTGCGGTAACTGCCTGATCCGAAAATGTTGAGAGGATCAGATTCAATCCCAGTATGTAGAAAGTATAAGCAGACTGCATCAGGATATTTGGCATACCCAGGCGGAATATCTTTTTGATATGGTGTGGATAGACTTCCTTTTCAGGAGATCTTCGGTATCCTTTTTTCATAACGAACAAGGCTGCTGCGATCTGTCCTGCCACAGTCGCCGCCGCTGCACCTGCGATCCCCATCTTTGGAAGACCAAACATTCCGAAGATCAGGATCGGGTCTAAGATGATATTTGTGACTGCACCTAGGATCTGTGCGATCATAGGTGTTTTCATATCCCCATTTGCCTGCAAAACCTTCGTCCAGATACTTTCCAGAAATAGCCCGAAACTAAATACACATACGATCCTGCCGTAAACAGTCACTTCTTGGATGATCACTTCTGAATCTGTGGACATCCTTGCATAGGCCGGCATAATAAGCCAGCAGATCACTGCAAATAAGCCCCACAGTACGATGGCTAATGGTGTTCCCACACCCGCATATTCCTCTGCCTCTTTCTCATTGCCGATCCCCAGCTTCGCAGCCATGACCGTGTTTATCCCCACACCCGTTCCAACAGCGATCGCGATCATCAAAAGCTGTATCGGATAGATGATAGACAACGCCGTAAGGCCGGATTCTGAATACCGGCCTACAAACAAACTATCTACAATATTATAAAGTGCCTGGATCAGCTGTGCCAGCATGACCGGCGGAGCAAGTCTAAGCAATATCCTGCTGATCTTTTCTGTTCCAAATAATTCTGTTGTTTCCACGATTTTCCCTCTCTTTTGTACAACAAATCATATTTGTAAATTTTTAAACAAAAATTCCATCAGCATCATATCTCAGACTTTGCTGCTCGTCAATAACCGCTTGAAAAATATTTCATTTACAGCGTCTCATTAGAATCCAATTTTGCTGCTGCCAAAAGCACCCATCCTGCGCAGCTTCGGATTTCTTCCTCCGATAATCTTCCATCTTCATAGGCTTCTTTGATATCCTGCGCATCCTTTTCAGAACCAGGCATAATGATATTATTTCCTGCTGCCACACATTTCCACGGCACACTTCCATCATCTGGAAATGTTGTATTCCAGTCAGACATGATCACACCGTCAAATCCCCATTCTTCACGAGCCACGGTGGTGCACAGATCTTTACTGTTAGCCGCGTGAACACCGTTGATCAGATTATAGGAGGTCATGATCGCGATCGGTGCACTCTCTTTGACTGCGATCTCAAAGCCACGGAAATAAATCTCTCTCAGTGCTCTTTCTGAAACCCTGACATCCACTCCCATGCGATTGTCTTCCTGATTGTTGCAGGCAAAGTGTTTGATCGTTACCCCGCAGCCTTTGCTGCTCTGTACTCCCTCAGTCACCGCTGCAGCCAGATATCCAGACAGCAGAGGGTCTTCTGAATAATACTCGTAGTTACGTCCGCACAAAGGATTTCTATGGATGTTCATTCCTGGTGCCAGCCACAGATCTACTTTAAATTCTTTCATCTCATCTGCGATCGCCTGGCCAAATCTTTTCATAAGATCTAAATCCCATGTCTGCGCCAATGCAGTTCCTACCGGAAATGCCGTACAATACTGATAGTAAGTATCCGCATCTTCATGGTCTTCGGTATCTTCCAAAAATCCGTTTTCCACACATCCTAAAACACCCACCGGATATACCGTATTTGTTTTTCTATCCACCTGATAGCTTTGGCGAAGTCTGAGACCTGCCGGTCCATCCGCCATGATCAGTGCACGAACTCCATACTTTTCCATGAGTGCTTCTGTCGTCTCTCCAGCAGAGCCTGGCACTTTGATCCCTGCAGCGCCAAGATTGCTAGCTCCGGAAGTGATATTTCCATACAATAATGGGAACAGGTCTTCAATCGGCTGCTCTGGTACAGGAGCACTTTTAGGTATCTTCTTTTCTTCCTTTTTGGGCACAAAAGTGAATTGTGGAATCCACTGATCAGCATTCTCTTTCACAGCTTCCGGTGCGCTCAGTTCCTCAAATATCTCTTCTCTCTGACAAACTGCATTCACCTCTTCCAGAACTGTCTGTTCCTCAACTATCAGTTCCGCAGCTTGTCTGAGCGAATTCAGATGATCACCGATCCATACGCCATAAGCACCCGGTTCCATGATCCATGCATGCATCTTTTCAGAAAAGACTGCCAGCTGTTTTTGATCTATACGGATCGTAAGTTTCTGTGATTCCTGCGGCTGCAAAAGATCCGTCTTTGCAAATCCAGCCAAGCGATGTGCTTCTTTTTCCAGTCCTCCCTGCGGCAAAGTCAGATAAATCTGCACAACTTCTCTGCCCGCATAGCATTTTCCTGTATTTTTTACTGTGACTTCCACTTCTGCATAGCTATCAGCGATCTTCAGTCCTTCATAATCAATCTCAAAGGAAGTATAAGAAAGCCCATATCCAAATGGAAACAGCGGCTCGATATCAAAAGTATCAAAATATCGGTAACCAACATAGATTCCTTCTTTATAAGTTTCCGTTTCCAGATTTCCATTTAAATATCCAAATTCTTTTGCAGATGGATAATCTTCATATCGTTTTGCCCATGTCGTGGTCAGTTTTCCAGAAGGAACCACATTTCCTAACAAAATATCAGCTACTGCATTTCCTCCCTGCTGGCCCAGCTGAGAGATATTTAAGATAGCCTTTATATTTTTCATATTTTCCAGGACATCGGTCAGCTCAACCGGACCGCCCGCATTGATGATCAACACGATCGGAACCTGATTGCCGTTAAGATACTCCAGATCCGCCTTCTCCTTTGGACTTAAATAATAGTCACCTTCCACAAGACGGCGGTCTTTGCCTTCTCCGGAAATCCTGCTGACAATGTAAACCGCTGCCTCCGCGCCCTGAATATCTTCTTTCAGGAGTGTTCGCCCTTCCGGCAGCACAAACGGATTCATAGCGTAAGCGTCAAATGCATTTTCTACTTTTTTTACATCTTCTAATACTTTTTCTTTCCATTTTTCTTTGGCAGACCAATAGCGGTGATCATAATCGCTGATCCAGTCTTCACTGCTAAGTGTGAATCCTGCTGATCTTAAGCCTTCATAAATAGAAACATTCTCTCGGTTGTTTACCTCGCCAGAACCGATCCCGCCCTTAACGGTCTTTATAGAACCAGGTCCAAGCAAGGCAATCCGCATAGATTTTTTTAAAGGAAGCAGACCTTCATTTTTTAAAAGAACGATCCCTTCTGCTGCCAGTTCTCTCGCCAAACCACTGTGTGCGATCTCCCGCGCAGAAAGATCTGCTACTGACGCTCCACTGTATTTCTGTTTTTCTGCTGTCATCATCTTCTCCTATCAGCTAAACTCCCTTCTATGATATCAAGCGTACTTCATCATCCCTTTACACTGCCAAGTGTAACACCTGCAATGATGTATTTGGAGAGAAGTAAATATACGATAACGATCGGCACGATCGCAACTAAGATCATCATATAGATCTTACCCATATCGAAGTTCATATAGTCAGCACCTCGAAGTGTAGCGATCAAGATCGGCACTGTCATCTTATTTTTAGACTGGATGACCAATGCCGGAACGAAATAGTTGTTCCAGGAACCAACGAATCCAAAGATTGCCTGTACTGCGATCGCCGGTTTCAAAATTGGAAGTACAATTCGGTTGAAAGTCCTAAATTCACCGCTGCCGTCAATTCTTGCAGCTTCCACAAGTGCCAGTGGCAGTGAGGACTGCAGATAGCTGTACATGAAATAAAATACAGCCGGTGATGCGATAGACGGTATGATCAGCGGAAGCAATGAGTCATACATTCCCATCTTTGTGATCAAGCGTACAAATCCAAGTGCAGTAACCTGAGTTGGCATTACAAGGATCGCCATGATAAATGTAAATGCTGCTTTTTTCAGTTTAAAGTCATAAGTATACAGACCATAAGCGGTCAATGATGAAAAGTATGTACTAAGTGCAGCGGAACATCCAGATACGATCAAGCTGTTCAGGATTCCACGAAACATTGGAAATGTACCATCGTTTACAACACTTTTTAAGTTTTCCAGAAAATGTGTTCCCGGAAGCGCGGAAAATCCTTTTTGCAGATCTGCATGTGAACGGGTCGCATTAATGATCAAAATGTAGAAGAAAAACAGACACATAAATGTCAAAAGGATCAATACTGCATGCACTATGATGCTCTTTGCTATATTTTCTTTTTTGGATCTCATCAGTTTATCTCCTCCTTCTTCTTTCTTCTTTCTTTCTCTGTTTTGCTGCTGCTTTAGAGCCATCCGGATCATTATCATTTGTCATTCTATATACAAAGAAGCACAGGATACCGCTGACAATGAACAGATAAACTGACAGAGCACCTGCCATACCATAGTTCTTAGATTTCAGATGGTTGTTCAAGAACATGATCAAAGTAGTGGAAGTACGGTCTGGATTTCCCTGGCCGTTTGTTAAGATCTGCGGAACGTCGAACATCTGAAGACCTCCGATGATCGCTGTGATCAAAGTGTATGCAAGGATCGGTCGTATGGAAGGAAGTGTAATGTAGAAGAATCTTTTGATCGCATTACATCCATCCAGCTCAGATGCCTCAAAAATATCAGCACTGATTCCCATGATCGCTGCCATAAGCATGATCGCTGTATTTCCAAACCACATTAAAAAGTTCATGAGTCCAACTAAGGATCGTGTTCCCCATACAGATCCCAAAAAGTCGATTCGTTCAGTTATGATCCCCAGTGACATTAAAATAGAGTTGATCGGTCCGCTTGTTGAGAACAATGCGAAGAACAACATTGCAAACGCAGATGCCATGATCAGGTTCGGCAGATACATAACGATCTTAAAGAATTCTTTTCCATGGATCTTCATTCTCATATCTGTAAACCACACAGCCAGAAGCAGTGCAACTACAATCTGAGGGATAAATCCAATAACCCATAAGATCAATGTATTTAACATATATTTCAGCATATCCGAATGTAGTAAGCTGATATAGTTCTGCAGCCCGACAAAATTAGGGCCGATCTCTTTGAGCCCAGATCGATAACATTCAAAAAAACTATATCGGATCGTATCTGCCAAAGGAATCAATGAAAAAATAAAATAGCAGACAAAAAATGGAAGAATAAAAAGATATCCCCATTTGCTATAACTAATGCTTTTTCTTTTTTTCTTCATAAGCTCTCATTCCTTTCCCCAAATTTCTGTGGGGCATA
>CAZSTD010000003.1:0-38238 GCA_964609645.1 uncultured Blautia sp.
CGTTATGGGAGCAGATCTTAACCATTTCGTTCTCTTTTACGAATTTCAGAGAATCGCCAACCTGATCTTTTGTCAGACCAACCTGATCGTATGTCTCTACGTTCATAAAGTAGAATAAATCGCCATCATCATACAGATACTGCATATCAACACGCTCGATACGAGCTGCCGGGAATTTCTCTGTTGGACGGAAAGATTTTTCCAAAACAGATCCTGTAATGATATTTTTGTATTTTGTTCTTACAAAGGCAGCGCCCTTTCCTGGTTTTACATGCTGGAATTCAACGATCTGACATACATTTCCGTCAATTTCAAGTGTGATACCGTTTTTGAAATCACCTGCTGAAATCATAGTTATATTTCCTCCTTAATAGTACAGTTCAGCGTTGCTTTTTATATTTCAACAGCAACAGCCTGTTCAAAGTGTGTGTCCGTTTCTTCTGATCTGCAGTTTCGTGACACACTCTTTTCTAATTTTATAATATTCTCATAGTTTTTTCAACTATTTTTTTATTTTAGTGCCTAATTTTATCTAAATATCATTTGATGTAGTCTTTTAACTTTTCTTCAAGCTGTGCGATCAGTTCATCAAAAGGCTTATCCCCAGTGATCACCTGGATGTCTGAGAACTTCGTGTAAACAGGATCTCTCTGTTTCAGAAGCTTTTTGATCTTATCTTCTTTATTATCGCCATCCAGCATTGGGCTGTTGGAATTTTCCAATCTCTTCTTCAATGTTGCATAAGAGCCCTTTAAGTATACGACTGTGCCCAGTTTTTTGATGTATTTTTCGTTCTGCTCCTGCATAGGAAGCCCGGAGCCCAGTGAAATGATCTTCTGTTCAGGATCCTCGATCAACGCTTTCACAGCTGTGGTCTCCAGAGCACGGTAAAACGGCTCCCCAAACCTGTCAAAAATTTCTTTTGCAGAAAGATTCATCTTTCTTGTAACCACACGGTCAATATCAATAAATGGTATGTCCAAGTCTTTAGACAATCTCTTTCCTACTCTTGTCTTTCCTGAACCCATAAATCCTATAATCACAATATGGTTCATGAATTCCCCTCCTCTTTACGGTAAAAATATAGTACAATCTTTTCGAGGAAACGCTTTAATACTATCTGTATCTCCTCTTTCGGATCAATTGGTTTTACGAGAATGTTTCGGATCCCTGTGCGCTTCGCCCCATATATATCCGTAAACAACTGATCCCCTATAAAAATCGTGTTGCTTTTGTCTGTTCCCAAAAGCTTCATCGCCTTCTCATAATTTTTTACAGAAGGCTTATGTGCATTTTCGATGAACTGCTCTCCTATCGCGTCATTGAAAGAAGAGACTCTCTCATACTGATTGTTAGAAAGAAAACAGCACTTAAATCCCAGCTCTCTCAAATGTCTGAATAAGGCGCAGGCTCTCTCATCTGCCGGTTCTCCATGCGGCACTAAAGTATTGTCAATATCAAACAGCAGACCTCTGTAGCCCTGCTCATACAGACGGTCAAAGTCGATCACATAAGTGGAATCCAGATATTCATCCGGAAAAAAACATTGAAACATTTCGATTCTTTCCTTTATTTTTTCTTTCTGCACTCCTCAGCGTGCAAGATACTCCTGCAGTTCATCCATCTTCTGCCCCATCAGATCATATCCATGCTGATAAAATGCCTGCAGCTCCTTGGGGTCTGTCTCTGTTCTGGAAACGGTTTTCGTCTCCGGTCGGATCACAAATATGCGTCCTTCCTTCTCCCATTTCTCGATCAATTCCAAAGTCCTGTTATACGTTTGGTATCGATTCAGGAGTGTGTGCAGAAGTTCCGGATACTTTCGGAATGCAGCCGCATAAAACGCTTTGCTCTTCTGCGGTTTCTTTTTTCTGTATCCATAATTCCTTGTGAGAATGACCACATTTTTGCGATAGCCTTCCTTCATGGCATGGCGAAGCGGGATCGAATCCGCAACTCCGCCGTCCAGATAAGGAACTCCATCGATCATGACCATCGGACATCCTCCAGGTATGCTGGATGATGCACGGCAGATATCCATAAGCCTCTTTCTGTCACTATGCTCTTCCATATATTCTGCCTGTCCGGTGATGCAGTTCGTCACCACCAGTTCACATCGTTTGTCAGATTTAAAATACGTATCATAATCAAAAGGATAAATCTCATTGGGATAACGGTCAAACAGCATATCCATGTCAAACAGCGTGCGATTCTTCAAGGTCTGTTTTAACCCAAGATAGCTATTTTTCTTATCCTCAGGAATGGTACACTTTCTGGTCCTGTCCACCTGCTCTGATACATAATCAATCGCATTGCATGCTCCAGCAGAAACTCCCACCACATAGGGAAAATCTTTCTGATATTCCATGAGCCGGTCCAAAACTCCCGAAGTAAAGACTCCGCGTGTACCGCCGCCTTCCAAGATCAATGCTGTCTCATTTTTACTTGTCATACTCTCCTTAATCCTTTCATCAAGCCTTCCAGTTCTGCACCTTAACGCTCGTTAAGAGGAACATATACCGCTGGCTCAAGTACATTCTTATACGCTGGACGGATGATCTTATCCGCGTTGATCAACTCTTCCATGCGGTGTGCACTCCATCCTACGATACGTGCCACTGCAAATATCGGTGTAAACAGTTCAAGCGGAAGATCCAGCATGCTGTAAACAAATCCACTGTAGAAGTCTACGTTGGCGCTGACACCCTTGTAGATACGTCTCTCCTCAGCGATCACCTCCGGAGCCAGACGCTCTACCATGGAATAGAGACCATAATCCTTCATCCTTCCCTTTTCTCTCGCCAGAGTTTCCACATATCTTTTGAATACTTCTGCTCGAGGGTCAGACACAGAATAGATCGCATGTCCCATACCGTAGATCAGACCTTTTTTATCAAACGCTTCCTTATGAAGAAGGCGCTTGAGATATGTACGGACTTCATCCTCATCCTGCCAGTCTTTGACTTCCTTCTTCATATCATTGAACATTTTTACAACTTTAATGTTCGCACCGCCGTGTTTCGGTCCCTTTAAGGAACCCAGCGCTGCTGCGATCGCAGAATAAGTATCTGTACCGGAAGAAGATACCACATGTGTTGTAAAGGTAGAGTTGTTACCACCGCCATGTTCCATATGAAGGATCAGCGCGATATCCAGGATCTTCGCCTCCAGATGTGTATATTTCTTATCCGGGCGGAGCATACGCAGGATATTCTCTGCTGTGCTGAGCTCTTTCTTCGGATTATGGATATAAAGACTCTTACCCTTGATATAATGATTGTATGCCTGATATCCATAGACAGATAACAGCGGAAATACACTGATCAGGTTCAGACACTGTCTGAGTACATTCGGAAGCGATGTATCGTCCGGGTTGGTGTCGTAAGAATATAAAGTAAGTACGCTTCTTGAGAGCGCATTCATGATGTCTTTACTCGGTGCTTTCATCACAACGTCACGCACAAAGTTCGTCGGAAGTGATCTCTGGTCAGCCAGAAGCTGTGTAAAATCTGACAACTGTTTCTTATCCGGAAGACTTCCAAATAAAAGAAGATAAGAAACTTCCTCAAATCCATATCTGTCGTCCTCGATAAATCCTCTTGTCAGATCCTTGATATCATAGCCCCTGTAGGAAAGGCTTCCTGCACACGGCACTTCCTTCCCATCGACCATCTGTGTCGCCTTGACATTGGAAACCTGCGTCAGCCCTGCAAGAACTCCTTTTCCATTGATATCACGAAGTCCTCGTTTTACATCATATTTCCCATACAGAGAAAGATCCAGACTCGTGTGGTCCTTGCAAAGCTCTGTCAGATTTTCAATCTCAGGTGTCACTTTTGTTTTAAATCCCGCCATTTGGTTAAATCCCCTTTCTTCACTGTGTTATCGATAAAGGTCCCCCTCCTCACCCCTGTCATCGTATTTACGGTTGGTTATTTTACGTATTTATGATATAAAGTATAGCATTTTTTTCCTTTTTGGTCTACCTTTGATTATTTCTGTCTGTAGCCTGCCAGGAAATCCTTCAGTTTGCCGATCGCCTTTTCCAGCTGGAGCACATTCGGCAGATATACCACACGGAAGTGGTCCGGCTGATTCCAGTTAAATCCTTTTCCCGGAACCAAAAGAACCTGTTTTTCATGCAAGAAATCCAGAGCAAACTGTTCGTCATTGACAATATCGAACTTCTCTGTATCGATCTTCGGGAAAATATAGAACGCAGCCTTCGGTTTCACCGCTGTGATCCCTGGGATATCCGTCAGCGCTTTGTATACATAGTCTCTCTGTTCATAAATCCTTCCGCCTGGCTGGATATATTCGTTGACACTCTGATATCCGCCAAGCGCAGTCTGTACGATCGCCTGCGCCGGTACATTAGAGCAAAGACGCATGGAAGAAAGCATATTCAAACCTTCAATATATCCCTTCGCTTTGTCCTTTGCGCCACTTAATATCATCCAGCCGATCCTAAATCCTGCGATCATGTGTGATTTGGAAAGACCAGAGAAGGTTACGCAGAATACATCCGGTGCCAGGGAAGCGATCGAAGTGTGCTCATATCCATCCATGACCAGTCTGTCATAAATCTCATCTGAAAAGATGATCAGCTCATGCTCGCGCGCGATCTGTGCGATCTGCTCTAAAACTTCCTTCGGATACACGGCACCTGTCGGGTTATTTGGGTTGATGATAACGATCGCCTTAGTCTTGCTCGTGATCTTGCTTCGGATGTCATCCATATCCGGATACCATTCTGACTGCTCGTCACAGATATAGTGGACTGCCTTTCCGCCTGCTAAAGTCGCACATGCCGTCCAGAGCGGGTAATCTGGTGCAGGGATCAAAATCTCATCTCCATTATTGAGAAGCGCCTGCATACACAGATTGATCAGCTCACTGACACCATTTCCCGTATAGATGTCGTTCATCGTTACATTCGGGATATGCTTAAGCTGAGAATACTGCATGATCGCTTTTCTAGCGGAAAAAATACCCTTGGATTCTGAATATCCCTGGGAAGTGCGGATATTGCTGAGCATATCCAAGATCACTTCCTGAGGAGCAGAAAAACCAAACGGATATGGGTTTCCAATGTTCAGCTTCAGGACTTCCATCCCGTCCTCCTCCATGCGGTTCGCTTCATCTACAACCGGACCACGTACGTCATACAATACATTATCAAGTTTTGAAGATTTTTCAAATTTTCTCATAACCATACTCCTTTTTGTGCTCCTGTTAATTCCTATTATCTTCTCACATTTAACAGCATTTCGCAAGCCTTAACTTCGTTCAAAATTTTTTTACAAAAAAATCTCAATTATCTCTTTTCTTTTGTAACACTTTAGTGTATAATAACGACGATTTAAAAAATAATCGAATCATCGATAGACGAGGAGGAACAGTATTATGTCATATACAGAAGAGGTATACGAAAGAGTCGTCGCACAAAATCCAAATGAGCCTGAATTCCATCAGGCAGTAAAGGAAGTTTTAGACTCCCTTAAAGTGGTTATCGACAGAAACGAAGAAGAATATCGCAAACTTTCCATTCTGGAGCGTCTTGTTGAACCGGAGAGGATCATCTCTTTCCGCGTTCCGTGGGTAGATGATAAAGGTGTTGTACAGGTGAACAAAGGTTACCGCGTACAGTTCAACAGCGCTATCGGACCATACAAGGGAGGTTTAAGATTCCATCCGTCTGTAAATCAGGGTATCCTGAAATTCTTAGGTTTCGAACAGATCTTCAAGAATTCTCTCACAGGTCTTCCGATCGGTGGCGGTAAAGGTGGTTCCAACTTCGACCCGAAAGGCAAATCTGACAGAGAAGTCATGGCATTCTGCCAGAGCTTTATGACAGAGCTTTGCAAATATATCGGTGCTGACGTGGACGTTCCAGCCGGTGACATCGGTGTAGGCGGACGTGAGATTGGTTATCTCTATGGACAGTACAAGAGAATCCGTGGTCTGTACGAAGGCGTTCTGACAGGTAAAGGACTCTCCTACGGCGGATCTTTGGTTCGTACACAGGCTACCGGTTATGGCCTTGTATATATGCTCAATGAGATCGTAACAGCACACAACGATACGATCGCCGGCAAAACAGTCATCGTGACAGGTTCCGGTAACGTAGCGATCTACGCAGTTGAAAAAGCAACAGAACTTGGCGGTAAAGTTGTCGCAATGTGCGATTCCAACGGATACATCTATGATCCAGACGGAATCAAACTTGACATCGTAAAAGACATCAAAGAAGTAAAACGTGGACGTATCCAGGAATACGCTGACCGTGTAGAGGGCGCTACCTACACAGAAGGCAAAGGCATCTGGAACATCAAATGTGACATCTACCTTCCATGCGCAACTCAGAATGAGCTTGATATCGACGGTGTGAAAGCACTGGTTGCAAACGGATGTAAATATCTCGTAGAAGGTGCAAACATGCCGACCACTCTGGAAGCAACGAATTACGCAATGGAAAACGGTCTTGTATTTATGCCTGGTAAAGCTGCAAACGCAGGTGGTGTTGCTACTTCCGCTCTGGAAATGTCCCAGAACTCCGCAAGACTTTCCTGGACTGCTGAGGAAGTAGATGCTAAACTTCACCAGATCATGAAAGATATCTTTGCAAAAGTAGACGACGCAGCAAAACGTTATGATATGGAAGGCAACTACGTTGTAGGCGCAAATATCGCTGGTTTTGAAAAAGTTGTTGACGCAATGAAAGCGCAGGGTATCGTTTGATCCTTTCATACAAGCACAAATAAAAAACGGCTGGAAATCTTGATTGGTTTCCAGCCACTTTTTATTTATCTTTGTCCACGTACATACAGATCTCCTATCTCAGATCAGTTCATAAACTTCTTCAGTTCATCCATGAAAGTGCTGACATCTTTAAATTCCCTGTACACAGAGGCAAACCTCACATAGGCGACCGCATCCAGCTCTTTCAGGTGTTCCATCACGATCTCACCAATCTTATTGCTTGAGATCTCCTTCTCCTCTGCATTAAAGATCTCACCCTCGATCGCATCCATCATCTCCTCGATCTTCTCGATCGGGATCGGCCTCTTATAGCAGGCTCTCAAAATCCCTGCCTGTATTTTAGCACGGTCATACTGCTCTCTGTTTTGATCTTTCTTGATCACCGACAACGGGATCGTCTCTACCTTTTCATATGTAGTAAATCTTCTTCCACAAGCGTCGCACAGACGACGGCGACGGATGGAATTGGTATCTTCCACAGGTCGGGAATCGACAACTCTTGTATTATCCTGATTACAAAATGGACATTTCATAAAAAGTCCCCCTTATATCATAACATTTGGTCATATTGTCCAATAAAATATCTGAACTTTGGATATCTTTATTATACTGTATCCTCGTTTCTTGTGTCAACAAAAGGACTTGCATAAATCTTCAAAAAAATACATAAATTTAATAAAACAATCTGATTTTAAGGTTTTTTATGCGTGTCTGCGAATTAAAACAAAAAGAAGTGATCAACACCCGAACCTGCCGCAGTCTGGGCTACCCCATCGACATCGAATTCGACCGCCGGACCAGTCACCTCACCGCTCTCATCCTGCCCGGACCCAGCAAGCTGTGCTGTCTATTCGGACATGACAACGAATACATAATCCCCTGGGAGCATATCCGTCAGATCGGCGACGACATCATCCTCGTAGAGGTCGACGAAGAAAAATGTTTTCACAAAGGCTAGGTTTTGTCAAGGTCCAATATTTTTTATATTTTCCAGCCAAAAGTATAATTATTCCTCTCTTTGAGAATCATTTTTATTAGAACTTTTTACATTTATAGATGAAGAAAGTTCGGTCTGATGAACAGCCAAGGATGATAAGGAGGATTCAAAAGATGGCACTGAATAAAGTAGAAATCTGCGGAGTCAATACATCGAAACTTCCTGTTCTCAAAGCAGAAGAAAAAGAAGAGCTTTTTAAGAGGATCAAAAATGGAGATGAACAGGCGCGGGAGCTCTACATCAAAGGAAATCTGCGTCTTGTCCTAAGTGTGATCCGACGTTTCCAAAACAGCAATGAAAACGCAGACGACCTGTTTCAGATCGGATGTATCGGCCTGATCAAAGCGATCGACAATTTCGACACCACCTTGCAGGTGAAGTTTTCCACCTACGCAGTCCCTATGATCATCGGAGAGATCCGACGTTATCTCCGGGATAACAATAGCATCCGGGTCAGCCGTTCTCTGCGCGACATCGCTTACAAGGCGATCTACACAAGAGAAAATTATATCAAGCAACATTTAAAAGAACCGACTATCACTGAAATTGCCGAAGAGATCGGAATCGAGAAAGAGATGATCGTCTACGCTATGGATGCGATCCAAAATCCCGTCAGTCTCTTTGAACCCGTGTACACCGAAGGAGGAGATACCCTCTATGTCATGGATCAGATCAGTGATAAAAAAAACAAAGAAGAATACTGGATCGAAAATCTCTCTCTAAGAGAAGCCATCAAACGGCTCGCCCCCAGAGAAAAGCATATCATCGAGCTTCGCTTTTATGAAGGGAAAACACAGATGGAAGTCGCCCAGGAGATTGGGATCTCCCAGGCACAGGTCAGTCGCCTGGAAAAAAGCGCACTGAAATATATGCGAAATTATCTCCGTCCATAATAAGAGCGCAAAAAAGCAGTCCGGTCCAAATATGACCAGACTGCCTCTACATATCTTTTTTGTGATTTGAATCTTATGACTCCAATCTTACTGTTTAAGCCTCAAACACATCCTGCCAGTTTTTGCTGGTGAAGATTTTCTTCACTTTTAATTCTCCCGTCATCACAGGGAAGAATCTTTTCTTGTTGGTAAATACCACCGCATAGTCAAACTGTGACATTCCGATCATTCGGCGAAGCTCTCGTTTGTAAAAATCGTGAAGCTGTTCAGGTGCTTTCTTAGAATCAGAGCTTATAAACTGTTCATGACATACATATTCTTCGTCTGTTGCCGGATAGGAACGTTTCCAATAGAGAACTCTCACTTCTTTCGGAAGTTCACGAAGCTTCTGGGCAGAGTTCTCCTCCTTAGCTCCATTTCCGATCAGCGTAATGTCCATTTTCGAAAAATCTACCTTCGATAAGAATTCATAAAACTCATCGGTTTCCTTTCGCTCGCCAAAATTGCCAGCGTAGACCAAAACCTTCGTTTTCTGAGTCTGTGCCAGAGAAATGCTGTTCTTTGCAGGTCTGTTCTTAAACACAGCATCAGTCACTCTCTGACAAACATTTCCATCATCATTCGGGCAGATCTGCTCTCTTGCTTTCTGGTAGATCTCCTGATACGGTTTTACTGCACCGGAGATATCCTCAAGGAGTGTGCCTAACTGTTCTAAGTCAGACGCTGCCGGTCCCGGAAGATTTTCCTGTGTAAAGTACAGGCCTCTGTACTGCTCAAACTCATGAATATCCGGTGTATAAAACAGAATCGGTCTTCCCGTGATCAAAAAATCATAGAAAATACTGGAATAATCCGAGATCAGTACATCTGTGACTGCCAGGATCTCGTTTGTATCCATCGAAGCCGGAATAAATTTTTTCTTTTCTTCATCCATCTCGACCTTATTTTCATTCATATAATGGTATACAGACTGGTGTAATTTAACCAAGATCTGATACTTGTTAAGGTCAACCTTTTCTTCTATCTTGTGTAAGATCTCATGGATCTCTTTTAAGCTGGTATCCGGTTTGCTGTATTCTTCCCCTCTCCAGGTAGGAGCATACAGGATGATCTTTTTATCTTCTTTTACATCCACTCCGTACTGCTGGAATTTCTGGAAGATCTCTTCCCTATCCTGATCAAAGAATCTATCATTTCTTGGAAATCCTTCTTCGAGGATCGTTCCCTCATACAGATCCTGCAGCTTATAAGAATTCTTATATGCCGTCTGCGTCATATACGGGCTTGAGGAGATCAGATAATCCGCACTCAAAAGATTTCTGGCTGTATTTCCCTGCGTGATATTCGCTCCAGGGATATCAAATCCCATATTTTTCAGCGGAGTTCCATGCCAAGTATTCAGATATACCTGTTCTTCTCGTTTTAAGAAGTAACTTGGAAAGCTTACGTTGTTGATCAAATATTTTGTGACCGCAAGTGCTTTACAGTATTCTTTTGTCTTATATTTGACAAATCTTACGTTTGGATACTTTTCATATTTTGCGATCTGCAGTCGGTTCTCCTCAAAGTCATCGATCACCCAGATGTGGGTATAATCCTGATATTCTTCCTGTTCCAGAAGATACTCAAAGATCGCATATGGATTGCAGATCATCCCACGTCCTCCAAATGCTTCGTAGAGGATCGTTTTATCCTTCACTGCATACTCTTTTACATATTCTCCGTAACTTGTGCGAAGCGGATATTTCTCCTGGCACTCTAAGATCTCGTCCTTATTTTTTTCGTAAAATGTCTCGATCCCCATCACACGGTTAAACAGGCGGTTCCACTCTTTTACGGTTCTTTCGATCGCAAAATCCTCAGATTTCCAAATCGCATTCCTAGACATTTCTCTGCGCAGTTCTTCATCATGTGCCAGCTTTAGCATCGCCTCAGTAAACTTGTGCGTGTCAAATGCTTCCGGCAAAAATCCCGTCTTGCCATCGTCAATGATCAGATCCATCGCGCCAGTGTGGAATGCAATGACTGGGAGACCAAACTCAAACGCCTCCATGATAACCATCGGCCATCCCTCCCATCTAGAAGGAAGGAGGAATATGGAAGAATTTAGATAATATTTCTCCGGCTCGTTTGTATATCCAACGAAGTTCACCCTGTCTTCGATGTGGCGTCTCTTGGCATCTGCAAGGATCTGATTCCACAGATCACCTGCACCAATGATATCCAACTGCCACTCATCATCCTGCTTACAGAATTCCTCAAAGGATTCCATCATAAGGTCAAGTCCCTTGGCATATACAAAACGGGTAGCCATCAAAAATCTCTTGGATTTCGGATCACATTTGCGCTCACTGACAAAGCTTCGCGGATTGATCTTTACTTCTGTATCGATATCCAGGAACTTTTTATAATCCCGTTTATCATAATCGCTGAGAACGATATATTTGTCCAATTTCGGAAGATATTCCTGAAGCAGACACTCCTGTTTCCAGAATACAACATTCGGCACATGTACATATCCATCGTAGCAGTTGTGCTGCCATCCTATCGTCTTTGCATTCAACTCCGGCGCAAGCATACCTAGGCGAAGGCTCAAAGATGCCGTTGTGATGATGATGTCATAATTCTGCTCATTTAAATATTTGACCCATTTTTCTCTGGTCTTTTTCGGGAAAATAGCATCCGCAAGGATATCGTTATATTTCGGTTTGTTAAAGGTTCCATACTTCGCATTCAGCTTCTGCACCAGATAGCGCTTGCAAAATGCTGGTGTGTGATGGCGGTTGACAAACTCATTGTTATCAATAAAGTCTACTTTGATATCTTCGCTCATATGATACATATTGCGGTCTTCTTTAAACCGGTCCTGATATATCATGATAGTTACGTCATGTTCCTTTACCAGTTCATTCGCCAACAGTGTGACAACTCTTTTTGTTCCTCCAAGGTCAAAGATCTTGGTACACCAAATACATATTTTCATTTATTTTTCTTCTCCTGTTATCCAGTACGATCACATATCAAATCATCTGTTTTTTATAAAGTAATGTCAAAATAATCCAGCACACGCTGACAGTAATTTTCACATACGTTGTGTGTTTTTGCTCTTACCAAAGCTCTCTGCTCTTTGTGATCGTCTTTTCCATCCTTTACGTCAAGGATAAATTCTTTAAATTCCTGCATATCATACATATGTTTTCCTGGCATATATTCCAGCGGATCATCGAATACCCAGCCTCTGGACTCTGTGTAAGCCTCATAGTCATCCAAAGTGAATCCCAACGGACGGTCCAAAAGCAGATAGTCGATAGCGACGGAAGAATAGTCTGAGACCAACGCATCCGAACAATTGATAAATTCATAAAGCTGCAGATCATTGGCTGCGAGGTCTTTGTTTTCCAGATAAACAATGTTTGTGAGAACATTATCACCAAAGTCATACGGGATCTGAAGGTAATGCTTCTTGATCACGATCAAGATATGGTTCTCTTTACAGAAACGATTCAGCTCCAGCAGCTTATCTGCATCGTCGATCAGAGGGATATTAAATTCATTGTTTAAAGTTTCCTCATTCAGACGTTCACTGGATGCATGTCGATATGTCGGCATCCATAAAATGAGCTTTGTGCTGTCTGCCTCTTTTAAAAGTTTCTCTTTATACTCATTTGCGCGAGCGCTTCCCCTCAGCATCATATCGTAGCGTGGATACCCAAAAGATAAGAGCTTTTTGGAAGTACAGCCGAAAAATTCCATTTTTGTCTCAATAAAGACATCCCCAGGCACCAGACAATAGTCAAAGAATACTTTACGTCCATTTTTGTTTGCCTTATAGCCGCAGCCATGCCAGAGGTCAATAAACAACTGATTCTTTCTTGACATTCCGATCCAGTTAAATGCCTGCGTGTAAAAAATGTATTTTGATGTCAGCGCATATTTATAAGCCTGCGCTCTGCGGATCGTAGATCCGGTCTTAAAGTTTTTGATAAATTTTACATTTTCTGTCTCATATTTCTTGTATTCCTTCGGCTCATGGACCAGCCATACGATCTCATACTTTTTATTATATCCATTTTCGATCAGATAATCGAACAATGCACGTCCATTGTCTGTAAAATCGTCATTTGTCTCAAACAGCATCCGATTTTCCACCAATGCCGGAGGAAATTTTTTCAGGCGTTTGATCCTGCGCCTGTCATACAGACTATATGTCACCGTTGCCCACAGTTCATGGAGCATCGCTTTTTTTCCTTTTTGCGCATTTACTTTTTTTAATTTTCGGATTGATTTTTTCAGTTTTTTCGTTTTCTGTTTATATTTTCGCTTTAATTTCTTGATAAATTTTTTTGCTAATCTTTTAACTTTTCCAATCATTTTTCATACCCTTCAAAATTCTTTTAACTTTTCACGCAGCATCGTTGAGGAAGTATCTTTCGTGTAAGGCAAAAATACCAGCTTTGCGCCCAGGTCCTCCATCTCTTTGCCTGTCTTTTCCCATCTGGCATTGCCTTTCCAGTCATCACCAATATAAATCTCGTTGAAACGGATCTTATCCCAAACCTCTTTTTTATCCAGCGTTTTTGTGACGATGACCTCATCCACATACTTGATCGCACGCACGATCTCCACTCTCTCAGCCAGCGGTATGATCGGACGCTTATTCTTATATGACTCCACAAGATCATCATCGTTCACACCTACGATCAGATAATCACAATGTCTCTTGGCATTTTTGATCAGATTTAAATGTCCGATATGAAACATATCAAATGTTCCCTGTGTATATCCTATTACTTTTTCCATAATGAATCCTCCCTATCTTTACTACAGTTTAAAGTATTGCACAAGCCTTTGGCAATAGTTTTCTGTCTGATCATGCATTTGTAAAAGCATCTTTTTTCGTTCCTTCTGATACGGATCCGTTCCGTCCGAAATATGTTTCAAGAATCTCTTCAGATCCGAAACATCATAGATTTTCTCACCCGGCATATACTCCAGTGGATCTTCAAAGACAAATCCTCTCTTTTCTTTGTAGATCTCATAATCCGCAAGTACATATCCCAATGGTCTGTCCATCAGCAGATAGTCCACTGCCACGGACGAATAATCCGAGATCAGGGCATCACAGCTTCCGATCAGCTCATACAGTTGAATGTCATAAGCGATCAGCTGTTTCTCAGATATATAGCAGATATTTGTGAAGGTCTGTGTCTCCCTTTTTGTTCCAATCTCGAGAGGGTGCTTCTTGATGACCAGCAAAAGCCCGTTCTCTCTGAGCAGATCATCGACCTGTTTTAGCTCGTGCACGTTTTTGATCGCTGGAAGATCGTAAGGCAGCTCAATCTCATTTTCTGCGCATCCTCCCAGATTGCTCTTGCGAAAGGTAGGCATCCACAGGATCACCTTATCTCCATGCCATTCAAAAAGTTTCTCCATGATCTTTTCTTTCGAAAGGGATGGATGTTTCATCCAGTCATACCTCGGATACCCCATCGTCAACAATTTCTGGGGATTGCAGTTCCACAATCGGGATTTCGTTTTCACAAACAGTTCTCCTGGGACAAGCGCAAAATCAAAGTCCGGTTGCTTCATGTTTCCTTTTTTCCCATGCTCTGCGTCCTTGTACCCGCATCCATGCCAAAGGTTTACCACATTCTGCCCTGGGCAGCGATATCTATTCAGATCACCGCTGTTATGAGAGTAAAAAAAGTATGCCGCTGTTGCACCGTAATAATAAGCCAGCGGACTGCTCCAGCCATATTTATTTTCAGCTGTCACAAATTTTATATTTTTCTGTTTAAGATCTTTGAATCTCTTTTTCTCAGAGACCATCCAGATGATCTGATACTTTTCATGATATCCCTGCGCCACAAGATGTTCAAAGAGCGCTCTGGGATTATCGGTATAATCCATCATCTCACGGTTCTTAAAAACGATCCTATCCTTTTTAGTCTTCCCAAAACGCTTTATGATTCTTCCCACGATCTGCATTTCTGCCTTCGTAAGCAGACGGCAAAGATAATGCAAAAGCATCCCGGCAAAGCCCATGTCTTCTATATATTTTTTTATAGCTTCTTTTCTCATAAGATTTTCACTGATCTTCTTTCTCACAATTCGAATGCGGACTTCTCAGGCAAAATGCTCTCAAAAGAATCCCTGATCCGTTTTTTCTGCTGTTCAAAATCCCCGATCTTTTCGGTATCATTGATACAGATCATCTTTGACTGCTGCCCGCGGATCGTCCTGTGGATCTGTTCGTCGTGCAGCCCGATCGTATAAAATCTTCCAAATCCAGGAGACTGCGGAACATAGTCTCCTTCCATATACTGCCAATACTTCATCACATACTGGTTTACATCAGAAAAAGAACGAAAGCGTGATCTGCATGTCCGGTCCAGCACAGCTTCTTCCTCAGCCCACACCTTCTCAAATGTGCTTTTCAAAAACGCACTTGAGATATGCGAATATTTAAAACTTGAAAATTCTTTATATGGAAGCATCAGCAGATTTCGAAATACCATTGTTCCATAAGCTGGGTGAAACCATTTCTTCCAATGTTTTCGTATGACAGCTCTTTTCGCATAATGCATATTTACCAGCGCCGCATCGTTCATCAAGATCGACGCAAACGGATTGTCAATATCGTTCTGTACCAGCGCAGTCTCAATGCAATGATCTCTTGGCAGACCGTTTTTAAAAAAGTCTGTCGGCTGTACCTGGTCGATGAGAAACGTATCATCGTTAAAATATACAAACTGTTGTGAAAGTCCTTTGATCCTATGCAGGTTCAATTCGATCGGATGACTGCTGAACGTCGGCAAGTATTGCGCTGGAATATAATCCTCATGTCTGACGACGGTCAGTTTCGGGTGCTCCGTGTTCAGCCATTCCGGCACATGTCCCCATGTCACGAAATAAATGTGACCAACCCATGGAGCAAACTTTTCCACACCGCGAAACCAATATTGAAGGTTCTCCCAGTCTCGAAACCTGCTATTTTCTTTCTCTCCTGTCGGAACTGCCAGATATCGGTCTCGCTCTTTTATCCATTCCTCATCTGTGCCATCCACCCAGGGAAGCACAAAATCAATTTCATTCATCTATGAATCACTCCTCATAAAGCCGCTTCAAATGCTGTGCCTCTTTTACAATATCAAAGTGTCTCTCCTCCAGGCATTTTTTTATCAGACCGCTGTCCATTCTCCTTGTCTTACTTATCTGCAGGAGTGTCTGTGCCCAGCAACTGTCATCTGTCTCGAGAGGCAAGCGTTTGACTCTCTCCGGAAAGATCACCGCCTCCTCGGACACCGCATCCGACAGGATACATGGAAGCCCGTTTGCCTGTGCCTCGATCAGCGCAAACGGCACGCCCTCAAAAAGAGACGGAAATAAAAAAGCATCCATCGCGGACAGGTAAGCCGGAATGTCCGTTTGCTTTCCTGCAAAATATACGTGTTTTTCCAATCCCTTGGCCCGTACCTTCGCCTGGATCTGCTCATACAGCCCTTCCTTCGGACCGATCAGACACAATACAGCGCGTTTCTCCTGTTCTGCGATACTCGAGAGCATATCGATCATCCTGTCATGATTTTTGGGGATATCAAATCTTCCCACATGACCGATGACCAGCTTCTCCTGCCAACCTAATCCTTCTCGGATCTTCTGACGTTTCTCATCCGAAAACGCAAACTTTCCGGTATCGATCGCATTGTTTATGATCATAACCTCACCATTTGAAAAAGCAGCTTCTCCAAACAGCCACTTTCCCGCAAGCTCGCCGCAGGCAACACGATCTGTCGCATATTTGGCGATCTTCGGCCGATTCCATCGATCCATAGCCTTTCGCAAAAGCCCCGGACAGGAAGAACTATGGCTATGCGCAATCACTTTTTTAACTCCCATCCTATGTGCGATCCGCAGAGGAACGATGTTCGCCGCAGAAAGCATATTTACATGGACTGCCTCATATTTATGATCCTTTAAGATCCTTTTCAGTCCTGTGACATATCCCCTGTAATCTTTCTTCACATTCGGAACATAATAGATCTGTCCGCCCAATGCCTGGATCTCTTCTTCATATGCGATCTTATCATACATACACACAAAATCAAACTGCACATCCATATGGACCAGCACCCTGTAGTAATTCATGACAAAAGCTTCCAAGCCTCCGGCGACATTTCCCATTCCAATCTGAAGTATCCTCATCTTTTTTCTCCTAACTTAAATCCGCCAGTTTTTTCTGAGCACAGCGGATCAAACGGTCATATCCGATCAACTTTTTTAAGAGGTCCAAACAATAGCTGATCAGCAGTGATGCCACAAGGATCACAAGCGGGATCAACCAGAACTCGCGCACACCGAACACATACGGACCACACCAGTCCCGCACAAAGGTATGTACCAGCCAGATATTCATCGAATGTTTGCCAAGATACTGTAAAAGCATCGCCAACGGTCTTATCCGAAACAGATATTCCACACAAAATACGATCACAATAAACGGTGTCCAGGCATACTGAAATTCCCAGAAAACTTTTAAATTGATCTGATAATACAGAAGTATTGTGATCACAAGCACCGCCAATGTCAGCCAAAATTTCCATTTCGCCGCTGCCCATTCATGAAACTTTGTAAAAAAGTCATATCTACGGCAGATCATTCCCACTGCAAAGATCATCAAAAACGACCAGTAGGAAGTTCCTCCCGGAAATCCGATCTGCAGCATTCTCGGAAGTAAAAACAAGATCGCGATACAGAGCATCCCGCCATATCTGCCTATCACATCTGCCAGAAGCGGAAACAGCAAGATAAACACGATCGCTGCGCTCATATACCACCAGGAACCATTTAAGCTTTTCGTCCCAAGCAGTTTCGAGATCCCAAAGGCGTCCATGCCCACTGCAAACAATTTCTCAAAAATCGTATCTCCCCACTTTTGGAAACTTCCGTCCCGCAAGAAGTAGAGCAGATAAAAAATAACGGCTGTAAACCAAAATCCTGATGCGGTAGAGATCAGATGACTGCACGTCCACGGAAAGATCGCACGCGGAGATCTTTCTTTGACCTTTGAAAAATATCCATGCATCAGTCCATATCCAGATACAAATGCAAAGATCGCCACACATATCTTTCCAAACTGTGCTAAGGTGATCACCTGCTCAGCGGAAAGTCCGCGGAACAAAACATCATATCCTTCAAATTTCTCAGCTGTGCGATAGCAGTGATGAAACACCAGCATCAGCACTGCCACCCCTTTTAGAGCAGCAGAATCTTCTTTTTTTAATCCATTTGGCATAGTTTCTCCCAAATCTCTCTCTTTCTATTTCTTACTGTGTCATCTTTTTATACTGCTTTGCGATCGTATCGATATCGCCGTAAGCGATAAGCTGGCCTTTCTCCAGGATCATCGCTTTATTGCAGATCCTCTTTACCTGAGCCAGAGAGTGCGATACAAACAACACGGTCACTCCAGAGTCAAACATACTCAGAACCTTCTTTTCGCTTTTTTTACGGAATTTCGCATCACCTACGGATAAAACCTCATCTAGGATCAGGATCTTCGGGGAAACGACCGTTGCGATTGAAAATCCAAGACGTGATTTCATACCGGAAGAATAATTTTTAAGTGGTACGTCGATGAACTCTTTTAATTCTGAAAATTCTACGATCTCATCATATTTTTCATCAATAAACGATTTTTTATAGCCCAGCATCGCCCCGTACAGGTAGATATTCTCCCTGCCCGTATACTGCGGATCAAAACCTGCTCCCAGTTCCAGAAGCGGTACCATCTTTCCATGCTTCGTGACAGTGCCCTCTGTCGGCTTAAAAACACCTGCGATCACCTTCAAAAGCGTACTCTTTCCAGCTCCGTTCAGTCCAAGGATCCCTACACGGTCTCCCTTTTCCACAGTAAAGCTGATATTCTGCAAAGCCCAAAACTCATTATATTTGATCTCTTTTCTTAAAGATTTGATAATATAATCCTTTAAATTGTCTACCTTTTCTTTACTCAGATTAAATTTCATGCTGACATCGTCAACGATAATTGCCGGTTTGCTCATTTTTTCTCCTTGTCAAATGTAAAGAATAAAATCATCCTGTTTTTTCTTGAAGCAAAGCAGTCCCACCGCCATGCTGACAACTGCAAAAGCGAACGCATATATCACATAATGCATATTCATTGGCTGTCCAAATATCGCACATCTGAAAATATCGATCACACAGTAAAGTGGATTATATTTCAAGATCCATGCCCATCCACTCTCCAACAATTTAGATGGGTAGTAAAAGATCGCGCAGGTATACATGACTAACATCAGTCCCACAGACCACAGATATTCCATATCCCTAAAGAACACCCCGATCGTAGCTAAGATCATACCGCATCCGTAAGCAATGAGAAGGATCAAGATCAAAGCCACCGGTGCCTGAAACAGATACAAGGTAGGCCTCACTCCCAGGATCACACTCACCAGTGCAAGTACGACCAACGAGATCAGAAAGATCACGTAATTAAAAAGAACACTGGACAACGGATAAAGGTATTTCGGTACATAAACTTTTTTGATCATTGCTGAATTTTGTCGGATCGATTTCAGCGCAGCCTTTGTGGACTGTGAAAAAAAGCTGTACAGAAGACGTCCTGTCAAAATATACACAGGAAACGTTCTGTCTGTGTTTCCGTAAAGGGTACCAAATACGATCGTCAGCACGATCATCGTGAGCAGTGGCTCTAAAAGAGACCACACGATCCCAAGATAAGAACGCCGGTATTTAAGTTTGATCCCCTTTTTTACCAGCTCCGACAGAAGAAACTGGTACTGCATAAAGTTTTCAACGTATTTTTTCATGTTCTCTCCATCGTTTCTATTTTTTGTCACCTGTCTGTTCTATTTTCACGACAAGCCACCTTGTACTGTAGCATATTCTTTTCTGTCTTGCAACCGCTATCCTCACATTTTCCAAGAATTCCAGTCCAAAAAATTCTGATAAAAAAATCCCGATCTTTTATCTAAAATGCTGATTCATAAATTTTATGTCCTATAAATTTTATGTTCTACATATTCCAATAAAAGATCGAGATCTTAACCTATCACATTATTCACAAGCGATCAAAATGAGCCTCCGGAACCTCCATGTGTCCTGCCGGAAGAACTTACATGAGTGCTGCTTGAAGAACTATTGTTCTTTGGCTTCGCACTTTTTGTCACCTGTCTGTATAAAAACATATCATGGCTTCTGTTTAAATGAACGCTTCCCTTCTGCAGATAATCTGCTGCATCTGGTTTGGAATGCACACTCTTCATCCCGCTTCTCATAACACCGGTGATGATCAATGAAAGTACAAAGCCAATTCCAACGGCGATAAGCACACTTCCCAGAAAGTCATCCTCAGCCTCTGTCTGCGCCTGCACGATCGTATTCTCACACAGATCTGCAAACTCCACAAATCCGTCATAATATTCCTCATCCGACAGATAAGAAACAAAACGGTCCGAAATCTCCTCCTGGCTTGCATCTGTAAAGATATCGATCGCATCTCCAGTCGTTGTCATCCACCACTCACGTTCAGACATCGTCACCAAAAGAAGGATACCACTGTGGTCCTCCCCCATACCATAATCATAGTCATCAAAAAAATCGTCCGCATAGTCCTGGATATCCATCCCACCTATACTTTCCTCTGTGACGATCGCTACATCACACGCATACTCCTCGCTGATCTGATCTAGCTTTTCTTCCAGTTCCTGAGCCTGCGAAGCTTCCAGCAGTCCAGCATCATCCACCAGACGCGCAGGATGTGATTCCTCCTGTGCCGCCAAAACCGGTGCTGAAAAAGCAGTCATAGCTCCTGTTAATGCAAGAACAATGGCCAGGGAAATCTGTCTATTCTTTTTTCTCATATCTATTCCCTCCTCACTAGATCAGCATCAGGACTAAGCCACTAACTACAGAAAATACTGCGGTAAGACCTGCAAGCCATTTCAGATAAGTTCCATTGTCCACTGGAAGATCACCGGTCAGCTTTCCAGTCTGCCCATTCATAGCAAAGAGATATTTCTCCCCTTTCCATGTGGTATTTAAGATCCATACAGGATAAAGGGCATATTTCGCATTTCCGCCTGAGATACGGATATTGCTGTGTTCCGAGATCACACTCGTATATCCTTTTACGGTATCTGAGAGTACCTTCTCCGCACTTGTTTTCATACGCTGATGCGCTCTCTTCACCGTTTCCTTCTCACTGACATCGTACTTATCTGCCAGATATCCAGACAGATATGCCGTCTGAAAGTCCACAGCTTCTGAGATATTGAACGGTTCAATGGATTCCATCAGAGCATCCGGCATCTTCACAGAACCATCCACCGGCACTGCGGCAAATCTCATATCGCCGCCTCTTCCAACGGAATAATAGCTTGTTTCTGTATAATTATAGTTACTATCGCTCCAAGTACGGACTTTCGTCGCTTTGTAGCGCACATCCGCATCTATATCTGCGTCAAAGATCCAAAACGGAACATACATCCCTTTGATCTCATCAATGTGATTTTCCTTGCGAAAAACTTTCGGCAAAAAGCGTTTACCCTTGATGTGTTCATAATACGCTGCCTTTGCAGCTTTCTTATCAAACTTAAACGGGATCACCAGATCCGGTCGTAAAGCTCCCGCAAACTTCTCTTTCATGATCACAGGATTGCCACAATATGGGCAATTCGAAGCACCTGTCGTCTCATCTGCCACAATCTCTCCACCGCAGGAATTACACTGATAAACATTCATGTTGTCTGTCTCTCCATCCTGCCACTGGCCTCCCATCTGCGGCTGCCATTCAGAAGCGCTCTCTTTTTGTGAAGCCTCCTCCTTTAGCTGTTCCTCGTACGTGTCCAGTGCTTCCATCTCAAATTCTGTATCGCAATATGGACACTTCATCTTCTGTGAAGCACTGTCAAACTCTACAGAACCGCCACATGCCGGACACTTATACTCTTTTAATTCTGACATTGGCATTTCCCTCCTTATGGGCGCGGACTTCCGCACTCAACACAGAATTTTCCCTTATTGACTGCTCCGCAGGCACACGTCCACTCACCCTGTGGCTTTGGACTTCCACACTCACAGCAGAATTTTCCTTTATTGACTGCTCCGCAGGCACATGTCCACTCTTCCTGTGGTTTTGGACTTCCACACTCACAGCAGAACTTGCCCTGATTGACTGCTCCGCAGGCACATGTCCATCCACCCTGCGGTTTCGGAGCTGCTGCCTCTGGCGCTGGGCGCATCCTCTGTGCTCCCATCTCAAACAGGTTCTGCATATTCGCACCGCCTGCCTGATTTGCCATATTCATACCCATAAATCCAGTCATGGCACCTGCTGTATTAGAAGCTGCTGCTTTCATAGCATCCGCCTGCGCACCTGCAAGTGTCGCAGCGGCCATAGATGGATCGCGCATCATCGCTGTTCTCTGTGCGTCTTTGATCATCTGTGCATCTTCCTCAGGAAGTGTCACCGGGTTCATCGCGATCGATACGACCGCAAGACCTCTTGTCTGCTGCCATTTCTGTGTCAGCGCCTGGTTCATGGCATCGCACAGTTCCTGTACATGGCCCGGGATCGCACTTGGACGGATCTGAAGCTCTGAGATCTTTGCAAATGCAGGCTGAAGTGCACTGATAAACTCTGCTTTTAACTGAGATTCGATCTCTTCTCTGTCATACTGCTGTTCAAAATTACCGCAAACATTCGTGTAAAACAGCAGCGGATCTACGATCTTGTAGGAGTAAACACCGTTACAACGGACAGATACATCGATATCTAATCCAATATTGCGGTCTACCACACGGAACGGGATCGGATTTGCTGTACCAAATTTATTTCCCAACAGCTCTTTGGTATTGAAATAATAAACTCTCTGATCTTTGCCTGTATCGCCGCCATATGTAAAACGTTTCTTTACTGTCTCAAAGGTGTTTAAGATCCCCTGTCCCAATCCACCTGTGAAGAGACTTGGTTCTGTAGACGCATCATAGGTAAACTCACCTGGCTCCGCACATACTTCTACGACCTTTCCCTGTTCCACGATGATCATACACTGGCCATCTGCCACTGCGATCCCAGAACCACTAGAAATGATATTATCATTTCCGTGTCTATTGGAAGAACGTCCACTGATACGCTTTTCTCCTTTTACAGCTAACACGTCATTTTCAATCGCATCGCAATAAAAAAATTCTTTCCACTGATCTGCCATAGTTCCGCCAAATGCACCTACTGCCGCTTTGATCAATCCCATAATCATAACTCCTTCCGCAGAGAGATCTCCCTCTCTGACATTTTTATTTTTTCAGAGTCCAACTCTTTTATCTCATGATACCACACGCAATATCTTTTGTCATGGAAAAAAACAATTTTTACGACAAAAAAGCCGCCACACGGTAGAATTTGTGCAGCAGCTTTTTTGTGTTTCACTTTTATCTTGAGGCCACAGTCAAGAATTTCCCTAAAATTCAATTACGCTAATGCAGCACCTAAAGCCTTACAGCTTGCAGTTGCTTCGTCATCCGGTTCTTCCATGCAGATCACACTCTCACATACCAGATTTGCGCCAATTTCCTTACAGGAGTCTTCCCAATTACGCATCCATTCGCCGTCTCCCCAGCCATAGGAGCCAAACAGTGCAATTTTCTTGCCGTTCAGAGCGTCCTTGCAACCTTCAAACATTGGCTCAAATTCTGTTTCCTCCAGAACTTCGTCTCCCATTGCCGGGCATCCAAAAGCGATCGCATCATACTGTGCTACTTTAGAAGCATCAAAATCTTCGCAGGTATGAAGAACAGCTTCTGCGCCTTTTTCCTTGATGCCGTCTACCACCGCATTGGCCATAGCCTCTGTGTTTCCTGTGCTGCTCCAATATACAACTGCTACTTTACTCATAATTTAAAATCCTCCTTGAAATTCGTTTTGCTCCTCTTTATGCTGCGACATGATCGCATAAAGTACAGGAGTCCTCTTTCTATAATAAAAAGTCCTCGACTTTCTATTTCAAGCTGCCACTGTAAGCTGTCTCACACTTCTACCCTGATTCCAAAGACGCACGTAAATGTTCGTACACTTCTTAAATCTTGCGAAAGCTTTCACAGCCTCACACTCATTGCAGTAAACCTTCCAACAGCCTACGCATTTACAATTCTGTCCCGCATTTTTGATAAATCCAATGACATCCCCGAGCGGGTATCCAAGGAAAAGCCCTATCTCATGCGGAAATTCTTCTCTCTTGGCAAGTCTGCTGCGAAGTCTTTCCAACGCATACGCAGGATCTTGGCTCTCATAGCCATATTTTCTCATAAAACTTGCCACTCCAGGCTTTTTTAAGTCTTTCGCCAGACTGGAATAACGGCACACATAGATGAGCGCTTTACTTTCACTCTTGCGAAGTACCGTAAGTGAAACGCCTTTTTCTTTTACAGTCTCATTAAAGCCTTCCACACTTCTCCAAAGTTCTTCCTCAGACTCATATTTATATGTAAAAAGATTTCCTGTCTTTATAGAAGCTAAAGTCGGAGAACAATGTTCGATCACAGATTTTTCCAGCATGGCACATATCCTTTCTTAACTTATTTTTTCATATCAAAGTTAAGTTAGCTTTAGCTAACCCTTTATCAAAAAAGAAAGCTTCACGATGTGAAGCTCTAGTTATTCATAACTAACTTCATGTTTTACTATACACGATTCCTATGTTTCTGTCAAGTTAAATATGAATAACTTTTCTTTTTCTTTTGATAAGTTTTAATTTTCCAGGTGCACCACACTTCCAACCCCATGTTCATCTCTGCTCTTGGTCACCAGGATCTTTTTATCGATCCTCTCTTTCAGCTCAGACACATGTGAGACGATGCCTACTAGTCTACTGCCCTGGCTTAAATCTTTCAGCGCCCGTATTGCCTGATCTAAAGCATCTTCATCTAAAGATCCAAATCCTTCATCCACAAACATGGTATCTAATTGGATTCCCCCTGAGCTGGACTGGATCTCGTCCGAAAGTCCAAGTGCCAATGACAGAGAAGCCTGAAAGCTCTCCCCACCGGACAATGTTTTGACACTTCTAAGCGTTCCATTGTAATGATCTAACACATCCAGCTCCAGTCCAGTCTTTCCTACGCGGCTCTTATTTTCCCTACGTCTGATCAGCTCATACTGTCCAGCGCTCATAGTCATCAGGCGGATATTTGCCTTTGTCAGGATACGGTCAAAGTACTGCATCTGGATATAAGTTTCCAGCATGATCCTTGCTTTTCCCGTGATCGTTCCATTTGCAGTGTCCGAAAGTGCTTTCATCCATTTCCACTGTTCTTCTGTCTTTGCAAGCTGTTTTCGCTGACTGGAGATCTTTTCGTACATTTCTGTATTCATCTCCAATCTGGCATGAAGTTCATCGCGAAGCCCCGAGATACCAGTTTTTTCTTCTAATAGTACTGTTTTCTTTTCTTCTAATTCGTTTGCCGAAAGCATAACCGACTCTCTTAACTGTTCTGACAAAGAATCTATTGCGGACTCCACCTTCGCCACTTCTTCCTGCATCCTTTGTTTTTGCTGCGCCACTCTCTGATGATGTGCCTCCAGCAATTCTTTTTGCTGTGTCTGTTCTTCTATCTGTTTAAGGATCTCCTCTTTTCCTGTATCCCCAATCTCTTGATAAAGTTCAGCCTTCTGCTTTTTCAATTCTTCCAGCTTCGCCCAGGACGCCGCTTTTTTCTGCTGATTTTGATTTTTCGTCTCCGTCAGATCGGCAAGTTCTTTTTGTTTTTTCTGAATACATTTTTCCAGATAGCCTCTGCGCTCTAGCAATTCGGTCAATTCTTTTTGTTTTCGAATCAAACTATCCTGCTGTTTTTTCAGCCAACGCAGCGCTTCCTGACCTTGCTTTAGAATGCTTTCCTCTTTTTTCAACCATCCAAAGTCCGGCCCTGCTAGGATCTCATGAAGCCGTTCTTGAATATTTTCCTGCTGACTTTTTCGCTTCTCTAAGGTAAGCTCCAATTTTTGCTTTTTCTCCTGATGCTCAGCCAGATCACTCTGCAATTTTTCTCTCTTTTCTAAAAGAATACTCTGCTCCCTGTTCTGCTGCTGGATCTGCCTTAATTCCAACTGAGCCTCTTTATGCTTCTCTTCCAAAAACATCTGCAAACCATCTAAATTTTCTTCATCCTTTCGCACCTGCAAAAGCTCCGCCGTATGTTCGCATAGTTCTTCCCACAGATGCTTTGCAAGACTCAACCCCTCTCTTGCCTCTACGCTCGCATCTGATACCGCCTTTTCCTCGTTTTGTACACATTCTCTTTGCCTTCTTAGTTCTTCTTGTGTCGGTACTTGTTCTGGGATCTGCGTAAGCTGTGGATGATGCGTAGCACCACATACCGGGCAGGGCATTCCTTCCTTCAAGTCTGCTGCAAGAACACCCGCCTGCGCATCCAAAAATGCCCGTTCCATACAGTCAAATACTTCTTTTGTTTTCGTCCACTGCTTTGCTAGTTCTAAGTAACGTGCCTTCTTACTTTGCGCTTCCTTGGCTAATCTTTCTCCCCTCGCTGCCTGCATCTGAAGCTTTTGAATTTCCTGGAGCATAAACGAAGCTTTGCTTTCTCTGATCTGTAGGTCTTCAAACGCTTTCAGCTTTTCTGTCAGCGCATTTCCTTCTTCTATAAATTCATTGCAGATTTCTGCTTCTTTTTGCAGCTCTTTCTTTAGCCGGATCAACTCTTTTTCCAAAAATTCCAGATTTCCACAATTCTTATAGATAGACTCTAAAACTTCTCCTGTTTTTTCCACCAAGAAATCTTGTTTCGTCTTTTCCTGCTGCACACTTCCTATTGTCTGATATTCTCTTTCATCCACCTCCAAAAGCCGGTGCAGAGTTTCCTCTTGTTCTTGCAAAGCTGCTTTTTTTTGATCCAATCCGCAAAGACTTGCCATAATCTGCTCAATCTCCACATTTAGTCTCTCGAAACTTTCATGCTTTTTTAGTCTCTGCTTTTCTTTTTCTATAGAAAGAAGCAGTTCCTGCACTCTCTGTGGTTCTGTTTCCGCCATTTTTGCTTCCTCTTGTGCATTTTCCAGCTGCGGAAGCAGTTCCTGTTTTCTCCTTTCTAACTGTGCAAGCTGCTCTTTCGCCTGTATCTCCTTGCGCGCCTTGCCCAAAAGCTGATTCACCTGCTCCAAGCTTTCATCGAGCTTTTGGATCTGTACAGCCTGAGAATCAAACGAGCTTTGATCACTCTCCAAAAGCTCCTTCAAAAGTTCCAGCCCTTCCTCTAAATTTCCCTCAAATCCATTTTCACTTAGCTTTTCCCAACGCTGTCCTAGCTCATCCTCCTTTTTATATCTGACCTGCTGCGTATATTGGCAGATGCTCCGAAGCAGTTCTTTGTATCCTCTGTCCAGACTTCCTGCTTCTGCTTTTAGTCTTTCCTGGATCACCTTATAGATCTCTGTATGGAACAATTTGCGAAAAATATTGCTTCTTTCTTCCGTGTCTGCCAGCAGCAGTTTCCGAAAGTCTCCCTGTGCGATCATAGCGATCTGCGTAAACTGTTTCATATCTACCCCGAGCAGCCCAATGATCGCCTGATTGACCTCTTTTACCTTTGTGATAGGAGCTCTTCCATCCGAAAAAGTCAGCAAGGCTTCCCCTTTTTGCATAGTCATCCCCGTTCCCCGCGCTTTGGGGCGTTCATAATCCGGGCTTCTTTTCACAGTATACTGTGCATCTTTGTATGAAAATACATATTTTGCATAAGTAGGTGTCTGTGCTTTTGCATACTTACTGCGAAGCATGGATGCTTCCCTGACGCCTCCGCTGGTCTCCCCGTAAAGCGCAAAGGTGATCCCATCAAAGATCGTTGTTTTTCCAGCTCCAGTATCGCCTGTCACCAAAAAAAGCCCCTGTCCGCCAAATTTCGTAAAATCAATCACCGTCTCACCCGCGTAAGGTCCAAACGCAGATAACGTAAGTTTTAAAGGTTTCATGCCTGCCCCTCCTTCAGCTCCTGGATCAGTCTCTCTACAAAGCTCTTCTGTTCCTCTTTCATCGGCTCATTGTTCAAAAGCTCATAAAATTCCTCAAATAATTCCAGCTCCGATCGCTTCTCCTGCTCTTTCGCAGCTTCGATCTCCCTATTTTCCCTGGTACGCCTGTTGTCATATTCCAAGCGCATAAGATTCGGATAGACCGTGCGCAGCTTTTCCATTGCACCTGGAATATCGGATTCATCCGTCAGTGTGACCTGCAGATAATCCCCCTGATCCTCGGATGTGTACGCATCCTTCGCAGTTACCTCCAGATAAGTGCCTTTTATCTTTCGCATCTCTCGTTTGGGAGCCAGTACAACCTCACAGATCTTTATCTCTCCCTTGTCCAAAAGCTCCACGATCGTCACTGACTTTTGATGATCCACCTCCGAAAAAGAATATTTCAGCGGTGTTCCACTGTATCGCAAAGTCTCTCTTCCAACCTTCTGCGGTCTGTGGATATGTCCAAGCGCCACATAATCAAATTTTTCAAACACTTCCTTGTCCACATTGTCGATCCCTCCGACAGAAACTTCCTCAGAATCACTTCTGCCCGCACCTGTCACAAACTGATGTGCGACCAAAATATTTCTCTGAGCCGTATCAATCTCACATTCTGCTAAAGCAGCAGCCACGCCGTCCTGATAAGTCACGATATCCTCCCGTCCCAGAACATGGCGCACCAGAGCTGGTTTTAAAAACGGCAGCAAATAAATATGTACAAAACCATATTCATCCTGTACGCTTATCTTTCTGAGCGTTCCATCATACACCTCTGAGATATAGATCTGGCTGTCAGCAAACAGTTTTGCACCGAAAGAAAGCCGCTCCGCAGAGTCATGATTTCCACTGATCATATAGACAGGAATTTTTTCTTTTGCAAGATCGGTAAGAAAACTGTCAAAAAGCTGTACCGCTTCCGCAGAAGGTACACTTTTATCATACACATCCCCCGCGATCAGCACTCCGTCTACCTGCTGCTCCCTAAATATCTTTAACATCTGCTCCAAAATATATTTCTGATCTTCTAGCATGGAAAAATCATGTACACGTTTTCCAATGTGAAGATCTGCAATATGCGCAAATTTCATCTTCCATTCTCCATTCTGTCAACATCTATTTATCACAAGATACTTTTCATAGCTACAGTTTAACAAAAAAGCCTTTTCTTTTCCATAGCACTCCAAAAACAAAAAAAGCCAGACCAGAATACCTGATCTGACTTTCCCATTTTCAAATACGATCCCCTATCAATCTGCTTTACCTGCACTGCCGCAGACACGGATCTTATCCATCACATATTTTTTGACTTCCTCACGGCCTCTTGCATTATACTTTTTCGGGTCAAAGATGTTCGGATCTTCTTTTAACACCTCATTAACTCCTTTTGAAAATGCGATCCTAAGGTCTGTCGCATAGTTAACTTTACAGATTCCGCGTTTGATGCACTCTTTTACAGTCTCATCCGGCACACCGGAAGTTCCATGAAGCACCAACGGCACAGAAACAACCTCTCGGATCTCACTTAAACGCTCCACATCCAGCTTCGGAACTCCCTGATAAACGCCATGTGCAGTTCCGATCGCCACTGCCAGAGAATCCACACCTGTTGCTTCCGCAAAGATCTTCGCCTCCATCGGATCTGTGTAAGGATTTCCTTCGCCGCCCTCTAAGTCGTCTTCCTTGCCGCCTACTTTCCCAAGCTCTGCTTCCACTGGAACATCCGCCGGATGGCAGGCATTTACAACAGCTTTGGTCAGCACGATGTTGTCTTCAAAGTTTTCGTGAGAGCCATCGATCATAATGGAGGTATAGCCTGCGCGAAAAGCCTTCATCGCAAGATCAAAACTATTTCCATGATCCAGATGGAGAACCACCGGAACAGAAGCCTTTTCCGCTGCGGTCTTTGCATTTGCAAAGAAATAATCCACATCTGCATATTTCACAGTCGAAGGGGTTGTCTGCATGATGACCGGTGAGTGAAGCTCCTGCGCTGCATCCACAACCGCCTGTACCATCTCCATATTTTCTACGTTAAACGCGCCTACCGCGTAACCGTTTTTCTGTGCATCTAATAATAACTGTTTTGTTGTAACCAATGCCATGATCGTTTTCTCCTTTACTTTTTTACTCTATTTTTAACCGTTATCTGTGTTCTTCTTTTTTTGTGACCGCGATCTGATCCATCAGTGCTTCATAAACTTTTGGATCAACATCTCCAGTGTTTGGTGAGAGTGCATTGGAAGCTGCCACTGCCATCGCAAAACGCAGAGCCTGTGCCGGTGTATCTTTTCGTTCTAATGCCACTGCAAGTGCACCGACCATGGAATCCCCGCAGCCAACCGTATTGACTGCCTCGATCTTCGGAGCGATGCCCTCAAACATTCCTTCGCTGCATAAAAGAACTGCTCCTTTGCTTCCCATGGAGATCACCACATAGGGGATTCCCTGATCATAGATCTTCCATGCGTAGGAGATCACTTCCTCCAGGGAATGAAGTTTGATGCCAAACAACTGCTCGATCTCATCCTGATTTGGTTTCACCAGAGTCGGGCAAGCCTTGATTCCCTGCTTTAAGTTTTCTCCGCTTGTATCCAGGATCACCTTTTTGCCCATCTCTTTCGCGATCGTGACCATCTGTCCGTAAAGATCTTTGCTCATCCCTTTTGGAACACTGCCAGAGATCGCAACAACATCGCTTTCCTCGATGATCTTAGGATACTGTCTCATAAATTCTGCCTCTTCCTGCGCTGAGACCTCGCATCCTGGCTCGAGATACTCGGTAGATCCATATCTCTCATCCAAAATATTGATGCAGCTTCTTGTCTCGCCCGAAATATGTACAAACTGATGTTGGATCCCATCCTGTGTCAGCATCGCCTCCACATACTGTCCATTAAATCCTCCAAGCAGTCCAGATGCCTGTACCTTTGCGCCGCAGCGGGCTGCCGCCCTTGCCACATTCAGTCCTTTGCCGCCCGCTGTATTCTTGCACTGTGCCACACGCATCACTGTTCCATTTTCAATAACCTGCTCCATAAAATAGGCTTTATCCACAGAAGTATTCATTGTAATCGTCGTAATCATGATCGTTTCCTCACATCTTCCAATCTATCTCTCAATCTTCTCTACGCTTCGCTGTCGATCAGGATCTTACCTTTTACTGTCCCCGGCACACGGTACATCGCAAATGCTTCATCGATCCTGCTCAGTGGGATCTTCTTGAAGATAAAGGATGGATCATACTTTAATGCCCCTGTTCTGAAATAATGAGCGGTCAGTTCCCATTCTTTTCCTGGGAACGGTGCACTGTATGACATCCAGGAACCGGTCAGTGTAAATTCTTTTCGGTTCATATTCTCCCATTCTTCCACCGTAAAGTTCAGCTCCTTCGTCGGAGTACCCACAAAGCATACCGATGCTTTGTTTGCGGCAAGTGCGAATGCCATCTTCATCGTGATCGTATTTCCGGCGGTCTCAAACACATAGTCAAATCCTCTGCCGCCGGTCAGTACCTTCGCCTGCTGCAGGTAATCTTTATCCAACGTATTGATCCCTGCCGTCGCACCCAGACGTTTTCCAAGCTCCAGTCTCTCATCTGCGATGTCAAAAACTACCGCTTCCTTTGCACCGAAGATCTTTGCCCACTGCATCACAAACATTCCGATTGTTCCGCCTCCAAGGATCGCCACAGTACCGCCGCCCTGGAAAGGAGTGCGCAGCAGTCCATGCAAAGCTACTGTCGCAGGTTCAAACAACGCGCCCTGTTCAAAGGATACCTCATCCTCAAATTTCACTGCGTTTTTTTCTGGAACAACTACATACTCAGCGAAACTTCCGAACTCTCTTGAGCCGATAAAGCTGTAATGTCTGCACAGGGAATAATTTCCTTTCTGACAATCCTCGCATTTCATACAAGGTACCAAAGGCACTCCTGCCACGCGATCTCCAACCTCTAAGCTGGTCACACCTTCCCCGATCTCTTCCACAGTTCCAGAAAATTCATGTCCTAACACGTTTGGGAAAAAGTGGCAGGCATCTCCATTTACTCTCGGTACATCTGATCCACAGATCCCTGTATATTTTACCTTGATCAGTACCTGGCCCTTCTTTGGCACTGGTCTTTCTATCTCCTCATATCGGATATCTTCTCTTGCGTGTACAACTCCTGCCTTCATCTTCATGCTGCCTTTCCTCCTGTCTTTTTCATCAAGTCTTTTAACTGCTCATAAAGTTCCAGATAAATCTCATAATTTTTCATATAAAGCTCATGACGCTTCGCATCCGGTTCATAAGATCTTGTCATCTTCACAGTTTCCTTGACTGCCGTTTCAAAGCTGTCATACATGCCAACGCCCACTCCTGCAAGGAGCGCTGCTCCCAAGGTTGTCGCTGTATCAGAAAACGGAACCTTCATCGGTTTTCCAGTAATATCACTCTTGATCTGCATCCACAATGCAGAGTTTGCGGAACCCCCCACAGAGAGAAGCTCTTTGACAGATGCACCTGCACTCTGGGCGATATCCAGGTTATGTTTTAAGGAATATGCCACTCCTTCCATAGCTGCATGGATCATATGCGCTTTGGATTTGGAGAAATCCAGTCCGTAGAAAACACCTTTTGCATCCGGATCCCAGATTGGAGAACGCTCCCCTGCCATGTATGGAAGAAATACCAGACCGTCACTTCCAGGTGCGATCTTTTCTGCGATCTCATTGAACTGGTGAAGAGAGGACATTCCTTTTTCCGCTGCCACACTGCGCTCATAATCTCCAAACTCTTTTTCCAGCCAGCGCATCACACCGCCGCCTCCAGTCGTTCCACCCTGCAACAGCCAGCGGTCTGGCACTACATGATATCCGAGGATCAATCTTGGATCTGCCGCATATTCATCCAGACAAATGCTCATTCCACCTGCCTGTCCGCCCTGCTCCTGTGTCTCTCCAGAATGAATGACACCTGCACCTAAAGTTCCGCAAGCCGCATCCAGCCCTCCGGCTGCCACCGGAGTTCCCTCTGCCAGTCCAGTCAGTTTCGCAGCTTCCGCTGTGACAGTTCCTATGATCTGATGACATGGCACGATCTCTGGAAGAAAGCTTCTCGGGATTCCCATTTCTCTGCACATTTCATCGTCCCACTGGCCAGTCCTCATATTAAAGCAGTGCAGCCCGTATGCCATGGAGATATCCTGTGAAAGCTTTCCAGTAAGGCGATAAGCGATAAAGCTGTTTGACTGAAGGATCTTGTCCGTCTTTTCGTAAACTTCCGGCAGATTTTCCTGATACCAGAGGATTTTCGCAGTGGTATAGGAAGGCTGCAGTGGATTTCCACACAGATCAAAGATCCTCTCTGCACCGATGGTTTCATTTAAGCGGTCGCAGATATCCTGCGCTCTAGTGTCCATCCAGATCGGCGTATTTGTCAGCACTTTTCCCTCTTTGTCTATTGCGATCGCAGACCAGCTCTGTCCGTCAATCCCGATCCCTGCGATCTGTTCCGGCTGTATCTTACTGCTTGCCAACACTTTCTGGATCGTCTCACATACCGCAGTCCACCATTCATCAGGGTTTTGTTCTGCCCAGCCAGGATGTGGATAATACACCGGATATTCTCCAGATGCCGCTGCTTCCACTTCCCCTTCTCTTGAAAATAATGCAATCTTACAGGCGCTTGTTCCGATATCTATTCCTAATAAAAACTGTTTCATGCTGTCACTTCTCCTTTATATTCCACTTCACTTTTCTGCGTATCATTTGTATTTCCCAGACTTCTTTCCTGAGCCTTTTTCATTTTGCTCATGGAAAAGACCGTGTAGAGCAGACATGCCAGATAGAGTACCGCGATCACCGCTGCTCCTGTCAGATTTTCTTTGGCAAAGATCTGTGTAAACACATAGGTGATCGGAGAACCACCCTGGTCTAACGCTGCCACTAAGTTTGTTCCGTCTGCAGTTCCTGTGGTCACACCAAGTTTTGTCATCCACGGGATCGTCTGATTTGCGATCCAGATGGTCATATACATGATCAAGCTTCCAGAAAACAGGGTGCGGAAGAGATTTCCCTTATGTACAGCTACTGCCACGGACACGAAGAAACCGATGGTTGCCAAATCTCCGAATGGAAGTACCTGATTGCCCGGTACCAGCACTGCGATGAGCAGTGTCATAGGGATAAAGATCAGTCCGGCTGTGATCACCTGTGAATCCTGCAAAAGGATCGCTGGGTCCAGACCGATATAAAACTCTGCATTTCCAAATTTCTTTGTAAGGATTTCTTTGGCTCTCTCAGAAAGAGGCATCAGACCATCGATGATACAGGATACTACTTTCGGCATCAGCACCATGACTGCTGACATTTTTACGCCCAGCGGAAGTGCTTCCTGTGCACTGTATCCAGCTAAAAATCCAACTGCGGTTCCTAAAAGTCCACCGATAACGATCGGTTCTCCAAATACACCTGCTTTTTTCTGTAAGGAATCTGCGTTGATGTTGATCTTTCTTAATCCAGGAATCTTTTCGATGATGCTGTCTACCACGCAGGCGATCACTCCCATACAAGAGCCTGCACCGTGCGGAACAGTAAGGCCGTCTAATTTAAAGTATTCGTGCATCAGCGGTGCCCACAGATCACCCATCTTATAGGTCAGTGCCGCATGAACAACCACTCCTAAGATTCCAATTCCAAAGTTTCCGGTTACTGTGTAAGCGATCGCGCCGGTAAATGTCATATGCCAGATGTTCCACACATCAATGTTGACTGTCTTTGTCATCTTCAAAAGAAGCATCACAACGTTCACCAAAATCGCCACTGGGATAGATACGGTCGCGATGTTGGATGCCCATGTCATCGGGGACGCTCCCGGCCATCCGATATCCACGACATTTAAAGTCAGACCAAATCTCTGTGACATTGCCTGTGCTGCTGGTCCCAATTCATCACTCATCATATTGATCAATAATGTCAGACCTACGAAACCTACACCGATCATAAGACCAGATTTTACCGCTTTTCCTACCTTGATCCCAATACATACACTGATGATCGCGATCACGATCGGAAGCATTACGGATGCTCCCATATCAATGACATACTGGATTGCATTTGCTACCATACTTAACATTCTTCTGCTACCTCCATACCTTCTTTTTTACTAGTTACTTTTTGTTTTTGTGTCTCCACTCATTTTTTTCGATCACATGGCCCATGTATCTTTTACTTTTTTGTTTTCCTTTGATGAGTAAAGGTTACCATGTCCGCACTGTGAAAAAAAGTCAAAGGTCTTTCCCATTTTTTTGCAAAAAAATAGAACGGTTGAAAACCTTTCACACATCTGTGAAAAATTTTCAACCATTCCTCTTATGTTCTAATTTCTTTTATCACGATTCTTCCTTAAAAAGTGGCGCACCGCCGCTGCCAGGCAAAGTCCATACCCCAAAAAGACAATCCCGGCACTGACCAGATTTTGATGCACAAAAAATTCTGTAAAAAGATAGGTGATCGGACATCCACCCTGATCCATCGCCGCGATCTCCGTAGAGTGTCCCAGCATTCCCGCCTCCGTCGCTAGGTCCGTCAACCACGGGATCGTCTGATTTGCGATCCAGATAGTCATATACATGATCAAACTTCCAGAGATCAATGTGCGAAACAGATTTCCCCTGTGGATGGCAACTGCGATCGCGATAAAGAAGCTGATCGTCGCCAGATCGCCAAACGGAAGCACCCGGTTTCCCGGAACCACAACCGCCAAGAGCAGAGTCAGCGGGATAAAGATCAATCCGGCTGTGACCACCTGAGAATCCCCCAGAAGGATCGCTGGATCCAGCCCTATGTAAACTTCCGAAGAACCAAATTTCTCTGAAAGAAGCGCCTTCGCACGCTCAGATAACGGTAAAAGCCCCTCCATGATACATTTGACGATCTTAGGCATCAGCATCATGACCGCAGACATCTCAATCCCCAACGGAAGCACCTCATTCAAAGGATACCCAGCCAAAAATCCGATCGCGCATCCAAGGATCCCGCCCATCACGATCGGCTCCGCGAGAAATCCTGCTTTTTCCTGCAGATCCTCCAAGGAAAGATCGATCCGGTTCAACCCTGGTATCTTTTCTATGACAAGGTCTACCAGACAGGCCACGGGTGCCATATAAGCTGCGCTTCCATTGGGAACTGTCAGACCTTCCAGTTCAAAATAATCTGCAATGTACGGAGCCCACAAATCTCCCAGCTTATAGGTGATCGCTGCATGAATCGCGATCCCTGCAAAGCCGATCCAGATATTTTCTGTCGCACTCCATGCGATCGCCCCGGTAAATATCATATGCCAGATATTCCAGATATCAATGTTCACCGTCTTCGTCAAGCCAAACACTAACATCAGAAGATTAACGCCAACTGCGATCAGAACACCTGCCGCAGAGATCCCACTCGCCCAGGCAATCGGAGATGCCCCCTGCCAGCCAATATCGATCGTGTTTAAGGAAAGTCCAAAACGCTCCGACATAGCTCTGGCCGCCGGTCCTAGCTCCTCGTTCATCATTGTCACGATAAGGTTGATCCCCACAAAACTGGCACCGATCAGCAGCCCGCATTTCAATGCCTTGCCAGGCCGTACTCCTACAAAAATACTCAAAAGGATCACGACCGCCGGAAGCAGGAACGCAGCTCCCATCCCAACAAGCTCATTGATCATATTTACTATCATACCCACTCACAATACCTTCCCATTTGATGATTCTATCGCTCACAACGTTTATTTTTGCAGCACTTCCAAAATCGCCTGCTTCGTTTTATCCACACCGATCCCTGTGATAAACGGCATGCCCGAGAGCAGTGGAATGCCGTAATCGGTCTTTACCTTTGTGGTCGTTACGATCAGCACTGCTCCCGTCAAACTGGTCGCGATCTCCGAGATCCGCATCTGACAGATCTCCACGTCCACTCCGTTCTCCTTACACAATTCCTCTATCGCTGCCGCCGCAACAGTGGAAGTCGCCACTGCCCCGCCGCACGCTACAATGATCCTTCTTTTCAAGGGGTCTCCTCCTTTTCTCTGATGACATCGATCACATCCTGTACCTTCGATGCACACTGTAATTTTTTTAAAACTTCTCTGTCCTGGATCAGATACATGATCTGCCGCAGCCGTTCGATCTGACTCCCCGGCTCTTTGACCGCTAGCACAAAGACCAGACTTACGTTTACACATCCCTGTTCTGTGCCCATCTTTCCAAATAGCACTGGGGATGCAAGTGTGAGGATCGCAAGTCCTTCTTTTTTTATCTGGCACGGATCCGTATGAGGGATCGCTACTCCAATCCCCCGGATATCGATCCCTGTGGGATAACGCACTTCCCTCTCAAGCAGTGCCTCTATATAGGTATCCTTTGCATAACCCTTTTGCTGCAGAGCACTCCCTGCCTGCTGCAAAACTTCCTGCCAGCGATCTGCCTTCACACCGGTAAAGATCAGTGATCCATCCAGTTCCTTCCAGATCCTCTCTTTTTCTTGTACTCTCATTCCTCTGCTTCCTCCAGCCTGGATTCATATTTCGCGATCACACTGGCTGCTTCCCAGGCAGTCTCACATTTTCGCAGATTCTCCTTAAAAGCTTCCTGTCTAAGCAGATTCACCAGATGAAAGAATGCCTTCAAATGCATCTTATGGTCTGTGGCACTTAAGCAGCAGACAAACTCAACCGGATCTGTCTCCTCCTCTCCAAAAGCGACCGGACTGGCCAGTCGGATCAGATTCATTCCTGTTTTCAAACATCCCTTGTCACAACCTTCATGAGGAACTGCAAATCCTTTGGAGATCACCACATAAGGACCATTTTCCTCAACATTTGCGATCATCGCTTCAATGTAACGCTCCTCGATATAGCCCTGTTCAAGGAGCAAACTTGCAGACTTTGAGATAGAGTCCTTCCAGTCTGTACATTGCACATTCAGCTGAATGTGAGAAGGTGAGAGGAGCTGGCTAAGAGATGGGATCTCCTCCGGCACTTCTGCCTGCACCGGTTCCTGAAAATATTCCCGCACGATCTGAGTGATCTGCTGCATCAATCCCTTCGCCTGATCCGGCACTTTCTCATAGATCACAGGGGAAAGCTGCGCCAAAAGTCCCTGTGAGGTGATCTGGCGCTTTTCCTCCCGAACCGGAAGATTTCTGCTCCCCCGAAGGGAATCCACCAGATTTCCTACCCGGATATAGTCCTCATCTGTAAAAAGCGGTGAGACAATGATATAAGTAAGGCTGCAGCCTTTGAGCGGAACCGTCGAGATGATAAAATCAGCAGCTCCCTCTTTCAATGTCTGCGCTTCATGGGAGGATACAATATCTACGATCTGAAAATTAAAATGTTTTTTCAGACGCTCAAGCAAAAGATGAGAGGTTCCAATCCCTGCATGACAGGCGACGATCACGTGAAAGGAAATCTCCTTATTTTTCCTTCGCTCTATGGCAGCGCAAAAATGAACCGCAATATAGCCAGCCTCGGTCCTTGGGATCTCCCTG
>CAZSTD010000004.1:0-34963 GCA_964609645.1 uncultured Blautia sp.
CCGCTATCACTATCTCAAAACGTTTTCCTAACTGATCGTATAAGTATCTTTGAGCAACTGAAATCTCTCCCTCATGCCCTCAGTCAAAAATATATTGCCCGAATCATCTACAAATAGTCCATCTGCATCATAAATTTCCAGCAGCTCCTGCGCTCCCTCCCATCCCAACACCAAGCATGCCGTAGAGAAGCCATCCGCTGCCAATCCATCGTCACATACGATCGTCACAGAAGCAAGTCCGCTGTCCGCCGAATATCCCGTAGAAGGATCTAAGATATGATGATAACGTATGTCATTTTCCATAAAATACTTTTCATAATCACCAGAGGTAGATAAAAACTCTGTTCCACTAAGAGCTACTACACCAAGATAGTCTCCCTGTGTATCTCTAGGATCTGTAACTGCAACCTGCCACAGAGAGCCATCTGGTTTTTCCTGATAAGTCATCACACTGCTTCCTCCAAGATTCAAGATTGCCCCAGATATTTCTGAATGCGCTTCAAGAACCTTCAAGACTGCGTCACATCCGATCCCTTTTCCTGCTGCCCCTAGATCCAGTGTCACTCCCTTTGGCATTGTTACCTGATCTCCCTCAAGCACTACCTTTTCATAGCCAACATTTGCAAGTAAACGATCCAGTTCTTCTTTCTCTGGAATTTTAGGATCCTCTCCGCCAATATCCCAAAGCCGGATCACCTCTCCCATCGTCGGATCCATAGCACCATCAGAATTCTCAGACAACTCCAGAATCTGCTTTAGATATCCAGCTAATTCCTCCGAGATTGAAGCAGTACTTCCTGCACTCTGATTGATCTGATAAATCTGTGAAGTCTCCACAGTCCATGAGAGCATCTTTTCTTCCACATTTTTAAGAGTCTGTGTCAATTCATCGGTAATGTCATCTCCTGTTGTATAAAGAGTTTCTGAGATTACGGTATCCATAGCAAAATCTGTCTTTGTATAAACCTTAGCCCCATCTGCTGCCCAGACTGATCCAGGAACTATCCCAAAAACAGCCGCAACACACAAAGATATCGCAAAAGATTTCTTTTTTATATTTTCGTATTTTTTAATCAACACTTTTTTAATTCTCATTTCTCAAGTATGAATATTTTGTTTTGGACAGGTAGCTGTGCACGCACGACAACAGATACATTCTCCAGAATACGGTGTGTCCCCATCGATATCCAAATGAGCCGGACATCTTTTTTTACACAAGGTACATTTCGGTGCACAGTTCTCGCGGTCTCTTTTAAAAAGTGCTCCCGGCAAGATCGGCATCATCGCAAAGATTGCTCCCATTGGGCAGAGAAACTGACAGAAAAATCGTTCCTGTGTGCACATTCCAACCATGATCAGTATCAAAAGTACGATTCCTACAATATATGCATTTCCTGGCAATTTCCCTGCTGTTATCATAGAAAATACATCCCACGGACTCATTCCCTGTAATTTAGGATAAAAACCTGCAACGCAGGATAAAAGAAGCAGCATCAATACCAGATATTTTATTTTCTGCAGTCTACGCACTGTCTTTTCTGAGTAGCCCAGCTTTTTTTTCTTATGAAAACACTTAGCACGGATAAAAGAGACCGCCTCATAGAGCGCATCCCCAAGCGTTCCAAATGCACAGGCATAACCACAAAAATGCCTTCCAAACAAAATCGTAAAAAGCAGCAGCACCGCTGTCACATCCAAAAAAGAATTCCAGCTCACACTCTGCCCTTCTCCTATCGCTAAAAAAATGGATTTCACGCCGGCAAACGCCGTAGAAAACAGCGAAGGAGCCACAATGAAAAAGATGAGCTGCACTGCTGCACGGATCAGCCGTATTTTCTTTTGTCTCTTTTTCATTGTTCTTCCGCCTTTGCCAGTGCATCATTTACTGCTTCCAGGATTCCTGTAGAGCTAAAGGTTGCTCCTGAGATCGTATCTACATCTGTGCTTTGTTCATCCAAAACGGTACTGATCACGTTTTGTGCCTGTGCCAGATATGCACTGTCCTCTCCCGATGCACTCACCACCGTGATATCTGTGATCGTATCGTCTTTTAATGTAACCTGTACTGTGATCGTTCCGCCAAATCCAGTTCCGCTACCTTCAAACGTACCATTTTGATAATAATTCTCTGATTCTTCATCTTCTTCAGGATCTTCATCTTCCATCTCCTGGGAATCCACTTTCGCATCTGCCTGGCTTACAGCAGCTTTACGTTCCTCATAAGCTTCCTCGAACGCAGTCAGGATCTCCTCCTGCTGTGTCTGTATTGTCTCTACCTCTGCACGCAATTCAGCAATATTTGCTTCCTGTTCACGGTCTTTTATTGTCCCATTGTAGAAAAATACCGCCATAAGGATCAGCAAAAGTGCAATAAGGCGCAGATAAAAATTTTGATTTTTCACGTGTATCATTCTCCTTTATCATAATAGAGGTGTCACAAGAAACCCCCGGAACCCAATAAACATTTTCCGGGGGTTTTTTCATTTTACTTTATTTATTTTACTTTTACAGTAAACACTTTCTTTACACCGTTGCAGGTTACTGTGATCTTCGCAGTACCTTTCTGTTTTCCTTTTACAACACCTTTGGAAGTTACAGTTGCGATCTTTGTGTTGGAAGATTTGTAAGTGATCTTTCCAGATGGAGTTGCTTTCGCAGAAATCTTAACCGTCTTTCCTACTTTTACGTTTGCAGATGTCTTTGTCAGTTTTAATGTAGGAGTTTTTACAGTAACTTTGCAGCTTGCCTTAAATTCTCCACAGGTTACTGTGATCGTTGTTGTTCCTTTTGCTTTCGCAGTCACAACACCTTTGCTGTTTACGGTTGCAACTTTCTTATTGGAGGATGTCCATGTAACCTTATCTGAGAGATTTGTAGTCAGTTTTAAAGTTGCCTTTGTCTGTCCTTTTGTATAAAGAGTTTTGGATGATGCGTTCAGCTTAAATGCCACTTCTTTATAGTAAGTAAAGGTCAGTTTATTTTTATATCCAACAGATGTAACTTCAAATACAGTTCCATCTGCCACTTCCAGATCTGTAAGATCCAAAGTTCCATCTTCTTTTACGATAACCTTTGATCCACGTCCGGTTGCTGCATATTCCTTATCGCCAACTTTTACAGTGCTGATGCTCTTGAGATATGCGCTAAATTCTTCCTCTGTCACACCATCTGCTTTTACTACCTGCGCATTCTTTACGCTGTAAGATGCAGGCATCTTATCTGTGTTCACAGTAAAACTTGTTGTGATCGGAGCATAAGTTGCACTTGTGTCGGTAACCACAACATCATGTTTACCAAGTGCAAGACTTCCAACTGCAAGTTTGCCATCTGTGCAGGAAACCTCTTTGCCATCTACCGTATATTTCGCCTGGAAATCACTTGGCAATGCCTTATCAAAAGCAACAGCTGCCACAGAATCTGTAGTCATAATATCTACTACTGTTGCTGCAATACCTGTAGTGATCTGAACTCTGACATCCGGAACATCAAAAGTGATCACACCTTTGTCCGTATAGTAGGTAACACTGTCGATGGTCTTGCCCATGATAGATTTATAATGTTCGGAAGAAACCGGGCATCCATGAACAGAAGTGGTGTATCCTGTTCCCCAGGAAAGCATACTTCCTCTCCAGATATTTTCTAGATGGCGAAGACCATAATTTGTTCCATCAGTAGTATTAACGGTTACACCATAAATCTTATCTGCGCTTGAATCCAAGATTGCGGAAAAGCTTTCATTGTTCAGATCTAACTGATAGTCTCCATAGCTTGTCTCTGTTGTCAGTGTTGCATCGATCGCTACTGTCTTTTCTTCCGCGCCTTTCATCGCAGAAAAAGCAAAACTTCCATCTGCATTTATAGTCAACTCTTTATAGTAGGACGGTGCTTCACTCAAAACATAATAAGCATAGGACGGATTCTCGATCAGAGAATCTTTTCCTGTGTATGTATTGGAACTTGTCTGTCCTCTGTTCGTAACTGTGATAGTTACACTATCGGTATCTGTAACCTGCTTATAAGCTTTCAGAGCAGAAAGATCACTAACTTTTACAGGAAATGTAACACCTGTCACATCAGATCCATCTGCGTTCACGTGATAAGCTGCATTTCCATTCATCATACCTGCTGTTCTAGATTTATTCAAAGTCGCAGAGGTAAAGGCATCCACTTTTACTGTATTGTTGTTAAGCTCTGCCTTATAGAAGTCATCGTAAGGAATGTTCATCAGAACATATGCCTCTCCCGCTTTCACTTCATTTGCTGCCTCAGATGAAAAGTTCTCCTCCAGCTCACCCTGTGCACAGAATTCATCCTCTGAAATCTCAGAGCTAAATTCTGCTGCTACGGTACTGTCAGCTACCTCTCCGTCTGTAAAATCCGCTGCCATTACACCGTAAGGCATACTGGACATTGCAACTGCCGCACTCATCACAACAGGAGCAATCTTTTTGATCAATTTCTTATTTGCCATATGTTCCTCCTTTTTCTTGTCCCTTTTCTTACTATAGCGTATTCCGAACAAGACTGACTTTTTTAAATTAGTTATTTCTAACTTTATAGATAGCTTATCACACTTTTTTCTGATTTTCTAATATTTTTTTAATGATTATCAGATAAATTTTATCATTAATCTTTTATTAACAGTTGTTATTGGGATTTATTTGGATTTTTATGAATTTTTTATCAAATTTGTATGTGAAATTCAAGATATGTTTTTAATTAGTTTTTACTAACTTTGTTTTAGATTATCACATACACATATCTGCGTCCAGTTTTTTTTAGCAAGATCCTATGGGAATTTTTCTCAATAAAAAACAGTTTATTTAAGTTATCTCATTTTCGTTAGTTTTCGCTAACTTTCAAGTTGCACCGTCACTTTTCCTGTGTTAAACTAGCTATTGTATAATACTAAGATAAAAGGTCTGAAATCAATAGAAAATGTAACTGAATGCATTTGCCTCAGCTATCATTCTATTGAACATCAGATATTTTGAGAGGAGAACTACTATCATGAAGCAAAAAACTGCCTATCTGGGATTGTTTTCGGCTGTTGCCATCATTTTAGGATACGTAGAGTCTTTGGTTCCTGTATTTGCCGGGATTCCAGGGATCAAACTTGGGCTAGCGAATTTGGCTGTCCTTTTTATTTTAAAGAGATATTCTTTCCGAGAGGCAGCACTTGTGTCGATCGTTCGCATCCTGATCATCGGATTTATGTTTGGCAATCTGTTCAGTATCCTGTACAGTCTTGCAGGTGCAGCTCTAAGCATGACAGTGATGACACTCCTGCAAAAAAACACCTCCTTTAGTCTGATCGGTATCAGTGTCGCAGGAGGTGTCTCTCATAATATCGGGCAATTGGTCATCGCCATGTTTGTTGTGAACAATGCAAGTGTTTTCGTATATACACCTGCACTTCTCGTCTCAGGTGTTGCCGCAGGTGTCGTGATCGGAGGGCTAACCGCCGAAGTCTCCAAACGTATTCACATTTAAAGAATAATGCGGGATTTTTTTAGATTTCTTTACGGAAAAACAAAGTTATGCTATAATTTCTACCACAGGAGGTATTTTTATGGCAATCCATGAATCAGGTGAAGATTATCTCGAGGCGATCCTCGTGATCAAAAAGCGAAACGGCAATGTCCGCTCTATAGACGTGGCTCATGAACTTTCTTTTTCCAAGCCCAGTGTCAGCGTCGCAATGAAGAATTTAAAAGCAAATCACTATATCACCATCGATGAGAATGGTTTTATCAATCTGACAGAAACAGGTTTTGAAATTGCAAATAAAATCTATGAAAGACACACATTTCTGACAGGTTGGCTCACCTCTATCGGAGTCGACCCGGACATTGCAGCCGAAGATGCATGTAAGATGGAACATGCGATCAGTGCAGAGAGTTTTTCTGCGATCAAAAAATTCATAGCAAAATCTCAGTAACCATAAGCCTTATCTAAGATTTTCGCCTCAAAGATCCAGCCAGTCTTGATGCGTAGCCTGCACCAGGACAGCTGGATCTTCCTATTTTTCTATCTTTTTATCGTTCCTCATCTTTCGGAAGCAGATTGCTCATACTTCTCAGACTAATCGTCAAAGTAGAAAGATTATGAAGCAATGCCGAGGTTGTCGGCATGATCACTCCTGTGACTCCCAAAGCGATCAAGGCGCCATTGATACTGATGATCGTGCGGTAATTCTTTCTGATACGTTTCATCAACTCAATACTCAATCTTTTCAGTGTCACGATCTCATAAAGGTTATCTGCCGAAACAGTCACATCTGCGATCTCACGTGCGATAGCTGCACCATCGCTGACTGCGATCCCCACATTTGCAGAGGAGAGAGCCAAAGAATCGTTAATTCCATCTCCGATCATGATCACTTTATGACCACACAGTTTTTCTTTTTCTACAAAAGCAGCCTTGTCTTCCGGAAGAACCTCTGAATAATATTCATCCACACCCACGCGCCTTGCAATTGCAGCGGCCGTGCGCTCACTGTCTCCCGTCATCATCACTACTTTGCGGATTCCTGCTTCTTTTAATTTAGCAACTGCATCTGCCGCTTCTTCACGCAATGGATCCTGAATACAGATCACTGCCGCTAATCTGCCTTCGATCGCAAGATACAGATAGGAGCATTCTGATGGAAGTTCTTCAATTTTATACTCCATTCCATCCGGAATGCTACACTTTTCATCTTCCATGACAAAATGCCAGCTTCCGATCACCGCTTTTTTGCCCTCTATCGTCGTGGAAATTCCATGTGCTACGATATACTCAACTTTCGAATGCATCTCCTCATGTACCAGATGACGTTCCTTTGCTGCATTTACAACCGCACGTGCCATAGAATGTGGAAAATGTTCCTCCATACAAGCAGCAATACGGAGCAGTTCATCTGCGCTCATATCTTTATTAAAGGAAATGACATCTACCACCGTCGGTTTCGCTTTCGTCAGAGTCCCTGTTTTATCAAATACGATCGTCTGCGCGTCTGCCATTGCTTCCATATATTTACCGCCCTTGACAGTAATGCTGTGCGTACTTGCTTCGCGGATCGCAGACAGGACTGTGATCGGCATGGCAAGTTTTAATGCGCAGGAAAAATCCACCATAAGCACTGCGAGTGTTTTCGTCACATTACGCGTAAGAAGATAAGTCACAGCCGTTCCTGCAAGTGTATACGGAACTAAACTGTCAGCCAGATGCTCCGCGTTGCTTTCCACAGAAGATTTCAGTTTTTCAGAATCTTCGATCATGCCTACGATCTTTTCATAGCGGCTCGCACCAGCAGCCTGTTTTACCTGCACAGTGAGCTCGCCTTCTTCCAGAACAGTTCCTGCATATGCATAACTTCCCTCTGTTTTATGTACAGGCTGGGACTCTCCAGTAAGTGAAGTCTGATTCACCATAGCCTCCCCTGCAATGACATTTCCATCGAACGGGATCACATTTCCCATATGCACACGCACGAGGTCTCCAGCCTTTACAGAGGAAACCGGAACTAAGATTTCCTGTCCATTCGGATGGATCATCCACACTTTCTCCGCATGGATCGACATACTTCTCGCCAGATCGTTCACGGATTTTTTATGTGTCCATTCCTCCAAAATCTCACCAATTCCCAGAAGGAACATCGTTGAACCAGCCGTATTGATATCCCTGCGGAGCATGGAAACACCGATCGCCGCTGCATCCAGAACAGAAACTTCCAGTTTACCTTTCAGCAATGTTCTGACCCCTTGATAAATATATCTCACAGATTTCGCAGCTGTGATCACAAGACGCACAGGATACGGAAGAAACATCTTATTCATCCCACGCAGTACCACTGTATTGATCAGTTTTTCCTTATAAGTCTCATTCAATTCGCGTCCAGAATTCTCCAAAAGACTGTCTGGAACCTGTGCATTTTCATAAGAAAACCTACGCAGAATCTCGATCAAATCTTCCCTTCTGCCCGCATATACGACCGCCACATCCTGTGTCTTTACATAGACTGTTACTTTACTGATATTCTTCTGACTCTCCAAGTAACACTGCAGGATATCTGCCTGTCTATAAGTCATTTTTTTCTGCACAAGATGAACACGGATCCTGCCTTTTATCTCATGCTTGATTGCAAATTTCATTATTCTTCGCTGCCTTCTTCGCCTTTTTCTTCTGCAACTTCTGTTTCCACGATTTCTTCAGAAACGTCCTCTATGATCTCCTCTGCGGCTTCCCTTTCCTCATTGATCTGCTGTGCTTCCGCATAGATATCCTCTGCATTTTCCTGGATCGCAGAAGCAGTTTTCATAACACAGGATTTTGCACGCAGTACAGCGGCAGTACAATTTGTATAAAACTTTTTCGCATCTTTACTTGTCAGAACCTTGATACCTGCTGTTCCAAACGCAACTCCTGCTGCAAAGATCCCTGTTTTTTTCGCATCAAATTTCATCATTTTTTTATCCTCCTGATAATTTTATTTCATTCCTATACATGGATATACTTTTTATTTAAAAATCATTCTATACCCTTGTTTCTCTGTATTATACAACCAATATATGTGGATTTCCATGTCTTTTTCTTTCTTGAAAAATTTTCTCATAACGCACCAAAGCCGTCGGAACTTTTCGTCCCGGCGGCCGCTTATTTTCGTTTTTAGGTTAAAAATTTTAGTGTTTAAACTCACAAGAATTGACAAATACTCGTTCAATTTCCTGATCTTCAATATATCCGCAGGCCTTTAATCCCGCTGAAACTACATGATTGAAATTATCTCTGGATAACTTCTGGACTGTATTATCGTCCAACTCGATCGTGCAGACACTTTCTTCCTTATTGTCCGGATTTCGCACGATCTTATACATATTTCTTCTGCTGATCGCACCAATCTCTTCTAAAAGATTTACCATACGATATACCGTCGCAGATCCAATGCCCGGATCTAAGCGAGACGCATTATAATAAATCTCTTTACAGCAGGAACACTCATTTTCAAGAATCACTTCCAGCAACATCCTGCGCTGCTTTGTGATCCTGCATCCCCGTTTTTTCAATTCCTCAATGACTGCTTCTTTCTGCATCCGGGTTCTCTGATAATTGGCTTCTTCACAAGTTTCCTGTCTTTGTAATGCTGCTGCTCCCAAAATAACATCATCCTTCCGCTTCATATGATCGTTTGCATCAATGGCATCCTCTGCAATGACTGCAGTCTCCGCCGCACGAAGATTTTCCGCTTTTTTTGTCACGCACGATCCCTCGTATGATAAGAGCAACGACCGCAGCTAAAATCGCGCCTACAACTAAGGTTCCCATAACTGACACCTCCTGCCGATACCTGCTTATTAAATTTCAGAGCCTGCATCAAACGACGCAGGCTCTGCTGGTTAGTTGGCCTTTGCCATACCTTTTACATTTACATTAAGAGTTTTGCTTTCTTTATACGGTCTGAATAAGAAATAAATAAATCCAGCTACACATACAAAGGATACGATTGTCCAGATACCAAATCCACCACCTGTGAGCAGAGTACCGATCTGATATACACAAAGTGTAACGATGTACGCAAGACCACACTGATAACCGATCGCGAAGAGGAACCATTTTGTATTGTTCATCTCTCTCTTGATCGCACCCATCGCTGCAAAGCAAGGTGCACACAGAAGGTTAAATACTAAGAAACCATAAGCTGCTACAGGAGTCATAGCTGCAGCCAGATTTCCCCAGATCTCTGCGCCGTCTTCTGCTACTTCTGCAAATCCATAAAGCATACCAAATGTTGCTACTACGTTTTCTTTTGCGATCAGACCTGTAACTGCTGCAACTGCCATCTTCCATCCTTCTCCGCCTTTTGTCCAGCCAAGAGGTGCAAAGATCCATGCAACTGCACTTCCAATCTTAGAAAGAACACTTGAGTTGAGTTCCTCAACCATACCGAAGCTTCCGTTCTCCCATCCAAATGTCATCAAGAACCACAGGATGATCGTAGAAAGAAGAATGATCGTTCCTGCCTTTTTGATAAAGGACCATCCACGTTCCCACATGCTACGTAAGATATTTCCTACTGTCGGCATATGATATGCTGGAAGCTCCATAACGAACGGAGCCGGATCACCAGCGAACATTTTTGTTTTCTTTAAGATGATACCAGAGCAGATAATCGCTGCGATACCTACAAAGTAAGAGCTTGTTGCAACCCATCCGCTGTTTCCAAAAAATGCACCAGCGATCATTGCGATAATCGGAAGTTTCGCACCACATGGAACGAATGTTGTAGTCATGATCGTCATCTTTCTGTCACGGTCATTTTCGATCGTTCTGGATGCCATAACACCAGGAACACCACATCCACTGCCGATCAGCATAGGAATGAAGGATTTACCGGAAAGTCCAAATTTACGGAAAATTCTATCCATGATAAATGCAACACGCGCCATGTAACCGCAAGATTCCAGGAATGCAAGGAAAATAAACAGTACAAGCATCTGCGGTACGAATCCAAGAACAGCGCCAACACCAGCTACGATACCATCAAGGATCAGTCCCTGTAACCAGTCTGCACAGTTGATGGATACCAGTACGGATTCCACTGCAGGCGGAATGATCTCTCCAAAGAGAACATCATTTGTCCAGTCTGTCACGATCGTACCTACTGTAGTTACAGAAATATAATACACGATCCACATTACAACAGCGAAAATCGGAAGCGCAAGCCATCTGTTTGTCACGATCTGATCGATCTTATCAGATGTCGTCAACTTTTCTTTTCTTGCCTTTGTCACACACTGTCCGATGATAGAAGAAATATATTCATATCTCTCGTTTGTGATGATACTTTCTGTGTCATCATCAAAGATTTCTTCCATTTTCTTGATCTCTGCAGATACATCCACAGAAACTGCCATCTGTTCCTGGATCTTATCATCTCTCTCCAGAAGTTTGATCGCAAAGAATCTTTTCTGTTCCTGTGCAACTGCGCCGCCAAGCTTATCTTCTACTGCACTAATGATCTCTTCTGCTTTGTCACAGAATTCATGTACTGGAACGATCTTCTTACGGTTCTGCGCAAGAGAAACTGCTTTGTTCGCAGCCTCTGTGATACCGGTGCCTTTTAATGCAGAGATCTCAACTACTTCACAGCCAAGTTTCTTTTTCAATTTATCAATATGTATCTTATCGCCATTCTTTGCAACGATATCCATCATATTCACTGCCATGATGACCGGAATACCCAGCTCCAGGATCTGCGTTGTCAGATACAGATTTCGTTCGATATTCGTACCATCTACGATATTGATGATCGCATCTGGTTTCTCCTGAAGGATGTAATTTCTCGCAACAACTTCCTCCAGCGTATACGGTGATAAGGAATAAATACCCGGCAAGTCTGTGATCACAACATCTTTATGTCCTTTTAACTTACCTTCTTTTTTCTCAACAGTTACACCTGGCCAGTTACCTACAAACTGATTAGAGCCGGTCAGTGCATTGAACAATGTCGTTTTACCGCAGTTTGGATTACCTGCGAGTGCAATTTTAACTGACATAATCTCTCTCCCTCTATTTTCTTTTTTCTCTCTTTGTCAGGATTTCGTTAGCAATCACTAATTCTTAGTTCTAATTAACTATTAGCGATGCCTAATTGTTAGAAACACCTAACCAATGAGTAAAAAAAATTACTCTACAATGATCATTTCGGCATCTGCTTTACGTAAGGACAATTCATATCCTCTCACAGTTACCTCCACAGGATCCCCCAACGGCGCAACCTTTCTCACAAAGATCTCTACACCTTTGGTAATTCCCATATCCATGATCCTTCTTTTTACCGGGCCTTCTCCAGTAAGTTTCTGGACTTTCGCTTTCTGTCCAACAGGAATCTCCTTTAATGTCTTCAAGTTTCTTTCCCTTCTTTCCTAAATTTTACATTTGCCTTTCCAGGAAGTATTCACAGCCTAGACCATGATCCTGTTCGCCATATCTTTCCCAATGGCAACTCTGGAGTCTTTCACATTTACGATCAGACTTCCGTTGATCTCAGAGATCACTGTGACGCTTCCTCCGACAACAAAACCGAGATTTTCCAGATGTCTCTTTATTTCCTCTTTTCCTCCGATTTTCCTGATCGTGCAAGGTTCCCCTGCATTTACCATTGATAACGGCATCATCTCATCCCTTCCTTTGCATGAAATACTGATAAACTTCCTGATGCTGTTCCTTCATCGCAAACAGCATTTTTTATCATGAGGTTAGTGTATTCTAATTTCGGTTAGATGTCAATAACTTTCAGGATATTTTTTTGAAAAAGTTTTTCATTAATAATCATTATCAAATACTCATGATCAAGAACAACGAGTTTCAAGAATACCATTTAAAGCATTTTTGCTACTTGTGTGGCAACGAACGATATCTGTAGAAGATCCCACTTCGTCCAAAGCACATTTCACCATTTTGTGAGAAACCGTATTTGTAAAAAGAACTAATAAGTCCGGACAGCCGATCTTCTTCCCAAAGTCTGCCTCCATCTGTGTAAATACCTTACATTTACATTTATAAGATTTACATATTTTTTTATACTGTGCTACCATACGGTCATGACCGCCTACGATTACGATACTCATAGATCATCCTCCTATTTTTTATTTATCATCGTTTGTGAGATTCCTGTCTTCAAACAGATTTTTTAATCAATAAGTTGTTTTTCGTTAACTCTTTATTTGTAAAGTTAGTATAAACTAACACTTCGTTTTTGTCAATACCTATCTTTCCTATTTCGCTCTTTTTTTCTCAAACGTGACCAACATAATGATAAGAAACACGATGATTCTCATGGAATATCTTCATTCACAAAATCTTCGTTTTACAGCCAAGCAAAAAAACCTCGCATATATCTGCTTAACAGTTACACACGAGGTTTCTTTATTATGTTGGTCAAAAATATCTTAACGTTTAGAATAAATCACGGCATAGCGATCTGATCAAGGATACCTGTGAGATGCGCGATCGTCACACCGTAATTGGTCATAGGTACCTTCTGCTCTCTCGCCCGGTCAACGCGGTACATCACATATTTGCGGTTGAACATACAAGCCCCGCACTGAATGACCAGATCATACTTTGTAAGATCTTCTGGAAAATCCGTGCCGCTCACAATATCTACTGTCAAAGTCTCTCCAAAGCGCTTTTTCAGCATGCGTGGGATCTTCACCCTTCCGATATCTTCCTTGAGCGGAGCATGCGTACAGCACTCCGCGATCAGTACTTTCGAATCCGACTTTAAGTTTTCGATCGCCTTAGCGCCTTCTATATAATATGGAAGGTCTCCTTTATAAGCTGCAAATAGTACCGAAAATGAAGTCAGCATACTCTGTTTTGGTTTGTGCTCATGCACATAAGCAAACACCTGAGAATCCGTTATGATCAGTTTCGGTGCAGAAGCCATCGCCTTTAACGCCAGGACAAACTGATCCGTCGTGGTACTCACCACCAGGCATTTTTTATCTAGCAATTCACGCAATGTCTGTACTTGTGGCAAGATCAAGCGGCCTTTCGGCGCTTGGATATCCTGGGGCATGACCAGCATCACCACATCCCCTTCTGAAACGAGAGTTCCTGTGATCATCCGATTTCCATAGCCTTCCGGAATCTTTCTGGCAAGCTGTTCTTTTAACATGGAGATTCCTTCTCCTGTCACGGAACTGACCACACAAGCATCTTCCCCTGTGTGCTTGCGTATCAATGCCAGAAGATGTTCCTGTTCTTCCTTTGTGCGCAGATCCGCCTTGCTTAAAACTGGAACTACCGGGGTATGCATCTCTTTAAAATAGTGAAACCATTTTAGTTCCTCCTGCATCTGTTCCCCCTCAAAGAGGATCACTGCCAGCTCGGTCTTCTTTGCGGCCAGTTCTGTTTTTTCCATACGAAGGCTTCCAAGCTCTCCATCGTCTGCAAATCCAGCTGTATCGATCAGTACACACGGCCCCAGCGGATAGATCTCCATCGCTTTATAGACAGGGTCTGTCGTTGTTCCTGCAACATTTGCAACAATAGAGACTTTTTGCCCACAAAATACATTGATAAATGAGGATTTTCCGCTGTTTGTCCTTCCAAAGATCCCAATGTGAAGACGATCTCCTGAAGGAGTTTCGTTTAAAGTCACTGCCATCTCCTGTTACTTCCTTTCTTCCAGAGTTTTATCCGATATACTCTTACCTCTCCCTTAGAAGCGGAAGTCTCTTTGTCCATTTACAATATCATTTAAGTGTTCTTCTGTCAGTTTTCGAACTTTTTCACTCGGAATGTTCGCCAGTTCCTTCTGGATCAGTTCCAATCCAACTTTCTTTGTCTCAGGGCTTGCGTAGTCCTGCAGATATTCCATCAAGGTCATCAGTGCATTCGGATGGCAGCAATTGGAGATCTGTTTACTCTTGCACAGAGACATGAAGCGATCACCTGTTCTTCCCGCTCTGTAGCACGCGGTACAGAAACTCGGAATATCTCCCATGTTCATCAGCCAGTTTACGATCTCATCCAAGGTTCTCTGATCACTGACATCAAACTGTGCGGAAGTAACCTCATCTTCTGACTCTGGTTTATCATATCCACCGACACTTGTTCTAGACGCACCACTGATCTGTGAAACGCCCAATGGAAGGACTTTTTCGCGGACAGCCTGGCTTTCTCGTGTGGAGATGATCATTCCAGTATACGGCACAGAAATACGGATCAAAGCACAGATCTTTGCAAAGATCTCATCACTGATACTATTGTCAAATGCAGAAGGATCGATATCATCTGCATGTTTGATACGCGGTACACTGATCGTATGCGGTCCTACCCCGTGAACAGCTTCCAGATGCTCTGCGTGCATCAAAAGTCCGGCGAACTCATATCTGTACATTTCCAAGCCAAACAAAACGCCAAGGCCTACATCGTCAATGCCACCTTCCATCGCACGGTCCATCGCCTCTGTATGATATGCATAGTTGTGTTTCGGGCCAGTCGGATGTAATGTCTCATAGCTCTCTTTATGATAAGTTTCCTGGAAAAGGATATAGGTTCCAATTCCAGCGTCTTTTAATTTTCTGTAGTTCTCTACTGTCGTTGCTGCAATATTTACATTCACGCGGCGGATCGCACCATTTTTATGCTTGATGCTGTAGATCGTTTTGATGCATTCCAGGATATATTCGATCGGATTATTGACTGGATCTTCTCCTGCTTCGATCGCCAGACGTTTATGACCCATATCCTGCAGTGCAGTGACTTCTCTTACGATTTCTTCCTGTGTCAGTTTTTTACGGGCAATGTGTTTATTTTTCAAATGGTACGGGCAGTAAACGCATCCATTCACACAGTAGTTGGACAGATACAACGGCGCAAATAATACGATCCTGTTTCCGTAGAATTCTTTCTTGATCTCTGCTGCCAGATCATACATCTCCTGGATTTTCTCTGGGATTGGACAGGCCAAAAGTACCGATGCCTCTCTGTGTGTCAGTCCTTTGCATTCCCTCGCTTTTGCAAGGATCGCATCGATCAGCTCCACATTTTCTTTGTTCGCATCCGCATAAGCAAGCGTCTCTTTGATCTCCTCGTCACAGATAAATTCCTCAGCTTTTAATGATTTTGGATTATACATAGTTTTTCCATCCTTTCTTTTTGGTCAGATAATCTCTTTCCAATTAGTTTTGTTTTCCCCATATTCAGTTATGATATATCCCTGCCATACTACTCTCTTTAAGCACAGAACAGATGACAGGATGCTCAAGTTACTCAGATGTGTTCAGACTATAAGATCTTTCACTGTAATCCCCTCTGTCTGTCACAACTTCGTAACCGATGCTCTTCATTCGTGCCGCCATACATGCCTTACACTCTGCTGCCTCATCCCCCGTGCATATCTTATTGTCATAAAGCGTATATTTGTCCCGCACATTGACCGGTGATAGATTCGGCATCACCACATTTGCTCCGGCCAAGATTCCTTTTTCCCGCCCTTGCGGATGGATCGTGCCAAGTGCTGTTGTAGACGGCAAAAGGACACTCGGATGAAGCAGGCGGATGATCGACAAAAGCCGCAGTGTCATTTCCAACGTTCCCGCTTCTTCCTGCGCAAATGGCGTATCTTTATGTGGGATAAAAGGTCCGATCCCTACCATCTGCGGTCTCAATTGTTTGATAAACATCAGATCCTCAAACAAAGTTGTATAAGTCTGCCCCGGAGACCCCACCATAAACCCACAGCCAGTCTGATATCCGATCTTTTTCAGATTCAGCAGGCAGTCCTTTCGCTCTGCAAGCGACATTCCTTTAGGATGAAGCTGTCCATAATGTACCACATCTGCCGTTTCATGGCGAAGAAGATAGCGGTCTGCCCCTGCATCAAAGTATGCACGATAGCTTTCCTCGCTCTTTTCCCCGATAGAAAGCGTCACTGCACACTCCGGATATCTGTGTTTGATCTCCTTTACGATCTGGCAGATCTTCTCATCCGTATAGTACGGATCTTCCCCGCCTTGCAGAACGAATGTGCGAAATCCCAATTCCCATCCATTTTCGCAGCAGGACAAAATCTGTTCTAATGTAAGGCGGTAGCGCTGTACATTTTTATTTGCACAGCGTATCCCACAATAGTAACAATTGTTTTTGCAAAAATTTGTAAACTCAATCAGGCCGCGGATATAGATTCTTTTTCCATAGTGTTCCACCGCCGTATCCCTCGCCCGTTTATGAAGTTCTTCTATTACAGAAGCATCTTCGGTGGTAAGTAAAAATCGCAGGTCTTCCTCCGTGATCGTCTGTGTATCTTGAAGCCTGTCCAATATCTGCAATTTTTCCAAAACTTTATTCCACCTCCTTATCATACATCTTCCCGGAATAAACCGTCTTCGCCGTAACTCCATCCAGCCTGCCAATCTTTCCGGTCAGCGCATTGATCGTATCCTGGCTGGCATCAACTGCCACGCTGATAATGCTCACACTTCTCTGCCTGTAAGGAATTCCCATCCTTCCGATCATATACTGTCCATACTCATGGAGCAGGTGGTTTAATTTCTCCACAGAATCGGCATTCTCGACAATAATGCTAATCACCGCAATCCTATTCAAACACACACCTCCCGGTTATCTGATCAATAATCTTCGTAAGCTACACTTCCATCTGAATATATGATCTCATAATATCCATGCCCACTTCCATCACAATCATCATACTGCTGACGGCTGACTTCGTAGACTTCCTGTGGCTGTTGAACAGGTTCTGCCGGTTGTGGAACGTAATCATTTGTTTCCTGCGTATAGCTATAATCCGCTTCCTGCTGCGCTGCCGCCTGTGCTGCTGCAGCTGCAGCGGCCGCTGCTTCTGCCTGCTCCCTAGCTTCCTTCTCCGCCTGCACTTTTGCATCAGCAGCCTCTTTATTTTCCGTAATATAAGAATGGTAGATATAGCCCGTCAGCTCATCTGTTTCAATCTTAATCCATCCAGGTACAATTGCCGTTGCAGTCACTTTTGTGCCTGTGGAAAGAACTTTCAGAGATTCACTTTCTTTATCTGCCTTTTCACGCACATTCACATTGGACAAAAGATACATAGTGAGTGCAGTATCCCACTCTTTTTCCTCCGCTGTTTCCATCAGTTCCTGCTCTTTTTTCTGTGAATCCTGATATTTGATATAGAGAAATCCATATTCATCATAGATAATCGGACCTGTCCACGAATCCAAATCTGTCAATTCAAAAACATGTTCCTTTTCTTCTCCGTCCAAAATCGTCAAAATTTGTTTTTCCGATTCTTCCTCTGATTCCTTTTTCTTTGTCTTTTTTTCTGACTTTTCAAGTTTTCCCAAAGTTAATGCATGGCCGGACTGATTTTTAATTATGATCTCCTGTGTCTCAGTTTTTAGCGTTAAGTCCTCCAATTCAGCTTCCAGATCCTGTGTTTCTTCTGTCTGTACTTCGGTATCCTGTTCTCCAAACGCCGCCACGGGTGTAAAAACCATACTTCCCGCCGTCAACATTGCTAAACATATCGTGAGCATTTTTCTTTTCATCGTGTTGGATTCTCCTTTTCTATATTGTCTTGATAAATATTGAAATATGTATTTTCCTTTTCAACCAAGATTTCTATCTGTTCTTCATCTGCCACTAGCAATTCGCTAGGCAGATACAGGCAAAAGCCATTATCGTCCAGTCTATCTTCCTCCTGGATTCCCATAGGAAATGCTTCGTACACCCTTCCATTAACTCGCACATAAATGCGCGAATCTGTATCCACATATCCCTCTTTGATCCTTCCAGTGATCTGTACATTCATACCTTGTGATTTTATTTTAACATCACTGGCACCATCTGTCACTAGCACATTTTCTGTCCCTTCCAATATAATTTCCTTTCCATTTAAAACCGGTGGAAATTGTGACATTTCAGGCAAAAAGCGCTCCGCCCTCTCTATGATCACCGTGTCCGCATTTTTTGCATCCACATCGCTCAGCTGATAAGGAATCCCTCTTGAAAAATAAGCATTCTGGTATGCATCTGCCAGATAAGGAAACAACGTATTTCCAAAAGAATCGCGATACATGACCAAGCTTCCCTTTTTTTCAGGGTTAGTAGTCGTGATACGTGGGTCAAAAGTACTTTGCATTTCTCCTTCCACTGTGTAAGTGGTTTCTTTATCATAGTAGATCTCATCATCCATCGTAACTGCCAATGGATACAACATCGTGTCAAGGTCTCCTTCAAAATCTCTGCGGACTTCATAACTTTCCGTTTCATAGGAATCATGTTCTTTTCCCAGCGCAGTCAAGATCGCATCTGCTGCCAAAGCAGCACCTTTATTATTCCAGTGAGAATCTCTTGCATGATAAAGAACTTCCTCTCTCTCCTTAAATGCCTGATAAAGATCCACATAAGCAACCTGTTCTTTTTCTAGCACTGCCGTCAATCTTTCACGATTTGTCTCATCAGACACTTTTAGCTGATCATAATACGGCATATTTTCTCCATACAAAGAATTCTTATTAGGCGCTATAGTAAACAAAAACTGAACATCTTTTTCTTGAAGGGCCTCCTGTATCATATGCAAGGTATGCGCAATATTGAACAAACTTCTGTCTGATAATAGTTCCTGCCCCAAATAATCATCGAGCGAGTCCTTATAGTAAAGCCATCCATTTGTTCCCTGGATCACGCCTTCTGCAGTAGAAGTTCCCAACACCTTCCCGTGAAGGACCGCATTCGCGGTAACCAACTCATTGCGAAATCCAAAATGTTCTTGAAAATAATCTCCCGCAAGAGAAAGCCACTGCGTATTCCATTTTCCTTCCTCCGTTCTGATCGACGGAAATTCTGAAAGCCGGCGATTTTCCGAAGATGTTTCCGGATCCGTAACCAGCATACCTAAAGAAGGAAACAGACAGATCGCCAAAAATAAAATACAATAAACCAATTTACTTTTCTTCATGGCTGTTCTCCTCTAAAATCTAAAATAGATAAACGGATTATAGGTTCCGCTTGCAAGACTTAAAATACAAGCTAAAATCCCAAAGATACTGCATATATATGCAAAAACCGGATACCATTTTTTGCCATTTATCACTCTGCTTACAGGACAACACGCAAATAATGCAGCAGCCAAAGCCACAAGGTATACCGGTGTAAGCTGTTGAAGCGCAAAACTCATCGCCACTGTATCCCAGTGAAATCCTGTAAACATTTCTTTTATCCAAAATATGCCCTGTCCCATTGTTTTTGCTCTAAAAAAGACAAATCCAATACACACTACCAATAAAGCATAAATATGCTGAAATACGGTTTTGATCTTGGAGCCTTTCTTAGTGATCCAAGGAACATATTCTTCAAGCATCAAAAAGCAACCATGGTAAATTCCCCAAAACAAGAAAGTTACGGCAGCTCCATGCCAAATTCCAGTACATAAAAATACGATCATCTTATTTACCACTGTCCGAAGCTTTCCCTTGCGGTTGCCGCCCAGAGGGATATAAAGGTATTCTAAAAACCATCCTGACAAAGAAATATGCCATCTTCTCCAAAATTCACGGATACTGGAACTGATATATGGATAATTGAAATTCTCTTTGAAATGAAATCCAAACATCCACCCCAAACCGATCGCCATATCACTGTATCCACTAAAATCAAAGTAAATCTGCATCATATAGGATATTGCACCGATCCATGCACCAGCCGCATTGACCGAAGCAGAAGATGCCCCAAACAAAGCATCCGCTACCATTCCCATGGTGTTAGAGATCAAAACTTTTTTACACAACCCTGCTGCAAATCTGCGCATTCCCAGTGCAATTCCATCCAAAGACTGTTTTCGATGGTCAATTTCCCATTCCATATCATGATATTTTACGATCGGACCTGCGATCAGCTGTGGAAAAAATGAAATATACAATAAAACTTTTGCATAATTTTTCTGTGCTTTCGCGGTTCCTCGATATACATCGATCACGTAAGACATCGCCTGAAAGGTAAAAAATGAAATACCAATTGGCATCCGAATCTGAGTCAAAGGAATGTTGCTCCTACAGAAATGATTTATTGTTTCCAAAATAAAATCTGTATATTTAAAAACCACCAACATTCCCAAGTTCACGAAAACAGAAACAAACAGCATACATTTTTTATATCTGCTGATCCTCTCTATTAGATATGCGAACAGGTAGTTGAACAACGTAGATGCCAGAAGTAGTAAAATATATACTGGTTCTCCGTATGCATAAAAGATCACGCTTGCCAAAAGAAGCAATGCATTTTTTGCGCGTATCCCTGGAAGAAGGCAATGCAGACAAAATACCGCCGGCAAAAATACGCTCATAAAGATCATTGAACTAAAAACCATAATTCCTTCTTTTCATCATATCGTTTGACGCGTCAGATGCTCATTGCGCCAAAAATGACTTCTACTCCTTTTATTGTTTCTCCTGTGCTGAGCACAAAATTTGGATAATATAAAAGAAATTCTTTTCCATTTCCATAACAGCCCTGGAAAACTTCTGTTTTCTTAGGCTTACCAAGAAGTTTTTTTAAGGTTTCTGCCTTTTTCTCATAGCCATAAGCGTTTCTCAACTTACTGCTTTTTGTACGATCATATATACCAGTCTTAGAATGAAACACATAAAATTTATCGTTGATCAGATAAATTCCTTTGAGCATCCGTGCATTTGTTCCAAACCCATAATAACGGCCATTGATCTTTTTGACTGTTGGTACTTTCACACCATTTTTAACACTCCCAGCGTAAGCCGCACCATTTTTTCCAAAATAGTACTTATAAGAAGTGGTTTTTCCATTTTTTGTGACTTTAACCGTCTTCCATGTTTCTTTTACTTTTTCAGATGTTCCATCTTTCTTTACGATGTAATAGTAATATTTTCCTTTTTCCTTTACCAGCCCTTTCTTTGATGCTGCCTGTGCTGTCGTGGACGAAAGACACACAACAAAGGTAAACATCAGAAGCAGGCAAGCAAAGATTGAAAAACTTTTTATCTGTTTTTTCATAAAACTTTTCTCCTATCTTTTGACCATTCTCTCAAAATGTTACTGATCACCCTACACAGATCAGAATTTCACAGTGTATGTTTTGCTTGTTTTGTAAACCTTTCCTTCCATAGACGTACGTTTCTGCATAAACCATTTATTCTTGCGTCTAGAAGAAAATCGGTCTGCATTCGAGTCAAAGGTATACCACTTACCTGAGATCTTGATCTCCACCCATCCATGGCGCTGCCATACGGAACTCTTGAACGCATTGCTTGTCCCAATACAGATCCTCACTGGAAGTCCTGTCGCGCGTTTTGCAAGTAAAGCAAATGCTGCTGCATCATGATAACAGCTTCCTTTTTTATTTTGCAGCATTTCTTTTGCAAAATCATATTCCCAGTCAGAACCAGATGGAACTCCCATGTATCGTTTATATGCAAAATTCTTTTTCATATAATTAAACAGCTTTTTTAATTTCACTTTGTCTGTTGTCGTTTTTTTGAATTTCTGCGCCTTGATCACGGTGTCCAGCGACTTTCTTAAAGCTGTGTCCAATTTCTTTGCCCCAGCATTTGCTACTTCCATTGTCGTCACTGTCGGGGCTGACGCCGAAACTCCCACCGCTTGGATCGGTGTAACCATCATCGTACATGCCAAGCAGATACCTGTTATTTTTGTTTTGATCCCTTTTTTCATTTTCAACCTTCTCCTTTACTTTTTCTTTATTTGTCAAGCGAATTTTACAGAGCCGGAGATCCAATGCGATATACGGTATCCATAGGTTCCATAAATTCCTTGCGCCCATCCTGCATACTGGCCTTCTGGGTCATAGGTCAGTCCCGCGATCTGAACCCAGCAATGTCTTGTCATTCCATCTGATCTTCCATCACGAGAACCAGGGACATATCCGTACACTACATATGGTTCATATCCAACTTCCTTTGCAAGTGCGGCAAACGCACACGCAAATCCATAACAATTTCCGCCTCGATTGGTCAGCGTAGTCCATGCCAGAGATCTCTGCCATCCCTTTTGGCCAAGATTCGGATAAGTTGGCCAATATCTAATATTTCCGCTTACTACATAATTCCAACACGCTCTCAGTTTCTGGCTTTGTGTCATATTAGGCTTGATGATCGATGATGTGATCTGCATACAGCGTATCTTTAAAAGAACATCCGTGTTCTTTTTCGCAGCACCCGTAGCTGTAAAATAATATTTTTTATTTTCACGGTATCGGTTCTTGTAAATCTTTCCTTTCGCAGTTGCAAAGTACAGATTATCCTTATATAAAAAATATCCCGTCGCAGCTTTGCCAGTATTGCTGATCAGATAATATGAATTTGTCCCTACCGTAACCATTTTATTTGCCTTGTTATTCATTTTTTTAAAATTGTCCCCAAATACGTAAGCACCTTTATTTTTCACGATCACGCCGCCTTTGAGCGCATATCCCTTCGGTCCAAAATAATACGTAGCTCCTGCGATCGTTTTTAACTTGTTCTTTAGCATTACGCCCTTGGATGAATACGCATAAAGCTTTTGCCCAACTTTAACCAGCCTTGTTCCAGAAACATTCTCTGAAAGCACGTCTTCTGTCACTGCTGGCGGAGGAGCATCTCCAAATACATAGGCCGTTTTCAGTGAAAAAACGCCTATAACGCAAAAAACGACACATAAAAACACTTTCCATTTTTTCACAACGTTTCTCTCACTCCCTTTTAATATCTGCAAATTCAGTAAGACATTCAATTATCTTTCATAATTATATCAAAATTTTTTCTATATTTCCATAATTTTTATATTTTTCAAGAAAATTTTTGTCCACTATTATTAAATTTCAATATTCATCAAATTAAAAATCAACGCGAAGAAAAGTTTATCTTTCTATAAAAGATCATAAAAAACGCTGTGCCCAAAGACTTTTACATCTTATAGACACAGCGTTTTTCAAGACTTATTTATTCTCCTAATTTTTTACCAGTGAGCATTTCATATCCCTGGAGATATTTTTCGATTGTTTTGTCCACGATCTCCTGCGGAAGTGTCCAGTCATTGCCTGGATTTGCTTTCAGCCAGTCGCGAGCAAACTGTTTGTCGAAAGATGGCTGTCCATGTCCTGGCTCATAGCCATCTGCCGGCCAAAAACGTGAGCTGTCTGGTGTCAGCATCTCATCACCGATCACCATGTTTCCTTCCTCATCCAGACCAAATTCAAATTTCGTATCTGCGATGATGATCCCTTTGCTCAATGCATATTCTGCACATTTTTTATAAAGTGCAATTGTATTATCACGAAGTTTTGCAGCTAATTCTTCCCCTCTGCCTGGGAAATATTTTTCAAGATGAGCGATACTCTGTTCATAGGAAATATTCTCATCATGATCGCCAATTTCAGCTTTAGTTGATGGAGTATAGATTGGTTCAGGAAGTTTATCAGATTCTTTCAGGCCCTCCGGAAGCTCAATCCCACAGACTTTGCCGGTTTTCTTATAGCTTTCCCAGCCGCTTCCTGTGATATATCCGCGCACGATACACTCGATCGGAAGCATCTCTAACTTACGGCACATCATGCTGTTTCCGTCAAATTTCTCCTGCTGGAAAAATTCCGGCATATCTTTTACATCCACAGAGATCATGTGATTTGGCAGAATATCTTCTGTCATGTCAAACCAGAACTTAGACATCTGAGTCAGCACAGCACCTTTTTTGGTCACCTGATTATTTAAGATCACATCGAAACAGCTGATACGATCAGTCGCAACCATGATCAGGCTGTCCTTATTGTCATAGATCTCACGTACTTTACCTTCTTTAATTGGCTTCATTTCCTGCATTTTTTCGCACCTCAATCTTCATTATGTAATTGATCCAACGCTAATAAAGTACCACCTCACTATGGGGTTGTCAAGATGCGAAAAATTATTCAGTTATATACAATCTTTTTGTATTCCCTTGCTCACGGCCGTTTTTTTACAAAAAATTGTGCAAAAATCACGAACTATTTAGAAAATATTTTTAGCGGCAACAACAGGAATACCGGTTCCTGCAACATCCGCAAGAATAATATCCCCGATCTGGATCGGCGTTTGAGCTTCCACTGTTTTTAATTCCTCTATACACGCAAAAATCTTATCTTTGGGGATATCCTGCTTTGTTTTTACTGGAAGCATCTGGCGTGTCCCTTTGATGCGCACGGTGCTTGTGACGACTCTGGTTGGATTTGTCACTTCTTTTCTGGCATAGTCATCCCCATGTTTACAACTGTTGCCTGTCACTTCTAGGATTTCGCTTCCCTCTTTTTTTACCTGCATCTGGCATCCTCGCGGGCAGCCGATGCAGATCAGTCTGATCTCTTCCATGTTCATTCCTCTTTTATCCTTCTATCTTAATGCTGATCTTATCAATCCCCTGGTGCGCCATCAACTGCTCTTTCGTCAGACGGATCTCTTCCATCTCACCCGGAGCCATATTGCGGCGTTTTTTGTGCCAGATCCGTTCCTCTCCTAAATAAACACTGACATATACATTCTGGTACACTTTTCCCACACGGAAGCGCACAGTCAGGTTTTCTTCCATCTTTTCCGGGCGTATAAAAGCCGGCACACTATAGCGGACACCTTCCCCCGTTTCTATTTGGATCCCTGCTGCAAGTGTATCTTCCTGCTGTCCTTCATTCGCTTTCGCATAAGCCGCTGCATGTCGGCCTGCTGCCGCAGCCTCCTCTGAGACAAAATCCACAAGATCATGTACATGAAGCACATTTCCACATGCAAACACTCCCGGAATACTGCATTCCAAACTTTCGTTGACCACAGGTCCTGAGGTAACTGGGCTGAGTGTTACTCCCATATCCTTTGAAAGCTCATTTTCCGGGATCAGACCAACAGAGAGAAGTAAAGTGTCACAGGAATAAAATTCTTCTGTTCCAGGAATCGGTTTACCCGTCTCATCTACCTGTGCCAGTGTGATCCCTTCCACTCGCTTCTTTCCTTTGATATCTACCACAGTATGACTTAATTTCAGCGGAATCCCATAGTCATCCAGGCACTGAACAATATTTCTCTTGAGTCCTCCTGAATACGGCATCAATTCTGCGACCACTTTTACCTTCGCGCCTTCCAGAGTCATTCTCCTTGCCATGATCAGGCCGATATCTCCCGATCCAAGGATCACTACTTCCTTTCCTGGAAGATATCCCTCCATATTTACGAGTCGCTGAGCAGTACCCGCCGAGAAAATCCCCGCCGGACGGTATCCCGGGATATTCAATGCCCCTCTGGAGCGCTCACGACATCCCATAGCCAGGATCACCGCCTTTGCCTGGATCACAAACATTCCATCTGTGCGGTTCATCGCTGTTACCTGTTTCTGGCTATTGATATCCATGACCATCGTATTGAGCTTATATTCGATCCCCAGAGCTTTTACCTTTTCGATAAACCTCGCTGCATATTCCGGTCCTGTCAATTCTTCTTTAAATGTATGAAGGCCAAAGCCGCTATGGATACACTGGTTCAAGATCCCGCCAAGCTCTCTGTCTCTTTCAAGGATCAAAATATCTTCTGCGCCAGCCTCTCTTGCTGCGATCGCAGCAGCCAGCCCTGCCGGTCCTCCTCCGATGATCACGATTTCATAATTTTTCATTTTGTCTCTCCTCCTTTGATGATCTCTGAATCACTGCCTGCCTTGCTGATCTGTTCCATATCCAGATTTAACTGCTCTGCAAGGATCTCCATCACCTTTGGAGAGCAAAAACCAGACTGGCAGCGTCCCATTCCCGCCCGAGTCCTTCTTTTAATTCCATCAAGCGAGCGCGCTCCCAGCGGTCTTCGGATCGCATCTAAAATCTCACCTTCCGTTATCTTCTCACATCTGCAGATGATATTTCCGTAAGCTGGTTCCCGACGGATCAATTCATTTCGTTCTTCCAAAGAAAGTTTGGCAGGATCTGTCAGTCCTTTACGCTGGGAAATAAAGTCTGTCTTCTCCTGTGGCATAAGTTTTTCTTTTATGATCTGTGCTACCATTTCTCCAATCGCCGGTGCGCTGGTAAGTCCTGGCGATTCAATCCCTGCACAGTCCACAAATCCAGGTACATCCTCTAATTCCTGAATGATAAATTCGTGTCCATCTTCATGCGCACGCAGTCCTGCAAAGGAAGTAATGATCTGTCCCTTCGGGATATCGCTTACATTCTCAGCAGCTTTTCCCAATACACGCTGCAATCCTTCCTGAGTTGTATTCGTGCCTTCCTTATCTTCAATATCTACAGCGGTTGGACCAAGCAACAGATTTCCATGTACCGTAGGTGTCACCAAAACTCCTTTTCCATAAGCATCCGGCAATGAGAAAATCGTAGAGGTCACATGTGTTCCCATCTTTTTATCCAAAAGACAGTACTCACCTTTTCTCGGTGTGATATGGATCTTTTTCTTGCTGAGCATATTGTGGAACACATCTGCATAAACACCAGCTGCATTGACAACATACCGAGTTGTAAATTCACCTTTACTAGTTTGCAATCGGAATCCTTCTTCCTGTCTGGATATCTTTTGTACCTCTGTTTCAAAATAAAATTCTACTCCGTTTACATATGCATTTTCTGCAAGTGCAATATTTAAATGAAACGGGCAGACGATCCCGCCAGTCGGCGCATACAAAGCAGTGTGGACCTCTTGTGACAAATTTGGCTCCATCGCGTGAAGTTCTTCTTTTTCAAGGATCTTTAATCCCTTCACTCCGTTTTGGATTCCTCGCTCATAGAGTTCTTTGAGCATCTCTTTTTCATTTTCATTCTTTCCTACGACCAGTGAACCATTTCTGACAAATGGAAAGTCAAGCTCCTTGGAAAGCTGTTCCATTTTTTCATTTCCCAGAACATTCAGCTTTGCCATGAGCGAGCCTACCGGCGCATCAAACCCTGCGTGAACGATCGCGCTGTTTGCCTTAGATGTTCCACAGCACACATCTTCTTCCTTCTCCAACACACAGATTTTTAACTGATATTTCGCAAGCTCCCTTGCTGCTGCAGCACCGGAAACACCGGCACCGATGATGATCACGTCATACATTTTTATTTTCCTCCTAAAGTATTCGATTTTTTATAGAAAAAGAGCCCGACAAGCAGACCACATACTTTCAGTGGTCTCTGTCCGGCTCTCTTTATCTCCTGCCTGATATTTTTATTGTTCTATTTCATCTTCTTTTGCCCATCCAAAGGCATATTTCACGGCTTTATTCCATCCATGTATCTTTTTATCTCTGATCTCTTCCTGGATAAGCGGTGAAAAAGTACGATCAATACTCCAGTTCTTTTTCACTTCTTCTTTGTTCTTCCAGTAGCCAACGGCCAATCCCGCCAGATACGCAGCTCCCATCGCCGTTGTCTCTACACATCTCGGTCGATTTACCGGGGCATCGATAATATCTGCCTGTGTCTGCATCAAGAAGTCATTGGCACTTGCGCCTCCATCTACCTTGAGTGCCGACAATTCGATCCCAGAATCTGCCTTCATCGCAGAAAGCACATCATTGACCTGATAAGCGATCGACTCTAATGTAGCGCGGATGATATGGTACTTATTTACCCCGCGTGTGATCCCTACGATCGTTCCTCTGGCATACTGATCCCAGTGCGGTGCTCCCAGTCCAGTAAAGGCCGGAACCACATAACATCCATTGGTATCCTTTACTTTCTTTGCCATGTATTCTGAGTCCTCTGCAGAATCGATAAGCCGAAGCTCATCTCGCAGCCACTGGATCGCAGCTCCCGCAACAAAGATAGAGCCTTCCAGTGCATAGTTGATCTTGCCATCCATTCCCCAGGCGATCGTTGTCACCAGCCCATTGCTTGAAAAAACAGGTGTCTCCCCTGTGTTCATCAGCAAAAAGCAGCCTGTTCCATATGTATTTTTGGCTTCTCCTGCCTCAAAACAGGTCTGTCCAAACAATGCCGCCTGCTGATCTCCCGCTGCCCCTGCGATCGGGATCGCGCCTCCTAAAAAGGAAGGATCCGCCTGTCCGTAAATACAGCTCGAAGGCATCGGCTTAGGAAGCATAGAAACTGGAATTTCCAGTTCTTTTAGAATCTCCTTATCCCACTGCAATGTTCGGATATTAAAGAGCATTGTGCGGGAAGCATTGGAATAATCTGTTACATGGACAGCTCCTTTTGTCAGCTTCCAGATCAGCCATGTCTCCACCGTTCCAAAAAGGAGATCTCCTCTTTCTGCTTTTTCTCTGGCACCCTCTACATGATCTAAGATCCATCGTATTTTTGTTGCAGAGAAATATGCATCGATCACCAACCCTGTTTTTTCACGAAATTTCTCGGTCAATCCTTTCGCCTTTAGCTGATCGCAATATTCGGATGTCCTTCGGCACTGCCATACGATCGCATGATATACCGGTTCTCCTGTGTTTTTATCCCAAACGATCGCTGTCTCCCTCTGATTTGTGATCCCAATCGCTGCGATCTGGGAGGCATCAGCTCCGATCATATTCATCGCTTCTACTGCCACACCGAGCATACTTGCCCAAATCTCATCCGCATCGTGCTCTACCCAGCCTGGCTTAGGAAAATATTGAGTAAATTCCCTCTGCGCCACACTGCACGTCTCTCCCCGTTCATTAAAAAGAATACAACGGTTGCTGGTCGTCCCCGCGTCCAGCGCCATAATATATTTTGACATGTCGTCCTCCTCTTTTTATTGCTTCCTTCTCCCAAATATTTTTATAAGATCTATCTGTGCCTGGTATCTTTCCCTGCTATAAACTCCACACTTTATGATTGGTAGAGGATATTGCCATTGCCCCCGCATTCAATGCCGCCATCACTTCCTCCTTATCTGTGATCAGTCCTCCTGCAATGATCGGCGTTTTGATAGATTTCGATACTCTCTTTATGATCTGAGGCATCACTCCTGGCAAGATCTCAATAAAATCAGGTCTCACCTGGTGCTGCTGCAAACGTATATTTTCCAGTGCCATAGAGTCCAGCAAAAAATATCGCAAAACAGTATACATCGATAGTTCTGCTGCCCGCCTGATCAGCGCGGGTTTTGTGCTTATGATCCCATCTGCCAAAGTATTTTTATGGATAAAATCCACCGCAACCTCCCGCGGACTTAACCCAGTGATAAGGTCGATATGTACCATGGCTATCTTTCCTGCGTCCTTGATCTGCGCAGTCAGATCCGAAATACTACAGACGTCGCCAAACAATAGAAATACCACCTGGATCTCTTCCATTTGGCAACACCGTTTTAAGTCTTCTGTATTTTTTACCGCAGCGATCACAGGACTTGCTTCCACTGCGTCATAAAATTCCTGCTTCATGACTGTTTCTCCTTTTTGTAAGCATTTTTTATACAGCAGTCAAGCTGTCTTGTATGCAAAGGCACAAAAAAAAGAGCAAAGAAATACTCCGCATTTCTGCTGAATGATCCGCTCTCCTCTCATGGCGTTCCTATTATTTACATTCCACTTTCTCTCTTAAAAATGAAATCTGCTATATTTAAACAATAACATAATTTTTTGTAAATTTCAACACTTTTTTAGGATATCGCTGCACAAATACGGATTGTAAAAAAAATACCTCCGTGTTACAATAGCATGGAAAAATAGCAAAGTATCAATTTTACTAAAATTTTCTGATCAATACGAACCAAACAGAAAGATGAGGGACATTTTTGAAGAAAAAAGAAATTCTATTTATCGGAAGCATCCTAGTCTTTGCTCTTGTCCTGTGGATCGGTATCTCCGTTGCAGGAAGAGGCAGTCATAATGCCGTCCGTATCACTGTAGATGGCCAGGAGTATGGAACCTATGCTCTGGATGAGGACCAGACCATTTCTATCAACGATACCAATATCTGTGAGATCAAAGATGGCAAGATTTTTATGACATTTGCCACATGCCCGGATCAGTTGTGTGTAGAACAGCACGCAATAGATGAAAGAGGAGGAACCATCGTATGTCTCCCAAACAAGATTGTGATCGAAGCACAAAAAAATGCAAACATATCTAACACAGATGAAAGCACGATTTCCATCGATGCCGTAACCTAAATTTACACAAAATTCTAAAGCAGCCTGCAAGGTGTGGCATAAAAACACCTTGCAGTACTATCCTAAAAATATTCCTATCAAAAAATCTTATATAATAATACAGACCAATCCACCTTTACTATCATTGACGATTTTTTGCATGGTATCTTGAAGTTTTACCTGGCTCTCCTCCGTGACCGCTGTGATCTTACTGTGTATTCCGTCCTGCACAAGCTGTTCGATCGACTTTCCAAAAATATTCGTCTCCCATATTTTTTCTCCCCTTTGGCTGCTCTCATCAATATATTCGATCAAATCTTTTGCCTGCTGTTCCGTTCCTACGATCGGTGCGATCTCCGTCTCAATATTTGCCTTGATCATATGGATGGAAGGACTTTTTGATCTTATCTTTACCCCAAATTTATTTCCCTGTCGGATCACTTCCGGAGGTGCGATCTCAATCTCACTAAGTTCTGGCACTACCACACCGTATCCGCTTCCTCTTACCGCCTCCAGTGCAGCCTGCACTTTCACATATTCTTCTTTCATATGTACCAACTCCCGGATCGTATGGATCAATTCATACTCACTTTGCATCTCGATCCCACTCATCTGACTTAGCATCTGATAATAATATCCGTCCTTTATCCGCACCCGTATTTTTACGATCCCATCCGAAAGACCAACGCTCTCCAACATAGAATCTTGCACATAAGGTCCTAAAAGCTGGATCGACGCTTTGGTGATGTCCCGAATCTGTCGAAGATCTTTCATTTTTTCTTTGATCTGCATCAAGACTTGCTGTTTTAGCTCATGTTCCATGGGAAGCATTTCCACCCATTTTGGAATAAAAAACTGAATCTGGCTCACCGGAAATTCATAGAGCACATTTTCAAGGATCCGGGTAACATCCTCTTTTCTGAGCTGGTCACAGTTTACTGTAAGCGTTCGCACCTGATATGTCTCTTCGATCTCCTCTGCTATCTTGCGCGCATTTTCTTTGTACGGCATCTTAGAATTGACCAGAACCAAAAATGGTTTCCTCTGTTTTTTTAGCTCCTGGATCGTTTTTTCTTCTGCCTCCAAAAAGTTTTCCCTTGAAAGCTCTCCGAAACTTCCATCCGAAGTGATCATAAGTCCGATCGTCGCATGTTCTTCGATCACTTTCTGTGTTCCAATGGCCGCAGCTTCGTGAAAAGGGATCGCCTTTTCAAACCATGGTGTTCTGACCATCCGTTCTTTTCCTTCCTCCATATGTCCAGATGCGTCTTTCACCAAAAATCCCACACTGTCGATCAAACGGATCTTTACTTTCTGCTCTCCTCCTAGATGGATCGAAATTGCTTCTTTTGGGATGAATTTAGGCTCTACCGTGGTGATCATCTTACCAGATCCACTCAGCGGAAGCTGATCTCGGATCTCCGCCTGTTGTTCCTGCGGTATCTGCGGAAGCGCTGTGATCTCCATAAATCTCCGGATAAATGTGGATTTTCCAGTACGTACAGGACCAACAACCCCTATGTATATGTCCCCGCCTGTGCGGGCTTCAATATCATGATACACTTGAAAATTTTCCATACAATAGCCCCCTTACTCATGCAAACAGGATCGCACATTATAGATATATGCTTGCACAGAAAAAAATATGAAAAAAGACCTTACAGCGTTTTGTACGCTGTAAGGCCTATATCTATCGATCATGCTTGCTATTGGGGTAGCTTTGGTCGTTGAAAGTTACTCCGTCGATCTGTGTTTCTATTCACAGCTATCGACTTTTGTTATGTCTATCGGATCGTTCTTTGACAGCTGCGTCAAGCTCGATCAATAGGTTTCATTGTGCAGAAGTTCATGAACCTTGCCGTTGAGCAATCCATTATACAGTTCCTGTACAAGTGGGTTTTCATCAGATTTTCTGATAATATTGCTGCTATCTGCATTATAAAGTCCATTTGCTCTTAACGCTTTTGTTGCATCACCAAATCTTACCGGCTGTCCGCCGCCCATGATACATCCACGGCGACAGGCCATAACCTCGATCAGATGATATTCTTTCTCACCATTCTTCACCCATTCCATTACCTGGTGTGCATTGGCAAGTCCACTGACAACACAGATCTTCACATCAATTCCATTGTATGGGATCGTAAATTCTTTGATTCCTTCTTCGCCTCTTACGCCACATTCTGCGATCTGACGAAGTGCTTCACTGCTGTGGTCTGGAGTTAAGCGACGGATCACTGCCTCTGTTACACCACCAGTAACACCAAAGATCACACCACCACCGGATCCAAGTCCAAATGGCATATCACATGATTCTGGCTCTAAGGCTGCAAAATCAATACCATAGTTATCAATCATTTCGATCAGTTCTGTTGTTGTGATAACGATGTCTGTATCCTGCTCACCCTTAGTAAAGCTGTTTGGACGCACTGCTTCTGCTTTCTTTGCTGTACATGGCATGAAGGATACCATAACAGTCTTTTTACCTTTGCTGTTCTCTGGATCGCGGAAATATTCTTTGATCACTGCTGAGAGCATTCCCTGAGGAGAACGGCATGTGGAAATATTTGGAATATATTCCTTATACTGATCTGTGATATATTTTACCCATGCTGGACAGCAGGAAGTAAGAAGCGGAAGTTTCTCGCCTTTAGAAACCCTGTCAAGGAACTCTGCTGTCTCTTCCATGATCGTAAGGTCAGCACTGAAAGTTGTGTCGTATACTTCATCAAATCCCATTCTGTGAAGCACATTTACGATCTGACCCATTGCACTCTCTCCATTGGCAAGACCATAATGGTCACCAACTGCCACACGTACTGCCGGAGCGATCTGAGCAACTACACGAACATTCGGATCTGCCAGAGCAGCCCATGCATCGTCGATGTTTCTCTTGATCGTGATCGTTCCTGTCGGACAGAACGCACGACACTGTCCACAGTTTACACAATCTGTCTCTGCGATCTTCTTATTGAAAGCTGGCATAACCATCGCTTCACTTCCGCGGAAGGCAAATCCTAATGCGCCGATTCCCTGAAGTTCTTCACAGGCACGCACGCAGTTACCGCAAAGAATACATTTATTCGGATCACGTACTAAAGATGGAGAACTTAAATCTAATTCTACTGGTTCTTTCGTATTTTCAAAACGAACCTGATCTACACCCAGACGATGTGCCAGATCCTGCAGAACGCAGGAACCACTCTTAGCACAAGTTGTACAGTCACGGCAATGTGATGCGAGAAGAAGTTCTACGATCATCTTTCTATATTTTCTAAGACGTGCGGTGTTCGTATTGATCACCATTCCATCTCTTGGTTCCTCTGAACATGAAGCAAACATCTTGCCTCTGCCATCTTCTACAGTACAAAGACGACACGCACCAAAAGTAGATAATTCTGGATGATAACAGAGTGTCGGAATATTGATACCTGCCTTACGGATTACGGACAGGACATTTTTTTCGTCAGTAAATTCTACTTTTCTACCATCAATGATCATATGGCCCATAGCGTATCCTCCCTTCTATGCTTCCACATAAACTGCATCAAATTTACAATTATCCTTGCAGGCACTGCACTTGATACAGATATCGTTATTAATATGGTACGGCTGTTTCGGCTTACCGGAAATTGCTCCCACTGGACAGTTCTTCGCACATTTACCACAGCCAATACAGATTTCCGGATTGATGTTAAACCGACGAAGCGCGCTACAGACTTTCGCACGGCATTTCTTATCTCTGATATGTTCCTCATATTCATCACGGAAACGCTCTAATGTACTGATAACAGGAAGCGGTGCACTCTTTCCAAGTCCGCAAAGAGCCATGCTGCGAACCATAGTCGCTAATTCTTCCAGCTCATCCAGATCAGACATCTCGCCTTTTCCACCTACGATCTTCTCTAAGATCTCAAGCATACGCTTTGTGCCTTCACGGCATGGGAAGCACTTACCGCAACTCTCTCTCTGTGTAAAGTTCATAAAGAATCTAGCTACTTCAACCATACAGGAGTTCTCATCCATAACAACGAGACCACCAGATCCAACGATCGCATTATATTTCTTTACAGAGTCAAAATCAAGCGGTACATCCAGAAGGTCTTCGGTCAGACATCCACCGGACGGTCCACCGATCTGAACAGCCTTAAATCCAGCTTCAGACTTCATTCCACCGCCGATGTCAAAGATGATCTTGCGAAGAGTTGTTCCCATAGGTACTTCGATCAGACCTGTATTCTTAACGTTACCGGTAAGAGCAAATGCTTTTGTTCCCGGGCTTCCTTCTGTACCAATGCTTCTGAACCATTCTACACCGTTTGTGATGATCATTGGAACGTTTGCATAAGTTTCTACGTTGTTAAGAACCGTTGGTTTTGCGAACAGACCCTGTTCTACTGTACGAGGAGGTT
>CAZSTD010000005.1:0-26540 GCA_964609645.1 uncultured Blautia sp.
ATCAGGATTCTTCTCAGCAGAAGCTGAAGCGGAACCAGATCTTCATTCTGGATATAGATCAATGCGTTGAACCATGAGTTCCAGATTCCAACTGCAGTCCAAAGACCAACTACTGCAAGGATCGCCTTTGACAGCGGGATCGCAAACTGGATAAAGTAACGGATCGTTCCGCATCCATCCAACTGAGCTGCTTCCCAGAGGGATTCCGGCAGTGATTCTTTAAAGAATGTCCGGACAACGATAATATTATAGGTAGATACTGAGAATGGAAGGACCATTACCCAGAATGTATCCAGAAGACCAAACGCTTTTACTACGAAATATGTAGGGATCAGTCCACCGCTGATGAACATCGGGATAAGGTAAAAAATATTGATCCATTTTTTTCCTTTTAACTCACGTCTGGACATTGCATATCCAGCTGGAACGTTCACAACAAGTGCGATCAAAGTTCCCACAACTGTGTAAAGGATCGTATTCCAGTAACTTTTCCAGATCTGTGACTGTTTAAATAATTCTTTATATCCAGACAGATCCCATTTTTTTGGCCACAGCCAAACTTCGCCGTTTGCTACGTCAGCAGGATTACTGAAAGAAGCTATCACAACGAACCACAAAGGATAGATGACTGCTATGATCATAAGGATCGCAATGACATAGAACAAAGCATTCACAATCTTATCCTGTGAAAATTTTTTATTTGTCTTCATCTTGTAACTCCTCCTTAAAACAGGCTAGTGTCTGTTGTCTTCTTTGCAAAATAGTTGATCAGCAACAGAACAACAACGTTAACAACTGTATTAAACAGGCCGATGGCAGTAGACAAACTGTACTGACTGTTCTGAAGACCCATTTTGTAAACATATGTAGAGATGATCTCACTGGACATGATATTCTGTGTATTCTGAAGCAGATATACCTTTTCAAATCCGATTCCAAGAATGCTTCCTGCTCTCATGACAAGAAGAACAGTCGCAGTCGGGATCAGCATTGGGATATCGATGTATCTGATCTTCTGCAGTGTCGTTGCACCATCTACAGTAGCTGCTTCATAGTAAGTCGGGTCAACGCTTGAAAGTGCTGCCAGATAAATGATACTGTCCCATCCAAGATGCTGCCAGATATCACTCCACACATAAACGTGTTTAAATGCAGATCCATTAGCCATAAGGTTCGGCATTTCCATTCCAAACAGTCCTGCAAGATTCGCGATCAGTCCGTTTGACGGTGACAAGATGATCAAGATCAAACCACACATAACCATTGTAGAAATAAAGTGTGGAAGATAGGTAACTACCTGGAACACCTTCTTGAAGACTTTTGTCTTCATCTGATTGCACATGAGTGCTAACAGGATCGGCAGTGGAAATCCGATCAAAATGCTGTAAAGGCTCAATACCAAAGTGTTCTTGATCGTGATCGGGAACTGGTATGAGCGGAAAAACTGAATGAAATGTTTAAATCCTACAAATGGACTTCCTGTGATCCCCAGCGCAGGAGAATAGTCCTGGAATGCCATTACCAAGCCGCCAAGCGGAATGTAGGAAAAACAGAACAGTAAAATTGCTGAAGGCAAAAGCAATACATACAATGGCATGTTCTTTTTCCATGCTGCCCTCTTTGATTTGTTCATAAAACTCTCTCCTTTCTCCTTTTGAAGAATACTTTTATTCTTGTAGTAATTATAACTTTTGCGGCTTTAGGATTGATAGCACTTTTAAGTGCATTGTATAGCACAAATCCGACTTATCCGTAAAACTGCTAGTAATGCCTCAAAATTTCATCTATAATAATGTCATCATCATGAAAACGGAGGTCTTACTATGCGATACCAGTCATCTCGTCCTACTAGAGCATCTTATTCTGTGATCGATACCTTTAAAAAGCTGATATTTCGCATTGCCGTACCGCTTATCATCATAAATATCGTCATTACATCCTTGTCTATTTTTAATATCAAAAACGAAAGCCGAAACATGGTTGTAAATTCTGTTGGCGTATTTCAGGATGATCTCTCAGTCAAGCTCAGAGCCATACAGCAGTTTATACAATGGACCGTTGTGCAGGAGCCGCTCATCCGAACACTGGAGGAGACAGATGACGAGTATACTCGCTTCCTCAACATCACAGCACTCCGCACGCGTGTAAATGATCATCAAGTTGCAACAGGTACGGATTATCAATATTTTCTATATCTTTCAGATCAGGATACCTACTACAATGCCTGTACTATGAATCTATCCTGGGAAACATATTCTGATATCAAAGAATACATCATTGACTTTATACACGAGAATAAGGCAAGCAAATACAACTTCACTTGGAATACACTTACAGCAAACGGCACAAAATATCTATATTACATGATCAACTACTACAATCGGACTTTTTTGACGGTTATCAGTCTAGACGATCTGATCGCACCGCTTTCGGATGTATCCCTGGGAAAAAATGGTTTTCTGGCTGTTTCTGATCTCAATGGAGAGATCCTTTATACATCCAGACCGGACATTGATCCAGATACCCGGCATACAAGCTCTCTTTTCTACAGTTCCTACGAATTTTCAGGAAGTGAGTACCATCTTCCGATCAATATCCTTTTGTACACGGATAATTTCAGTAACTACGGACGGCTTCTTCTGTTTCAGATGTTTATCATCGTTACTGCTCTGAGCGTCTGCGTGATCCTTTCCGTTTTTATTTTTTATCTGTACAAGAGAGTCATAAAGCCAATACGCACCTTTACGGATGCCCTGGCAGATATAAACGAATATGAGAAATTGATCGATCTGCAGAGCAATGAGATCAGAGAACTGGAACAAGCGAATCTTCAGTTTAAAAATCTCATCCGAGAAATAAAAAAATTGAAGATCAACATATATGAGCAGGAATTGGATAAAAAGAAATTTCAGATCACATTTTTACAGCACCAGATCCGACCACATTTTTATCTGAACTGCCTTACCACCATAGGAAGCATGGTGCAGCTTGGAAATTATGAGGATGTCCACTCAATGATCCTTTTCACTTCCCGCTACCTGCGCCACCTGTTTCAGGCAGACAAAGAACTTGTGCGCATCGAATATGAGCTCGCTCATATCCAAGCATATCTTGATATTCAGTCATTGCGCTATGGCTCTACATTTGCTTATCACTGCAGCATTGACCCAAGCGATAAAGCCGCACTGATCCCTCCGCTTCTGTTGATCACTTTTATAGAAAATTCAACAAAGCACAACCGTGTGAGCTATGAACAGCTGAGCATCTCACTTATTGTAAAAAAAGAACAGCTTCATGGAAACGATGTACTGACGATCGATATCATGGACACTGGGGGGGGATTTTCTCAGGAAGTTCTGGACAAACTTTCTAACGGCGACAGCCTAAACACAAGTACCACTTCACATATTGGTATCACAAACAGCATTCAGCGTTTGTCATTGCTGTACAATACCAACTATGAGATTAAATTTTTTAACGAACCGGAAGGCGGAGCTCATATCCGCTTATCTATTCCGTACCAGATTCAGGAGGATTTACAATGAATGTATTGATCGTTGATGATGACCGCTTTGTCGTTGCGTCATTAGAAAGAGGGGTGCATTGGTCTGCTCTCGGATTTAACAAGATCTATACCGCCTATAATATCGCCTCTGCCAAAGCGATCATTGAAGAAAACACGATCGATCTGCTGCTCAGTGATATTGATATGCCCCAGGGAAGCGGGCTGGAGCTTCTTTCATGGATGCGTGAGCGCCACGATGATACCCTCACCATCTTTTTGACAAATTATGCAGACTTTAATTATGCGCAAAAAGCAGTGGAATTAAAAACTTTTCGCTATTTTTTGAAACCTATTGAGTTTGACAAACTGGAAAAGATCATTCAGGATGCAACTTCACACCTGCGAAATATGCAGGCACTGTCACAAAAAAGATATGAAAGCTTCTGGCAGACATTTCTTCACCAGGATACCGTATATACCAAAGAATACCTGCTTCACCACCTTCGCGAGGCAGAGCTTCCTTCCAGTACGGCGGATATCCTGTTTTTGCCGATCGTCATCGATGTATTTCCATATTATCTGACCTCGGACAATACACTGAAAAGTTATTTTTCACATAACAATAAACAACTAAATTATCTTACCACTACCTTCCATGCAGTTTTTTCGGATTTCATCACTCCGGAGAGTGTGTTTTTGGAATATCACCTTCATTCCACCCGTTATCTGGCAATCCTGCCTGTTCCGGAAGAAAGCATTTCTCCACTGCTGCTTATGGCATGTGAAAACTATGTTCAGCTGGTATCTACCCAGACCCATTGCGGTATCAATTGTTTTGTCGGCGTTCCATCTTTGCTCGAAAATTTTCAGCAGAATTTTTCAGCATTGCATGCAATGTTCACAAACAAACTGGACTGCAAAAAGCAGGTACTGCTCCTGTCTGAATATGAACAGCCGCCAAGTGATTTCCCTCCATTGGATACCAAATTGCTGGAAATCTATTTGAGCAACAGACAATACTCTGCATTTTTAAATTTGGGACAGCAGTACCTGCAAAAGCTCACAACCAGCAAAAGACTTCACGCTCTTTCTATTGCACATTTTCAGTTGGAGCTTGTACAGGTCATCCACTTTTTCCTGAAAAATAACGAGATTCCTTCGAATAAACTTTTTCATGGAGAGACCTATCATCTGCTTTCCCGTATTGCTCAGACTTCGCGTCAGGCAATGGAGCTTTATCTGCAGTATATGACACACACGCTTGAGACTTATCTGGAGTCAACATTTTCAAATAAATCTCAGATCGAATCTATAAAGGAATATATAGATCAGCATTTTACGGAAGAAGTTCATCTGCATATGCTTTCAGAGATCTTTTTTATGGATTCGGATTATGCCTCAAAATTATTTAAAAAGAATTATGGGATTTCTATCAAAAACTATATCATCAGCAAAAGGATCGAGGCGGCAAAGGGACTTCTTGCTTCCACTGAGCTTCCTGTTAACATTGTGGCTATCAATGTCGGATATGAAAATTATTCCTATTTCACACGCTTGTTTAAGAAGATGACAAACCTGACTCCTGTCGAATTTCGAAGTCAGGTCAACTCTGCAGAGACAAAAAATGAGGATCACCATCTCGAATGATCCCCATAAGATTAAAAATGCGGCACTTTCGCTAATAAAAAGTGCCGCAGTCCAAAACTCTATTCTATGATCTTCTGTGCGCATGCAGAATCTATGATCAGTGTATCGATAAAACCTCCCTTGAGCGCACCTGCGATCGCTTTTGCTTTTGCTTCCCCGTATGCCACGCACACCACATTTTTGCATTTTCTCAAATCTTCATAGTCGATCCCTATCATCCTGTCTGACAATGTGGTAAGGATCTCCCGTCCATCCATATCATAGAAATGTCCAGCGATATGTCCGATCGCACCTTTCTTCCCAAGAAGCTCAAACGTACTTTCCCCAAGATAATTTTCCCAGGTTTTATATTCGATAGAACCCACACTGGTCAAGATCATATCTGCGTTTTTCGCCAATCCCAGTGCTGTCTCGATCGTCTCATCCTGGATCAGACTCTCTTTCAGTTCCTTATTTTTTACAAAAAGAGGTGCATAAATATACTGATAGCTTCCACCGTACGCAAAGGCAAGCGCTTTTGCAAGATCCATCGCATCTCTTTCCGGTCTTTTCACATTCGATGCTCCCATGATCGGAACTACCGTGATCGGGATATTTTTCTTATTATTTGCATCAATATATTTCACGATATGGTAGAGGGTATTTCCCCAGGAGATCCCCACTGTCATTTTAGCTCTCACGATAGAGTCAAAATAATATGCACAAACCTCAGATAAGCGAGTAATGATCTGTTCCTTGGTGCTCTCTTTTGCAGAAACCACCCGGATGGCAGAAACTCCGTATGCTTTTTGTATCTTCTCCTCAAGTTCGAGATCTCTCTCCCATGGTTCTTTGATCGATATCTCCACGATCCCCAGCTCTCTTGCCTCTTTCAGCATTCTGGAAATCTTAGATCTGGAAGTATACATCCTGTCTGCGATCTCGTTCTGCGTCATCTCTGAATTATAATATAGGTTCGCAACCATCGCCAGCATATTCCATTTTTCCTGAACCGTCATATTTTCATATTTTTTTACATCTTCCATTCTGTCCATCCCTTTCCATCATGCCATATCTATCTTTTTCTTTGTGGAGCTTTTAAGTTATCGTGTCAGACAGACCATCAATCCTCTCCTAAAGCATACTCACATTATAGAAGAAAAAGAGATAGAATGCAAAACGATTCTGCTGCCTTCTATCTCTTTCTCCTATATATTTAGAATGATATGTCGATGTCCGCTCTATCTGCTCTGTCCATAGTAAGCATTTGCGCCATGCTTTCTATAATAGTGCTTATCCTGAAGCTCCTGCGGTGCTGACTGTACCTTTGTATTCAGCATCTCTGCCCGCATTGCCATTTTCGCACATTCCTCAAGCACAACTGCGTGATGCACAGCTTCCATGCCATTCTTTCCCCAGGTAAATGGTCCATGATTCTTGCATAAGACGGCTGGAACAGCGTTCACATCTTTCTGCATTTTTTTGAACTCATTTACGATCAAAAGTCCTGTGTTTTGCTCATATGCCTGCTCGATCTCCTCCTGTGTCAGGCATCTTAAACACGGAACTTCTCCATAGATATAATCCGCATGTGTAGTACCGTAGCACGGAATGCTCCTTCCTGCCTGTGCCCAGCTTGTCGCATAGGAAGAATGCGTATGCACGATCCCTCCGATCTGAGGAAATGCCTTATACAGTTCTATATGCGTTGGAGTGTCCGAAGAAGGACGACAGTTTCCCTCGATCTGATTTCCTTCCAGATCCATGATCACCATATCCTCTGGTCTAAGCTCCTCATAGGGAACTCCGCTTGGCTTGATCGCAAAGTATCCGGTCTCTCTGTCGATCTCGCTGACATTTCCCCAGGTAAATGTGACCAGCCCATATTTCGGAAGCTGCATATTCGCCTCATATACTCGTTGCTTTAGTTCTTCTAACATACTCTTTCACCTTTCTTTAACAAGCCTGTTGCCTTTCACAGTCATCAAATGATCACGCATTTCTCAAACAACCTTATCTATTTTTTAAGCTAATCTTAAAATTCATACATTGCGATCTCGTCAGTCTCTCTGTTTGCAGAAACGACATAATCCTTTCCATCTCTGTGGAATCCGTAAGCATTTGCCGGTCCACAATCGTGGTCGATCATCTGTGCCTGATAGATTCCGTTCTCCCAGAAAAATTTCAAAAGATCACGATCTCCCTTTCTGTGACCGATCATCACCACCTGTTTTCCCTGAATCTCCCCTGTCCAGATCGCATGGAGAAATTCTAATTTTTCCGGATGTTCATAGACAAGTTCGTAGCTTCCGTCTTCTTTTTCCCTATAAATGCAGACCGTATCTCCGTGAAACGGCGATAATACCAGTAATTCTTCCTTTCCGTCTCCATCCAGATCTGCCAGGACTGCGTCACTTGCCGGTGTATCCAGCAAAGTCTCTACTGTCCACTCTTTCTTTGTTGCTGTCGGAGGATAAAACCGAAATACTCCGCTTTCACTGCAGACCAACGAAGACATTTTTCCATCTCTGACCACCCTGTAATATCCATGATTCTTTAACATATCCTCTTTGATCACTTCCAGTTTTAACTGATACTCCTCATGGAACTCGCTAAGGTCTTCCGGCAAAAGAGATGCATAAACCTTCCCCGGGCTTGACCAATCGTCCTTATATTCATGGCCAGATTTCAGGCAGCAGGCGATCAGATAATGTTTTCCATCACTCTCAAGGATATCAAAGCGATGTACAAACGGCAGATCTGCCAGTGTGCGAACAGTCCATGTTCCATTTTCTGGGGTAACGATCACAATCTTTGCCTCTTTGGAATCATTCGGAGAATAAAACTTATGTGTCGCAAGAAACTGTCCATCTGTTCCCGGAACCTGAACCATAGTCATCACACCGCCAGGACCTTCCCATACGGTTTCTTCCTCATTTCCTTCGATGTCAAATAAAATACATCTGTCTGTTTTTTCTGCTGCAACCAGGATATGATCCTCGTTTTTATAATGTAACGGCGCGATGGAATAACATTTTTCCAGATTTGCCAGTACTTTTTTGTTCATTTCATTCATTTCCTTTCCAATTGGTGCTGAATAAAAACGACTTCTCTGTTTTTCGTTTCCTTCAATTAAAGTTTAAGAATTTCTAAAAATAATTCTCCTTGTCAGATTTTGCATACTGGATCTGCGGAACTAAGAGCATAAGCAGGATCGCAAGGATCGCTCCCGGAAGTCCCAGCCATTTCAGCAACGCAGAAATTCCCAGCCATACCGTTGAAAAGTCTGTAGTTCCATGCCAGCCACCATATGGCACCAGCTCTACCAGCCACACGGTAACAGCTCCCAGCAGAACCTGGATCAGGCCACAGATAAACGGGATGATCATGGCAGCCTTCACGCCACCGCGTTTGTTCGCAAAGATCGCAATGATCGCATTGTCGAAAAATACGGTAGTGAATCCCATAATGATGATGACCGGAGAATGGAATACGATCAGTCCCAAGATCGCGATCACCTGTCCGACCATTCCACACAGAAATCCGATCGTCACTGCATTTCCCGGCGCATAATTAAATGCAACCGCACAGTCCACTGCCGGAACTGCTCCCGGGAGAAGTTTGTCTGAGATTCCTTTGAAGGATTGCGTCAGCTCTCCCACGAAAAGTTTCACACCCATGTTCAAAACTTGAAGGTACACAGTAAAGTACAGTGACTGGATCAAAATATAAACAGGAAAAGCCGTTGTATCTGCAAATCCGCTGTCGATCTGGCGCATAAAATCTTCACCAAGGATCGCCATGATCGTTCCGAAGAATACCAGCATCAGCGTAGAGGTCGCTGTGATATTGTCCTCAAACATTTTCAGGAATCCCGGAAATTTGAGATTTTCAATGGAGTCTTCTTTTTTACCGAATATGTGCGCAGTTTTATCTGTAAGCCACACTGCGACCATCTGCTGATGTCCGATCGCAAATCGGGCTTTTCCATCTGTAAGATTCATACAAGCATCCACGGTAAGGTTGGAGCTTACTGCCTGATAGGTTCCAACCAGCATTCCCACCAAGATCGCACCTGTGAGATTTCTCAGAGAAGGAATAAATAAAAATACGATCCATGTGACAGTCGTCGCCTGCTGCACCATGATGTGTCCGGTAAGCAGAAGTGTTCTAAGTTTCGTCCACTTCTTAAAGATCAATAAAAGGATATTCCAGATAAAAGCGATCAAAAGAGAAGTCATCGCCCACGCTGCGGAAGATCCAATACTCTCTAATGCTTCGTTCGCTGCATTCAGACCAAAATAAGGGTCGATCACTACAGCATTTAATTGAAAACGTTCATTCAGTCCAACCAAGATCGGACGGAACGTTGTGATCAATCCATTAGCACCTACCATCAAGATCAGATAGCCGATCACACCTTTAAAAAATCCACCGATGCATTCATACCATTTTTTTCTCTGTAAGAGATAACCAAGCAGAATGATCAGTCCGACAAATAGCTCTGCTCTTGTAAGAATATTTCTTGTCAAAAAATTAAATATGGAATTCAAACTTGCCATCTTTTTGTTTCTCCCCCCACATTCTCTTGTAAATACGGTTCATCTGCGCCCTGCAGCGTTCATATTCGAGTACCTTTTTCTCATCCGGAAGATAGATTTTAACCTCATCCTGTCTGCTGATGCGCTCAAACGCCTTTTCCACATCCTCGAAGATCCCCAGTGCGGCAACCGCCACCATAAGTGCACCTCTGGCTGTCGCATCTGCTTTTCCTCTGCGGATGATCTTCATTCCATACACATTTGTCTGGATCTCATTAAACGGAACACTGTTCGAAAGCCCCCCGTTGATATAAATGTCAGAAACACTCACATACTTATTCATGATGTCGATCCCGTTGCGGATCTCATAACAGATACCTTCCAGCAAACTTCGGAGCATATCCTGTTTTGTTGTACCCAATGTCACATTTGCAAACTCCGCTTTCGCCATATTGTTCCAGTCCGGTGTAGAGCGTCCCATAAAATATGGAACGCACAAGCATCCATGGGAGCCGATCGGAGTCTGTTCTACCTCGCGGTTGATCTCCTCAAAGGAGCTGTCCGGATAAAATTGACGACGGAACCAGTCAAACGCAGAACAACAGGTCAGAACGCTTGACTCCAATATGTACTGTCCTTTCACTGAAGAAAAATTACAGATCACATCCTGCTCTAAGTGTTCGGGCACTCGGTCTGTCGCTGTGATCAGATATCCGCCTGTTCCAGTCGTCACTGACATTACACCTTTTTTCACCACACCCTGTCCAATCGCGCCGCACTGCTGATCCCCACCTGCGGTAATGACTGGGATTCCTTCTTCGCATCCAGTGATCTCGGCAAAAGTCTTCGTAACAGATCCACATACGCTGCCCGGCTCGATCAGTTCACAGAGCTTTTCTTTTTCTACATGAAAGATCTCAAGCAGCTCCTCATCCCATTCATGTGTCCGGATATTCATCAACAGAGAACGGCTTCCATAGGTATAATCTGTGCAGATGCGCCCTGTCATCAGATAGATCAGATAATCTGGAATGACCATAAATTTATATGTTTTTTCATAAATCTCCGGTCGTTCCTGGCGGATCCACATCATCTTAGATCCGGAGAACACCGGATTGATCCTAGAGCCACACAGTGAAAATACTTTGTCATTTAAATCTTCCATACTCTCACAGATATAATTCGTTCTCTTGTCCTGCCACATGATCGCATTGCAGAGCGGACGCATCGTACGATCTACCGGGATCACCGAAGATCTCTGGGAGGTGATAGAGATCGCCTCTATCTTTTCCCCCAGATCTTTCGCCTCTGCCACGGACTTTTTCAGAACACTGTAGAGTGCATTTTCCCAGTCAGCAGGATTTTGCTCCACCCAGCTGTTCTCCATATACGTCGCCTGATAAAATTCCTGTTTTTCAGCCAGACATTTTCCCTGATGATCAAACAGGATCCCCCTCATACTCGATGTTCCCACATCAATTACCAATACATTCATCCCAACTTCACCTCATACGATATCTTATATTTACTGTGTTGTATTTACGGTCTTAATTCTATATGAACTTCCTCGCATTCTCTTGTCGTATCACTTCCACTCGCCTTTACGAGCCAAAATATTATATTTCAAGCAAAAGTATTATATATAGAAGCATTACAGACAGGAGCGGAACGGAATATTCTGCGGTGCCTCAAAGCAGTCTTCAAATCCCCTTCTGTGATGGTAATAGATCTTATCCTTGTCAGCCGGATATGTATATTTTCCGCCTACCTGCCAGAAAAATGGATGGAACCGATATTCATTTCTATCTTTCTTAAAGTCATATAATACTTTGATCTCATCACAGTCTGCCTGGAAGTTCGTCCATACATCCCAGTGGATCGGAACAACCACTTTACATCTCAAGTTCTCTGCCATACGAAGGATATCAATAGATGTCATCTTGTCCTGCATACCGATCGGGTTTTCACCAAAAGATCCAAATGCAACATCCACGTCATAATCCTTTCCATGTTTTGCAAAATAGATAGAGAAATGAGAATCTCCAGAATGATAAATATTTCCTCCCGGTGTCTTCACCAGATAGTTCACTGCCTTATCATCCATGTCTGTCGGGCAGACACCTGTCAGCTCCTCCCTGTCTTCTCCTGTGGAGTCTGTTGTCACGATACAAGTTCTGTCAAAAGAGTCCAGCGCAACGATCTCGATGTCTTTGATCTTGATCGTGTCTCCCGGTTTCACAGTGATGCATCTGTCCTCCGGAACGCCCCATTTCTGCCACAGTTCTACGGATCTTTTCGGTCCAATGAACGGAACTGGGATTTCATTTCCGTTTTCATCAGTGGTTGTCATTCCACTGTTGATCACATGTGCTGCCCATTCCGGTGACATATGGTCCTGATGATAATGTGTCGCAAGAACTGCATCTACTTTTTTAAAAGCAAACGGATCGATCACAAACGGTACGTTTCTCAGGTTCGGTTGCATAGCTCTTCCGCCGCACATATTTGCCATCTGGTGTCCAGCCTTCATCTTGCCGTCCCCATGTGTGCGTTTTCCATTGCCGCACCATAAGTCGATCGTGATGTTGGTATCCGCCGGAGTTTTAAACCAAACACCTGTACATCCCAGCCACCACATCGCTACATTTCCCGGTGCGACTACTTCATTTTCAATATCTTCAACCAGCCATGTTCCCCATTCCGGAAAAGTGCTCTCGATCCAGCTCTGTCTTGTCATTTCACTAATCTTACTCATGATAGATCTCCTCTAACTCTTATTAAAAATTATAGCTTGTTTGTCTTGTTGAGTGTATCTTATCATCAAGCATTTTGCATTTCAACATTTTTTCATCATATGCACATTTGTGCAACTTTATCTTTTTTCCACCTTCTGTCTCACCAAAATTCGAGAAGCTTTCCATTAAACAAAAGCAAGAATGTAGCAGCACACAGTCTTTCCTCGAAATAAAAAAATGCACAGCAGACACCAACATCTGCTGCACATCTAAACACTATTTTTCTTATTTTAATTTGCCCTGCGATCCAGAAGCGTGCGCATACTCTGGTTTGCAAAGCAAATATCTTCCTTCCAGGTTTCTTTCCCGACATCCCAAAGTTCCGTCACGTATCTTCGCACACCCAGGTCCCATGCAGTATCAATGATCTTTTCAAACTGCACATGACCAGTGAGAAACGGAACTTCCCGGTAGATTCCCGGTTTAGTCTCCTTTAAATGAAGCGCGATCAGCTTCCCTTTTCCAAGCTCCAGGTCCTCACATACATCGTGCTGATTTTCCACAGCCGCATTGGTGATATTTCCTGCATCCGGATAGATCTTTAAGTACGCGGAATCCACCATATTGACATACTGCACTGCTTTTCCAGTCGTATTCATAAAGTTATTTTCCATCGTCTCAAATCCAACCAAGATCCCTTCGCGCTCTGCGATCTCCGCGATCTTCTTTACATTTTCCAAAAAATATCTTTTCGTGTCTATCGTAGACTCCCCGAAATAGATATCGTATCCAGGGATCATAACCGTACGCACGCCCAAATCTACTGCCAGCTGTATTGCCTTCTCCGCAATCTCCATCGCTTTTGTCCGCACCTGTTCATCCGGGTCTCCTAACGCATATTTGGTGAGTGCGCTGACACTCATAGAGCCGATCGGGACTCCCACTGCAAACACTGCCTCCATGATACTTTTCTTTTCCTGTGTATCCATAAAGATCCGATTTATCTTTTCATCCGTCGCATCAATGCAGATCTCCAGATAATCGTACCCGCATTCCTTCGCACATTTCAGTTTCTCTGACCATGATAAGGTATTTCTCATGGCTTTTTCGTATAATCCAATCTCATACTTTTTCATGCAATCATCCTTTTCTATACTGCCTGACATTTGTTCCTTTATTTTGATTGCATCATAGCATTTTAGATTTTACATTTCAACATTTTTGCATCTTATGCACATTTGTGCAATTTTAGTTTTCTATTGTGCCGCAAAATGATCAAGAACCCGACGGGATCTTCACGATCAGCTTCTCTCCCTCTTTTTCTGCCATAGCCAGCACCGGGATACGACGTTTGCGAAGCTGGTGCACGATCGGGTACGCTGCAAAGAGGTTATCTCCCACAAAAACAGCTTCCGGTTTATATTTTAGGATCTGTTTGACCTGCTCTTTGATCAGAGCTTTCCACTCCTGTTTCTCCATCTTAACTTCACCGTAGATCCCCTGCAATTCCAGTTCCGGCAGTGCCGGCAGATCCAGATGTATGATCTTCGCGGCTGAAAGCTTCGGCAGTCTGCCAAGCAATACGTCCGCTTCTTCATCTCCTCCGAGATTTACGATCACTGGTTGTTCATGAAATTCCTGCAAGCTTTTCTTACATGCCTCCACTGCATCCTGAAGTGTCCCGACCGTCATAAGAAATCCTCCCTTATGACAAAATCCTGCACTTTTCAGTCCAGTTACCTTTATCAGTTCTTCCCCTTCTGTTCCTAACCACTCTGCCGGAAAACTGCATTTATAATTTAAGGAATACTCTTTTTTCTGCGGCTGGATACAATAACCGCCTCTGTTCGACGGAAAGATCACAAACGCGATCTCTGTCTCAGAAAGTCGTTTTTGACAGGGAACAAATTCCGGAAGGATGAGGATCTTCGCCTCATCTCTTGTCTTCTCTCTAGCCGCAACTGCACTTTCATGTTTTGTTAAAATCTCTTCTACTCGTTTATCCGCGCGCTCATTTCCTCGATAGCGTTCAAATTTATTTTCCAGGATCATCCCAGCTACATTGACTGCCTGAAAAAACGCCTCATCATTACCGCCCTGCGCATCCCACGCTGGATTAAAATTGCCGATCAGGGAAGCCAGTTCATTTTTCTCCCCTGTATTATCATTTTGATCCAGTGGCTGTACAAAGGACTCGTCAAACTTTTTAGCCAGCTCCTCTCCTAAGATCTCCGGTCCCAATTCTTCCCACAAAAGTCCAAATGCAGCATAGGGTATCCCATTCTCACGGACACGGCTGTCCTTCTGATGATGGTCATATCGGCCCCTTCCGATATCAAACACGATCCCATCATGATCCTCCGGAACTTTATTTCCCCTTATGATCTGGATCTCCGGGTTTAAATATAATAACAGCGCTGTAGAAAACACATCATCCGCATGGAATTTACCGCTATGTGTAAACGCAGATGCCTGGTCTTTTTTTATCTCTCTCATCAGATCACTCATTTTTAGTTCAAACATCCTCCTTTTCAAAATATACAAATCGTTATATATGAAAATAGTACGTTCCATGCTTGTGCACAGAACGTACTACTTATCCGCATTTTTTCTTGATCAGATCATCATTCCCCGACAAAGTGGATCCTCGCTTCATCAAAACGATCCTGCTGTGCTCTGCTCTCTGCCGGATATCCAAGTGCAAACATTGAGAACACTTCCACATCCTCAGGAAGATCCATCATCTTGTGCACCAGTTCCATACGGTCTTGTACTGGAGCGATACCGATCCACACGCCGCCAAGTCCCAACGCATCTGTCTCTAACCAGATGTTCTGCTGTGCGATCGACATATCTACCACCGCCATCTGCGGCACTGCCAGATCATTTTTGCGATACACCGGAACAATCACAACCGGAGCTTTCGCTGCACATCCAGAATACTGTGTCGCTGTGGAAAGCTCCTGGATCTTTTCCTTATCTGTCACCACATAAAATTCCCATGGCTGCTGGTTGCGTGCGCTCGGTGCCTGCATGCCAGCCTTTAAGATCTGAAGGATCTTCTCCCTCTCCACCGGTTTGTCTTCAAATTTTCGGATACTAACTCGATGAAAAATACTGTTCATCTCTCTTTCCTCCTGTCAAGCACTCCAATTCTACTATCTCTGTTTATTGTAGCATGACTTTTTTTCGCCGGCAACTGTGCGACAGGCAAAAAATACTTATATCAAAGTTCAGCGTCGTCTGCTATGTACAAGTGATCAAGAAAATATGGAAAACAGCCAGACAACGATTCCCAGGATCACTAAGATAACACCTGTTACCCGATTCAAGGTTTTCGGTGTGGATCTGTTCGCGATCACGGCTGCGATCCTTGCCCAGACTAATGTAAAGATCACACACAAGATCAATACCGTCCAGTCAGGCATACCGCCGATCGCAAAGTGTGAAACCGCTCCTGTGAATGCAGTGAACGCCATGATAAACACGCTGGTCCCCACCGCAGTCTTCAGCTCATATCCTAACACAGAGGTTAAGATCAAGAGCATCATCATTCCACCGCCTGCGCCGACAAATCCACAGATAAATCCGATGAGCATTCCGCAGATCACAGACTGGATCGCTCTCTTTTTCGGTGAAACCGCCTCCATCGCTTCTTTCGTCGTCATAACTGGTTTCACAATAAATTTGATGCCCAGGATAAATGTCATAAATACAGAAAAGTTTCCCATAGTGGTTGACGGGATCAAGCTGGATACGTAGCTTCCCACTACGGTAAACACCAGCACACTCACCATCATGATCAAGCCATTTCTGACATCCAGATTTTTATTTTTCTTGTAAGTGTAGGCAGATACCGCGCTCGCCAAAACATCCGAGGACAGGGCGATCCCCACCGCAGTGTACGGCTCCATTCCCAAAAAGGTGATCAGCATCGGGCTGATCACTGCCGCAGCACTCATTCCGGCAAATCCAGTTCCAAGTCCGGCTCCCATACCGGCAAAAAACGTAACAATGATCGTAAAAAGTAAGTTCATCCAAATCTCCTTTTCTCCAAATTTATAAATCTTACATAAACCATATCCAGAACTTTTCTGGGAATATTTACATACTGAAATGGTCCACATTCGAAATATTATAGCATATCCGTCTCTGCTGGCGCAATGTTAAATATACACGCCCTTGCCTTGTGGGAAACGCACCAGTGTGTTACAATTGCTATGGACAGCATTTTTTCTTGCTGCCCGGACGATCCGCCGTAAATTTATCCGCGGTGAAACAATTTATTTTATAAAGGAGCATTTTTTTGAAGCTACACAAGAAACGATTTACATTACTTTTGTCCATATCTCTGGCTGCAGCTCTCATCCTTGCAGTCTCTGTCTTTTTTTGCATAAGGCAGACCAGCAGAAAAATGACACAGTACTCATTCGATGAGCTCACCGCTTCCACCAAGCGGCTCGCAGATGAAATTTATGAGACCGCCAACACAGATACCACGGTCCTGCGCGCAATGGCAGCGCTGATGTCGGAACAGTCCCTGTCCGATGAGAATGCATTGCTTGGGATCATGAACTCCTTCGACACAGAGCGATCCTTCATATCCTACATTGACCTGCTGTTCCCAGATGACCAGCTCTTAAACCAAAAAGGAGAGTGGAAAGATGCCTCTGGGCTTCTGAGTTTCGAGGAAGAAAAGGAAAAAGGGAGCTATATTTCAAATCGGATGCAGGGAATCTGGGATCCATCTAATCTAGTTGTCAGAAATGGTGTTCCCGTAAAAAAAGACGGCGAAACCATTGCCATGCTCTACGGAGTCTTTTCACTGATCGATGCCTCCCAAAATTACAACACCGATTTCTACGATGGCAATTCCTTTGTCCTGATCATTGATGGTATCAATGGAGAGGTTCTTCTCGATACCTGGCACGAAACCCTCACAAGCCTCTCAGAGATGGGTGACCGCAAAACCCTTTTCGGAGATACCTTCAAGGAAGCAAAGCAAAATATGATAGACGGACTCAGCGGCGACATCAGTTCCATTTCAAAAACCACCGGCCAGATACTCTATATGCACTATGAACCGGTAAATATCAATCATTGGAGCGTAACGCTCGGCGCAACCAAAGAAACCGCTCTCGCCGGTACTCGTTCCTGCACTCAGAGTCTTTATCTGATGGCCGTGATCATCGCTGTGACACTGATCGTTTATATCCTGTTGGTTGTTTTTTATCTCACCTTTGCCAACCGCAGCATCTATCAGATGAGCATCACCGATCAGGCCACACAGCTTTTAAACCGCAGTGCCTATGAGAAATATCTTCTAGATAACCAGCACCGCAGCTTCCACGCTGTCTCCTGCATCTATATCGATGCAAACGGACTGCATGAGATCAACAATCGTCTGGGACATAAGGCGGGCGACCAAATGCTTCAGACAGTAGCGGATCTCCTAAGGGAAACCTTTCCTTCATCCGGTGTTTATCGTATCGGTGGCGACGAATTCATCGTTTTTCCGCCCCATACAGAGGAAACGATCTGTGAAAAGCTCATGTCGCAGATCACAGCGCAGCTAGATAAGTACAGCTACAGCATTTCCTACGGCATTGTCTGTTCCAAAAATATACTGGGCCTAAACCGCCTTGTTCAGGAAGCAGATGCGAAAATGCTGTTAAACAAAAAAGCCTATTACGCGCAAAAAGAGCGTTCCGCCAGATAAAACCAAACGCAGAAAACCAAAGTTAAGGTTTTCTGCGTTTTTATTATACTCCCTTTTTGTCTCTGTCAATAACCTGCATCAAGATCCACGATATGTTTCAGTTCCTGTCCGTTCAGATAACGCTCCAGATTGTCCATGCAAAGATCCCATATCACCTGCTCCGTATGCGCATTTCCCCCGAAACTTGGACCTGCGACATGAGGGGTAAGGATCACATTTGGCATATCCCACAAAGAAGAATCGACTTCTAACGGTTCCCTTTCCAACACATCCAAAGCGACACCCTTTAAATGTCCTTCCTGTAAAACCTCGCACAGATCCCTTGTCACGATCAGATTTCCACGCCCCACATTCACAAGGATGGCGTCCTTTTTCATAGAGCGCAGTCTCTTTAAATTCAAGATCCCTGTCGTCTCGTTTGTTTTGGGCAGGCATCCAATTACAATATCCGCCTTTAGCAGCCATTGATCTAGTTCTTCCATTCCATACACTGCATCAAAATCTTCTGGCATCTGCGAATTTCCATCTGGAGAAATATGTTTTTTGATCCCTATGATCTGTGCACCAAACGCCTGCATCCTGTGTGCGATATTTTGCCCGATGTCTCCGCACCCTAAGATCAGTGTCTTCTTTCCAAAGATCGTCTCCGGATCGTCCGCCTTCTGCCAGATATGCCCTCTTTGGTTTTCCCAGTATTTCGGAAATGATCGATAAAGAGAGATGATATTTCCCACCACATACTCCGAAATGATCGTTCCAAACGCTCCGGATGCGTTCGTAAATAATAAGTCTTTTTTAGAGCTTTCAACATGAGCAAGTTTCTTCAAGACCGGAACATATTTATCTGCCCCTGCCCATGTGATCTGCAGCCACCGCAGGTTTTTCGCTTTTAACAGCATTTCCGCAGAAGGCTCTCCGATGATCACCTCTATCTGCGCAAGCTCTGGTACCGTCTCTCCAAAAAAGATCTCGCACCGTGTTCCAAATCTGCTGTGCCATTTTTCCCGGGTTTTCGCGTCGCATGGTGCCATGATCCACATTTTTATTTTTTCTGACTGCACAATTTTTTCTTCCTTTATATTAGCTTTTAGATCACATATCTATTTTCTGTTCATCTGTGAGGTGATCACACTCATGATCTTATTCACAGCCTGCCTGTGCAGTTTCGTCAAGAAGATCTCCCCGACTATGACTGCATCCTCCACTGTGAGATAATGGTCAGCGCTCTTGCTCAAAAGCAGTTTTCCAGATGCCTCAAACTCCTCATCCGCCAGCCATATTTTCAGCCATAATGGATAATTTGGCAGAAAATCAAATTTCATGCAGATATCCGCGTTGCTCTTTACCTGCTCGCCGCCCAGTTCCTCGCAGATCGTACAGAGCTCTTTTTCTGTCTTTCCCTTTAAGAATTTCTCCAGTCCCTGCACCAAGGTGCGGTCAAATTTTGTCCCCCGGATCAGCCCGTCCTTTAAGTTTCCAAATGTGATCAGCTCCTCCGATGCCGGAGTTCCATCTCCAAGGTCCAAATAGTGCAGGAGCACCAACTGCTGCCATTCCTCCACCTCCTGCACAAAGGTGTACTCCGGCAGGCGGATCTCAATTTCCTCATTTAAACTCTTTACCACCAGCAGATTTTTTTCTGTGTCAAATACAGCGCCGCTGTTTTTTGCCAATTCTTCAGGATCTCGCCCTTCCAGTCTCTGCTTTGCACTCAGCAGCATTTCCTCAAACATTCTGTTATCCATCTTGACCCTTTCCTTTCTGAATGTTAATCCGCCGGAAATGTGATACCACACTGTCTGCGGATCGTATCCATGAGTTCCATCGCCTCAAGGGAACGGCAGCTATGTATTTCTGCCGCTCTCTCGCCATGGATCATCTGGATAAAACACTCAACCTCATATCTCATATTATTTTCTGCTTCTTTGTCATAGATCATTTCCTGCGTTCCATCGTTGTAGATGATCTGGATCTTGTCAGGATCATGGATCTCATGGATCAGCATCACTCCATTTTCTCCCTGGATCTCACTTGGAACCTTTGAGTTGGTGATCTTAGAATATTCCACCTGCGCGATCATCTCCAGATATTTTGCCAGGATTGTTCCTGCGCCGTCAATCTCTCCCCTGATCATATCTGAAAAGCCAATTACAGCATCCGGTTTTCCAAACAGATACAGCAATCCATGCACACAGTACACTCCGATATCCATCAGCGCACCAGCAGAGCACTCCCTGCGGAAAATATTATGCTCCTGCCCTTCCAAAAAGCTGTCATAGCGACTGGAATACTGACAATAATTTACTCTTGCCCTTCGTATCACACCAAGTTTATCCAGGTTTTGTTTTATAACTTCCATACCCGGATCAAACACAGAGCGCATTGCCTCCAACAAGATCACTCCATTTTCTACGGCTGTCTGAAACATTTTTTCTGCTTCAGACAAGTTCGAAGCGATCGATTTTTCACAGAGTACATGCTTTTTGGCCTGCATCATCTGGATCGCCTGACTACAATGAAGAAAATTAGGACTTGCGATATAGACCGCATCAACCTGAGAATCTGCCGCCAGCTGCTCCAGACTGTCATAGCATTTGGACACGCCGTACAGTGCCCCAAATGCCTTAGCATTCTCCATATTTCTGGAATACACAGCTTCCAGTTTAAATTCCGGCACATTTCTTGCTACCTCTAGAAAATTTTTCGTGATCTTACTGGTTCCTATTGTTGCAAATCGTATCACAGACATCATTTTGCTCCTTTTCCTCTATTATTAAAAAAGTATCTGATATCATTTTCCAGCTATCAGATACTTTTTGCAAGTGCTGATTATGCGATTTTGTTGCTCATTTTATCGACCAGCATTTCTTTTAGAGTTCCTTCAATCTCGTCAATACAGATTGGTTTAGAGATATGCCCATCCATACCAGCTTCCATGCAGAGTTTTTTATCACTGGCAAATGTATTCGCCGTCATCGCAAAAATAGGAATATTACAGTCCGACCTTTGACTTCTTCGGATCGCTTTCGTCGCCTCTACTCCATCCATGACGGGCATCTGCATATCCATAAACACGGCAAAATATTCTCCAATCTCAGAATGCTCAAATCTCTCAACCGCGATCTTGCCGTTTTCTGCCCAGACAACATTCAGTCCAATACACTCCAGTAGCTCGATCGCAATCTCTGCATTCAGCACATTGTCCTCTGCCAAAAGTACCTTTTTGCCTGTGAAATCTGGCTCATGGTATTCTTCTATCTCCGATCCAAGCACGGCCGTCCTTTGCTCTGAAGTCGCTTTTTCAAATGGAAGCTCTATCGTAAAAACAGAACCATCTCCCAGCTTACTCTCCACACTGACACTTCCATGCATCAGATCCACAAATCCTTTGACCACCGCCATCCCCAGTCCGGTTCCCTGTATCTTCGAAACGCGGCTGTCCTCCGCCCGGGCATAATCTTCGAAGATGTGTTCCACAAATTCTTCGGTCATTCCGATCCCATTGTCCTCACAGATAAAACGATAGCGATCCTCTGGCAAACATTCTAAACGAACATGGATCTTTCCGCCAACATCCGTATATTTGATCGCATTGGAAACGATATTGATGATGATCTGGCTGAAGCGTTTGGAATCACCGACCACCACACGATCCTCTGCAGCGCATTCCACAAGCAAGGTCTGCTGTTTTTTCTCGACAAGAGGTTTGAGAAGTTCTGTATTTTCCCGCACACACGCTCCCGGAGAAAATGCTTCTCGCATCAGTTCAACGTAACCATACTCTAACTGGTTCACATCCAAAATGGAATTGATAAGCATCAGAAGATAATTTCCTTCCATGGCAATGTTCTCCAGTGCACTTTCCAGTTTCGGCGTATCATATTTATATTTCTGTGCGATCTGTGTCATTCCGAGAACTACGTTCAAAGGTGTCCGAATATCATGACTCATCTTGGAAAAGAAATTTTGTTTTGCATCATTGGCAGCTTTCGCCTCTGCCAATGCCACAGACAATTCCCCTGCGATCTTTTGCTGTCTTTTTTTACTCATAACGGATTGTATGTAAAGGATCATCAAGAATATGATCAACAAAGAGATCATAACGACCAAGACCAGATATACCGGATGGTCGAACAGATACGCTCCCATAGACGGGATTGTCGCCTCTTCAATATAAAACTGCGTGATCTTAGCACTGTTCTGTGCAGCGACCTCAGCCAGCGTCTTTTGCCACAACCCATAAAAATGATAATCGCTCTTGGCATTGACTCCCATCTGAAGGCTGATCGAGGCCCCAGGCACAATGTCCACACACAGGCGGTTCTGAATATCATCTCTTGCCAGTTTCTGTGCCGTATAGGTCAAAAGTAATGCACCGTCCACATTTCCATTTAAGATCTCTTTTGCACACTGCTTATTATCTGATACCTTCACGACCTCCGCATCCGGCCAGGTATTGGACACCATTTCTTTTACAGAAATATCCTTATCGTCCACGATCGCCAAACGTTCTATCTTGCCCGAAGATCCTCTCCTCTTTAAGACAGAAACCGTTGTTTTTAAATACGGATCTGTCATCTTATACTTCACTTGGCCTTCTCCGTAATAATGATCCATGTCCATCCAGATATCCGCCTCTCCGGATTTCAAAAGTTCTGTATACTCTGCCCTGTCCGAAACCGGGATGATCTCATGATCCAACCCTAGTCTCTGCGCGACAGCCCTGAATATATCCGCTGCGATCCCCTTTGCCTGTCCGTCTTCATACCAGGAATATGGATTTCCATCAGGATTCATCACTGCTTTGATCACAGCGTTATCTTCCTGTAATTTCTCCAGCAGTGCCTGTTCTTCCTGTGTCAGGTCTGTATTTGCCTTCTGTGTTCCATAATATTGATCAAAAAGTGTGGTCCGCCAGTTTGGCATCTCCAGGTTCATCCTATCCATCGCCGCATCCAGCTCATCGATCAGCGCCTGGTCTTCCTTTCTCGCCATGATGTAATAAGGCGTTTCACCAAAATTTTCTACCGTCTGTTCATCTTCCGGTGTTCGGATATAACTACTTACAACTGCATCCACATCTTCTGTGATCAATGCATGTGTCAGTTCCTTCGGTGTATCAAAATAAACGACCTCACAGGAAAATCCTTTTTCACTTGCAAATTTTAAAAAATCATTATTATAGCTATGACGTTTCAAAAGTCCTATGCGAAGTCCCTCATAAGTCGTATAATCCCCCGGGACCACCTGTGTATTTCCAATCTTTACGTTCATACATGTAGTCGCAGTGATCGCCGGATGTGCAGAAAACGCAAATTCTTCCTGTCTTTGATGCGTAAGTTTCGCCGCCGTATACAGATCGATCTCTCCATTTCGCAGCATTTCTTCACATTCCTGTGCCGTCTTATCGTATCCTACATAGGAAAACGTACACTGAAGGTATCGAGAGATGTTCTGCATCATTTCGTATCCATAACCGCTTCTTTTACCATTTTCGTCCTGTATATGGTAGCAGTTAAACGCATAGAAAGCCACTTTATAGTCAGGGGTGTCTATCTGTGGGACTGAAGCCGCATATGCCGGACATACAGCAAGAATGACTAAGATCATCCCTACCCATAATGCAGTTATTCTTTTTCTCATCTCTCAAATTTCCTCTAATTTCCATCATAGTCAACAGTTGCTTTACGTACATTTCATCTTTTTAAAAATGTTTAATTTATTATAATTTATTCTATAGTATTTCGCAATCTGTTTTCTATGAGAAAGCAAGTCACAAAAAAAGCTGAACCATTTTTCTTTGGTTCAGCTTTTTCAGATGAGAGATCCTAGTATCCTCTTCTTCCATTTTTCAGATCTTCTACGATCTCATTGTAACGTTTTTTATTCAATCGGTAGAAGAACAGTACAACAGCTGTCACGATCCATAAAACTCCAGGGATCGTAGTAAATGCATGTTTCATAATGTTCAATACCGCTGGATTCTGTGCCTGATTTGCAACATATCCATATTTGCCAAGAAGCCCTGCTAAAAGCGCTGTTCCGATCGCCATTCCCACCTTGTTGCCAAGAGACACGAACGCATACTGGAAACCATCATTTCTAAGTCCTGTCTTCCACTCTCCGTATTCCACACAGTCCGGAATGATCGCATAGATCGCTGTGTTAAATCCTGAGAAGAAGAACTGGGTAACCCCTGCAAGTGCATAGAAAGCGATCGGTGTCTCTTTTACATTGAAGAAAAACATAGCAAGCATGGAGATTCCTGTAAGTAATGCAAACACAGAGGCTGTTCTTCCTTTATTGTTCAGCTTGCGAAATACTGGCTGAAAACATGCTGCTCCGATAATGGACGGAATGATAATGCACATGGAATATGTTGTATAGTAAGCGGCATCACCCTCTACATAGGTAAAGTAATACAGTACATCTGCATTTCTTCCATAGAGTGTAAATCCGAACAGCACCTGTCCGATCAACGCCAGAACATACGGCTTATTCTGCATCACTGCTTTTAACTGTACTTTGATGGAGATTTTTTCTTTCTCCGGCATCACTACCTGCTCTTTTGTCTTTGCAAAGCAGAAGATATGGCAAAGTGCGAAGATACATCCGTAGATGATCGCAACCAACAGATAACCAGTCTTTGCACTCTGGCTTCCAAGTTTTGTGACAAGCGGTACAGTGATGATATTGATGATACCGATCGCGATCATCGCAGATACAGAACGTGATGTATTGATCTTCGCACGCTCATCGATATCCTGTGTCATTGCTCCACAAAGTGTACCGTATGGGATATTTACGCAGGTGTATCCCAGCACCAGCAGACAATAAGTGATGATCATATAAATGATCTTAGAGGTATTAGACCAGTCTGGATGAGCCCAGAAAGTCATTACCAGAAGCACCGCTGTGATCGGTGCCGCGATCAAAAGCCACGGACGGTAGCGTCCCCATTTCGTGTTGGTCTTATCAGTCAGACCTCCCACGATCGGGTCATTGATCGCATCCCAGAATCTTGAGAATAACATCAGTGCAGAGACCGCCGCCATGCTGATCCCAAACACGTCTGTATAAAATATCATCAAAAAGTTACTCACGAACATCCAACTAAAATTACAGCCAACATCACCAAAGCCATACGCGATCTTACTGATCAACGGCACTTTTGTATTTCTTTTTTCCTCTCCCATAGTTCCCCCTGCTTTACTTTTCCTGAACGTTAATAATGACTTTCATTGTCGTTTCACGGTTTTCATCAATGTACTGATATGCCTTGAGATAATCCGCAAATGCAAATGTTTTTGAGATCAGCGGACGAAGATGAACCTTTTCTTCCTCTACGAGTCGGATCGCATCCACATAATCATCATGGCGATACATCATTGTGCTCTTGATGTCCAGCTCATGGTCATTTGCCACTGCCAGGTCGATCTGTGCCATTCCTGCGAAAACTGCCACCAGCACGATCACGCTTCCTTTTCTCGCATACTTGATCGCCTGTCCCATCGTGATATTATTTCCAGCGCAATCGTAGATCACATCTGCCTTATCTGGACCAAAGGCTTCCAGCATCGCTTCTCCGAAATCCTTTTCCTTCGTATTTACACAGACATCAATTCCGCACTCTTTCGCTTTTTCCAGACGAAGATCACTCACATCTGTGATCATAACTTTCTCTGCGCCCATACCTTTCGCAGTCTGTGCTACCAGATTTCCGATCGGTCCTGCGCCCAGCACAGCAATCTTCATTCCTTTTACATCGCCAACCTGCTTCACACCGTGTACAGCCACTGCCAATGGCTCGATCATCGCGCCTTCCTCATAGGACATTTCCTCCGGGATCGGTGTGACCTTAGAGGCATCCACTGCAAAATACTCAGAAGCTGTTCCTGTTGTCTGGAATCCCATTACCTTGAGTTCTTCGCAGAGATTATATTTTCCGTGACGGCAAGGATAGCATCCTCCACAGTAAACCTGCGGTTCGATCGTTACCTTCTGTCCCTCATGAAACTCTGTGACCGCACTTCCGATCTTCACAACTTCACCAGACACCTCGTGCCCCTGTGTCACCGGATACTTCGTGAATGGATGCTTTCCATGATATACATGGATATCAGAACCACAGATTCCGATGTTCATGATCTTGATCAGAACCTGATCTTCTTTGATCTCTGGAACCGGAACTTCTCTGAAAATGATCTCTCCTGGATTTGTCATAACCTGCTGTAACATAATTTTTTTCCTCCTCTTTTTAACTGTAAGATCTTTGTCTCATATGTCGCTTTACTTATGTCTTATCTTTTATTAAACATTTTATTAAAGTAATTACATTATCATCCAATCCACCCAATTTGTCAATCCATTTTTCTCAATTAGCCCTGTTTCTACCTGTTGCACAATATGAATTT
>CAZSTD010000005.1:26640-34423 GCA_964609645.1 uncultured Blautia sp.
GGCATGATATACTCTGACAGATATCCTCCCACTTCTCCTCCGAGGATGATATCCATATCATAAGCCATCCGCAGATTTGAGATCAGGATCGCCAGATGATCCAGATACTCTTCCCATTTTTGCTTTGCCTTTTCTTCTCCACTGTTAAGTTGCTGCATAAACTGTTCCAGCGACTCTGAGGTATCTTCCGTAAGTGCACTGCCAGCACAGTAGGCATCCGCACAACCAGCTTTCCCACAATAACAGGTTTTGCCGCCCGGGACCAGTATCATATGTCCGAACTCACCTGCTTTTTGATTTTCTCCCGAGAAAAGTTTCCCATTCACACAGAATGCACCGCCCAACGTGTTGTTCAGCGACAGATAGATCGCATTCTGATAACGGTTCATATCCTCCGCCATCATCGCCGCATTTGCATCATTCGAGAAATATACAGGGCAGGAAAATACCTGTTCCAGGAAATTCAGGCTATAATTTTCCAACTGCAGTGCATGTGATTTCAGCACCAGACGGTTCTCATGATCAATGATCCCCGGGATGGAAATCCCCACACCAAGCAACCTTTCCGGATATTTCATATCGCTTAAAAAGTGCTCCGCCATCTCTGCGATCTGCCTACAGTACGACAGATCCGGAGAAAATTTCATCCGCACGCGCTCTGCTTTTTCAATCTCGTATTTTAAGTTTACCAACACCATTCCCACATGATTTGCAGTGATCACGATCCCCATCGCATATCGGTAGGAGGCATTGATCCCAATGCTCTTTGCTTTTCGGCCTCCGGTAGATTCGTACTCACCATTCTCTGCGATCACGCCTCTTGCGATCAGATCATTGACGTTGGACAGCACTGTCGGCATACTTAAATTGAGATCTTTTGACAGCTCCACCTTCGAGGTATTCTCTTTGTTGATGATATAACTCAGGATTTTCGATTTTGTTGCATATTTTTTTTCAAGTCCACCCATTTTAACCTCTTTCATACATAACGAGTACTGCCCTCATATTCTCTGTCTTCTGAGAGAAACGACTGTGTTTTTCGTACTCCTCAATCAATCTTTAAGATCATGTTCAAGATCCTTCTGGCACTCAGTCTGATCTCATCCTCCGAGATAAAGCCTTTTTCGTAGGCTTCCTTGACCCTTTCCGGATATCCGGATGCCATCTTGATATCATTTCCCGCTTTTGTCTCACGGTAATGCTCTCCGAAGGTCCACCAGTCTGTTGTCACGACTCCGTCAAATCCCCATTCCTCACGAAGAATGCCGGTCAAAAGTTCCTTATTTTCAGAGGTATGGACTCCATTGAGCAGATTGTAGGAGGACATGATCGTGTATGGATGAGATTCCTTCACAATGATCTCAAACTGTTTTAAATAAATTTCTCGCAATGCTCTCTCCGATACTCTGGAATCAGAGTCCTTGCGGTTTGTCTCTTTATTGTTCGCTGCAAAGTGTTTCACACTTGCTCCGACGTGCTGCGACTGGATGCCACGCACCATCGCCGCCCCCGCTTTTCCGGCAAGGTACGGATCTTCTGAATAATATTCAAAGTTTCGTCCACACAGAGGACTTCTGTGGATGTTGCAGGCAGGTGTCAGCCAAATGCTGATATTGTTTTCCTTTACTTCCTTACCTCCGGCTTCTCCTACTTTTTCTACCAGCTCCTCATCCCAAGTGCTTGCCAGAAGCGTCGCACACGGCCATGCAGTCGTTGTGACCCCTGCCCAAGGGCGGATACGAAGTCCTGCAGGTCCATCCGCTGTCATCACATTCGGCACACGGTATTTCGGGATATTTCCCATGCCAAAGGTGTCCGCGCACCCCCTGTTTGGCTGACCGCCAAGAAGCTCAATACATTCATCCAAAGAAAGAAGCTCCATAAACGCATCCAGTGTCATCTTTCCATCCGCCACGTCCTCAAAGCCAACACCTTTCGGATCGATCATATCCAGAAAATCAATCCCTCTTTCATGTCTCGCATCTGGGCACGGCAGTCCAAGTGAATATTTATCCTGTCTCAAAAGTCCTTCTTCTTCGACATATTCTCTCTGCGGAAGTTCCTCATAAGAGCCGTCTGCGAGCATACGCTTGGACAAATGATATGGTGCTGCCTTTTCACTCAGCTGCCCTGTGACGGTATCCTCTTTTACTTCGTAAGTAAATGCGATCTTTGCTGCATCTCGGACATTATTTCCCACATAGAATACATAAGTTCCAGCCTCCAACACATATGCAGATTTAGATACTTTTCCAAGGTCATCATAGGAAGCCATCTGCACTGTTGGCAGTTTCAAAGTAAGGATCTGACATTCCTGCGGCTGGAGAAGTCGTGTCTTTTTAAATGCTCCAAGCACTTTCGCCGGCTTTCCAAGTCTGCCCTGAGGCGCACCATAGTAAAGCTGGATCACTTCTTTTCCTGCTGTCTTTCCAAGGTTCGTCACCTCAACGAGTATTGTGATCACACCGTTTTCCTCGCTGGCTCCTGTCACTTCACAGCTGAATCTTGTGTAAGAAAGTCCATATCCAAACGGATAGTTTACCTTCTGCGCGGCTCCCGGGATCGTCTCAAAGTAGCGGTATCCCACATAGATATCCTCTGTATAATCCACATAAAAAGCAGATTCATGGAAATTAGCTGTAGAAGGATAATCTTCCAATTCTTTTGCATAGGTATCTGAAAGTTTTCCGGAAGGATTGACATCTCCGCACAGCACATCCGCCGCAGCCAGACCGCCTTCCATTCCTCCCTGCCATGCCATCAGAACGGACTGGATCTCATCACAGTCTTTGAACCATTTCGTATCCACGATGCCGCCGACATTCAGCACTGCGATCACATGAGGAAATGTATGTTTCACTTTACCTATCATCGCACTTTCCGCTTTGGTCAAGCAGAAATCCCCATTCTCAAAGATCTTCGCAGACAATTCTGCATTTCTTTTCTCCTCTGCATCAAGAACATATCCATCCTGTGCAGCTTCACACTTTCTGTCCCATCCCTCACCGGAAAATCGACAGATCGTGACAATGGCAGTATCTGTGTACGCTCTGGCTTCCTGCAACAGTTCATCTGGAAGCTCCGGTTCTATGGTCATACCCGGAACTGCACCGGCAGCATACTGTCTGCGGATGTCTTCCTCATAATAAGCAGCCAGCTTGTCAAAAACTTCTATCTTGCCTTCGGACTCCTTGATCTTCATTCCCTCGTAAAGATTGCGGATATATGCCACTGTGACATCGCCGCTTCCTCCGCCGCCTTTGACGTAATCGATCAATGCCTTGCCAAACATCGCAACCCTTGTTCCCTTTTTGAGCGGCAAAGTTTCCTGCTCATTTTTCAGCAGGACCATTCCCTCTCCTGCTGCTGTTCTTGAAAGTTCAATATGCTCTTTACTTCCTGTAACCCTTCTTCCGTCTTCCCCCATCGGAAGTACCGGCTGATAAAAACTTCTCTGCCATCTTCCCATTTGTCAATCCTCCTGCTGCATCTTTTAGCTTTTTATGTCGTTTTAGCTTCTTATGTTTTTTATCCCTTATTTACGCTTCGCTGTTTAAAGCTCTTTTTTTAAGAACGCAAAAGGTTCTTCATCCTGTAAAAAGTGCATCAGCATATATGCGCACATGATCGCTACATTTTCTTCTTTCAGGATTCTTTTTACTTCCTCACGGTCTGCCAGCACCACCTCGATCTCCTCGGAGTCCTCCTGTGCATCTTTGCTGATCTGACCTTCCGCATATCCGTAAACGGTAGCGCAGGATTCATCTGTCATACCCACCGTTGTAAAATATGGTTTCTCAAATGCAGGGTCCACTTCCAGAGGTGTAAATTTCAGACCTGTCTCCTCATGCATCTCACGCACAGCGCCTTCATGAAATTCTTCATTCGGCTCCACCAGTCCCGCCGGAAATTCATAGATATATCCGCCTATCGCATATCGGTACTGACGCACCAAAACCACGCGGTCTTTTTTCTCCCCGTAAAGACTGTAGATGATCACACCGTCCGGTGTATTTTCCCCAGTTTTGATCTTCAGCTTTTCTATACTCTTTGCACGTGATGCCACATAGTATGACACCGGTGTATTATGCACACTTGTCGCATTCAGATGATATAAATTCAGAAATTTACAGTCCGTCAGTTTTTCTACATCATGTATCTGTCCCATCTTCTCTTTCCTCTCTGCCTTTCCAATACCTTTACTCTCGAATGATCGTTTGCAATCCAAAATGCAGGATTTTCTCTCTGCACGATTGTCTCTATCTTACCATACAATTCTGATTTTTTTAAGACTATGATAAAATTTCTTACACAAAATTTCCGTAAAAAAACATGAAAAAACCGCATGACGTTTTCGTCGTCATGCGGCCGTCCCTCTGCTCAGTCTCCTTTTAAGACTACACGGATCCTTTTATAGATCAAAAATACGATCAGAGAAGTAAGTGTATATTTAAATACATTAAACGGGAAAATGATCAGCGCCGCAAAAGTCAAAAGACTGTTCACAGAACTGTGCACCGCACTTCCCATTTCGATAAATGCCTGTACTGGCATTCCAAAAGCTTTTCCGTATGCCGGAAGCAAGATAAAAGCATTGATAAAACATGCAACAACAGAAGTCAACACTGTGCCAACTGCCATACCGATCACTGCATGTTTTCTGCTCTTAACGGAATGGTAACGATAAAGCAGACCTGCCGGCACTGCGAAAGCACACCCGAAGATAAAGTTCGCCACATCTCCAACACCTGCAGTCATCGTTCCTTTCGTCACCAGATGTACCATGATCTTCACCAGTTCGATCAGAACACCGGCGATCGGACCCATCGCAAACGAACCGACCAGTACCGGGATCTCAGAGAAATCCAACTGGTAAAAAGCTGGTGCCAGGAAAGGAAGTGGAAATTCCAGATTCATCAAGATCCCTGCGATCGCGCCGAGCATCGCTACCTGTGTGATCGTTCTTGTGCGGCTTCTCTGTGCTACGTTTCCATTTCTTAATACCTGTTCACTCATACCTATACACTCCTTTTGAAATTATTCTCTGCAGATATGCAAACTTTGGACTGTGCTCAAGCCACGATCAATGCCAAAATCTCACATATCTTCTGTAAAAGAAAATTCCACAAAAAATCCCCGAATCTATGATCCGGGGTAATGAGCACGTATGGTAGAAAATCGCGTGTTCTTCTCTCATCCAGACTATACTGTCGGTTCCGGAATTTCACCAGATCAACCGCTTATGCGGGTCGCGGACTATACCGCCGGTAGGGAATTTCGTCTACATCGATCACCCTGCCCCGAAGAATTTTCTTTTATCTGTGTCTAATTATACTATATGATATTATTCATTTCAATACTACTTTCCAAATTTTTCAATATTTTTCAGACTTCTTTCGAGGACACCTACATAACCTGCCATCGACAGCTTCTTACAGATGCAATGCAACAAAAAACTGCTGGGAATTCTTATGCTTCCCAGCAGTTTTGGCATTTTTTATTCTTTCGATCTTTTATGATCTCCTTAGATCTTATTTGGACACAAACCTTTAGTCTTCAAATAAAGTGATCGTATATCCGCCATTCTCGATGATCACATCCGAAACACTATCTCTGTCCCAAAGTGCATCGCTGATGATCTCTTTCAAGCTATCGTCCATCATAATGTTAAATTCTTCTTCGATCACCTGAAATGGAACAGTTGAGTTCTCTACCGCGCAATCCATGATAAAATCAAGAATCTTCTCTTCCATACTGTTAAATCTGCCTTTCTTTAAATAAATATTCTTGCCAACTTTTATATATTACAATATCTTTGAAAATCTGTCCATTATAAATTGTGAGAAAATCCTCTGTTTTCAGCTTATGCAAAAATATTTTTTATTCGCAGATCTCATCCAAGAGTTTCACAAATTCTCCTTCTGGAAGAGGTTTATAAAAGTAAAATCCCTGTATCAGATCGCACCCACTCTCCTTTAAGAAATCTACCTGTGCTTGCGTCTCTGCTCCTTCTGCCACAAGATGAAGCCCCATCTCGTGTGCCAGCGCAATAATAAAACGTATGATACTGCGGCTTTTCGGATTCGTCTCTATCTGGCGCACAAAGCTCATATCAATCTTCATGATATCAAAATTATAGTTTTGTAACATTCCAAAAGAAGAATATCCACTTCCAAAATCATCAAGCAAGACTAAGATCCCTGCTTTGCGCAGACACTCCAAGTCTTCATTATAATTCGCCTCAATCGCAGCATATGAAGTTTCCGTGATCTCTACCCGATATGAATTCGGCGGTATCGAATCATCTTCACACTTGTTCCTCAGCCATTTCATAAGAGTTTCATCATAAAAGTCCATCCAGGAAAGATTCACAGAAACTGGAACGATCTTCTTTCCTTCTTTATAGCGTTTTTTCTGGAACTCATCTACTTTTTTCAAAACATACAGATCCAGTTTGGAGATATGTCCACTTTGCTCCAAAGCAGGGATAAAGATTGCCGGAGAAACAAATCCGCGTTTCGGGTGTATCCATCGAACCAGTGCTTCCGCTGCTGTGATTTCTCCGGTCTGTGCATTTACAACTGGCTGATAATAAATCTGAAACTGTTCCTGATCGATGCCTTCTTTTATATCTCCAGACAGCTTTGCCTCATCAATATAAGCACTCTGCATAGAAGCATCGTAAACTCTATATGCCTGTACATATTCATCAGTGATATATTTTTTTGCAAGTTTCGCCCGATTGATCATGCCATCAACCTGTATATCGCCAGCTTCAAGTATATAAATACCACACCTTCCATAAAGATGAAGCGTCTTTCCTTGTCTGGTGAGTCTATACTGACACATCTGTGCCAAAACATCAAAATCTAAATTTTTTCTTTCAATAAAACAGGTAAAATGATCTGCCTCCACACGCGCGGTAACCAGCGGTTTGAGTTTGGACTTCTGAATGAGCTGGTAAGCTCCACGTAAAACCATATCTCCATCATTCGTACCAAACAGTTCATTCACCGCTTTAAAATTTTTAATATTGAAAAACATAACTGCGTATTTCGTTACATCTTCACAGTTCTCAAGAATCTTTTCTACCTGATGGATAAATCCCTGCCTATTATATCCACCTGTAAGAACATCTTGCTCTGACAACTCCGTAACATCTTCCACAGCTGCCAAGATCACACCAAATTCCTTTGACAGATAGAGGTAAGTATAAGTCTTTAATCGCTTTTCACCGTTTGGCTCCATGTGATGGACTGTCAGTGCGTAATGCCCCCTTTTATCCAATTCCTGTTTTATCTTATCTAACTGTGTATCGCGCTTAAATAGTTCCCTCTCATCTTCCGGAATCGATTCTTGAGCGATCCGTTCTACATAACTGTCATAATCAAGTTCACGTTCAAGATAACTTTTCACGTCAAAGGCTTCCGGTGAATTCATTCCCATACATTTTTTCTTCGAATCGATCAGAGCGATCTCATCAAAGTTTTTTCTATATAGAAGATGTGGGATCGTCTCACTGATATACGAGGATGTGATATCTGTGATATATACGATCGCTTCCACTTGGTCTTGTACGGAACTGCGGATCACTTCTGCGGTAGCCCTGTACATCCTCAAGTCCATTTCACCCTGATAGTAGGCAGAAAACTCACTCCGGATCAAGTTTCTGTCTTCCCAAAAACATTTCAGCATATTTTCCCTGCTGAATTTCTGTTTAAAGTTTTCTCTGATGTTTTCCTGAGAAATTTTTTTGCTGATCCGCTCTACATAGGATTCCCAT
>CAZSTD010000006.1:0-22993 GCA_964609645.1 uncultured Blautia sp.
TTCCTACGCTTTCTTCCAGTGGAAATCTCTGCTGTTTGGCGTCCATCGCATCTGCGATGCTCATCATCTGCTTCATTTTTGCATAAGAAGTGCTTTCTTTTTCCTCCTGTTGGCAAACTTCCACCTGTGCATCTATCTGTTCAATCGCATCACAGAGCCGTTCCAGCCCTTGATCGGTATCTCCAACTGATGCAATACCCAGCACATAATTTTCTGCTTCCATTTCCATCTCTATGTGAAATTGATCTCTCAGCCTGCTGTGAAGTTCATGTCCATTGATCGAATTCCCTGCTGTGGAAAACAAAAGCTTTGATCTGTCAAAATCGTAGACATCTGTGCTATCCAGAATTTCCGGTGATATAAGCCTGATCTTTCCACATTTCGCAAGACGCTGTCTGGCTTTTTCGAGCTGAAATGTAAATTCCCGGAACATCTGCACCCCGTCCTTATTCATCTTATCCATACAGGCATCTATGCTTGCCATCAGAACATACGATGGGCTGCTGGTCTGATAGATCGCCATAAACCTTTTGATCTTCTCAATATCTGTGCGGTCACTGCACACATGAAGAACTGCTGTCTGTGTCATGGAGGGCAAGGTCTTGTGGAAACTTTGAATCACAATATCTGCTCCCAGCTCAGCCGCAGAGACCGGAAAATACTTTGAAAAATGGAAGTGTGCACCGTGCGCCTCATCTACGATCAGCAATGTTCCATGTCTATGTGCCGCCTCTGCAATCTTCCTGATATCTGAAACTATGCCGTCATAAGTCGGTGAAGTGAGCAAAACTGCCTGTATATCTGGATTATCTTCGAGATATCTTTCCACACGAGAGGGAGAAATCCCACCATTTATCCCCAATTTTGTGTCTTCATGTGGATAAAGGTACACTGGATGCAGTTCTCTTAGGTATAACGCATGATAAACCGCTTTATGGCAATTTCTTGCCATCAATATCTTTCCACCTTTGTCAACGCTGGCGCTGATCGCAGCCAGCAGCGCAGCCGTGCTTCCGTTCACACTGAAAAAACATTTCTTCGTCCCATAAATCTGTGCTGCATATTCCTGTGCATCTTTAAGGATCCCTTCTGCATGATGCAGGTTGTCAAATCCGGAGATCTCCGTAATATCTCTCTCCAGCGGAAAATCTCCTGCTGAAGAATCCTTGTTTCTTTTATGTCCCGGCATATGAAATGGATAATGATCGGATTGTCCGTATTTTTCTAGTTCTCTATATAATCTTGCCATATTTTTCCTTTTTATACCCTAGTCTTAAACTTTAAAGCGATATCCTACTCCCCAGATGGTTTCAATATACTGCGGTTTTGCAGTATTAAATTCAATCTTTTCGCGGATCTTCTTGATGTGGACTGTCACAGTCGCGATATCTCCCACAGATTCCATATCCCAGATCTCGCGGAATAACTCCTCTTTGGTGAACACCCTGTTCGGATTTTCTGCAAGGAATGTCAAAAGATCATATTCCTTAGATGTAAAGGTTGTCTCCTCTCCATTTACCCAAACACGGCGCGCAGTCTTGTCGATCTTGATCCCACGGATCTCCACAATGTCATTCTTACGCACATTTGAACCGATCAGACGGTTATATCTTTCCATATGCGCCTTTACTCTCGCAACCAGCTCACTTGGACTGAACGGTTTTGTCATGTAATCGTCTGCTCCCAAACCAAGTCCCCGAATCTTATCAATGTCATCTTTTTTAGCTGAAACCATGATGATCGGAGTATTTTTTTGCTGGCGCACCTGACGACAGATATCAAATCCGTCGATCTCTGGCAGCATCAAGTCCAGAATGATCAGGTCAAACTCCTCAGTCAGAGCTCTGGTAAGCCCAGTATCTCCTCTGTTGCATATCTCCACCTCAAATCCGGAAAGTTCCAGATAATCCTTCTCCAGATCTGCGATCGCTTCTTCGTCTTCTATGATCAATATCCTGCTCATTTTGCTGGTACCTCCTGATATTTTCTAAGAACAAAATACATGATTGTGCCGATTCCCAGACGGCTGGTCGCCCAGACTTTGCCTCCATGGTCCTCCAGGATCTTCTTCACGATGGAAAGTCCGATCCCGCTTCCTCCCTTGGAAGAATTTCTGGACACATCCGTTCTGTAAAAACGGTCAAAAATATAAGCCAGATCCTTGGCTGCGATTCCTTTTCCATTGTCCTCGATCTCCACCTGTATGAAATCGCCGACATCTTTTACTCGGATCTGTATGATCCCTTTCGGTTTTTCCATATATTTAACGGCATTGCTGATGATATTGTGGATCACACGGCGGATCTGTTCTCCGTCCGCAATGACAAGCACACCGCTTTCTACATAGTTCGCATACACAAGCTCGATCCCACGTGTTTCCAATTCCAATCCTACTTCCTCTGCACAGTCGCTGAAATAATCCTCCACATTCAGCTTGCTGAATGTGTACGGGATACGGTTCGTATCAATCTTTGAATAGAACGTCAGCTCATTGATCAAGTGATCCATCTCATTTGTCTTGTTATAGATCGTTTTAATATAGCGGTCCATTTTCTCCGGGGTGTCCGCAACTCCATCCATGATACCCTCCACATAGCCTTTCACTGCCGTGATCGGAGTTTTCAGGTCATGGGAAATATTGCTGATGAGTTCTTTATTTTCTTTGTCCAGCAATACTTTTTCCTCTGCTGATTCCTTCAGTCGCTTACGCATCTCCTCAAAATCCCGGCAAAGCTCTGAAAATTCATCATCCCCATCCACCTCAAGAACAAAGTCTAGATTTCCATCCTTGATATTCTGCGTCGCCTTTTTTAGCTTTACCAACGGTGTTGCAATGCTCCGATAGATCCACAATCCGATCGACAATGCCGTAAAGACCAAGATCACTGTCGCAGAAAAGAAAAGATCTTTTGCAATGATCCTTACCTGTGTCTGATTATTTGCAGATTCTCCAACTGAAATATCATATACCACCTCTGTGGAATTTTTGATCTGTGATGCCTTTGTATGACTCAATCCATATAGCGTAGCCGAAAACAACAGCAACGGTACTAAGATGATCATACCGAAGCCCACGATAATCCTTGTCTTTAACTTCATGCTTCCCATCCTTTAACTAAGTTTTCTAATACCATAGCTATTATATCATAAACTGAATTTTCTATATCTAAATTTTCTATAAAAAGAACAGGAACCCTCCAGCATATGTCTGCCGGAAGATCCCTGTCATATAAGTCATTATTTTATCTTATCATCGTTTCCTTTGATCAAGCAAGGTATTTTTTAAGAGCATCTACTTTGTCCAGATGTTCCCATGGAAGATCTACATCTGTACGTCCAAAGTGTCCATACGCTGCTGTCTGTTTGTAGATCGGACGTCTAAGGTCAAGCATCTTGATGATTCCTGCTGGACGAAGGTCAAAGTTCTCGCGGATCACTTCTACCAGTTTCGCATCAGAGAGCTTGCCTGTTCCAAATGTTTCTACGTGGATAGAAGTAGGCTGTGCCACACCGATCGCATAGGAAAGCTGGATCTCACATTTGTCTGCCAGACCTGCTGCTACGATATTTTTAGCAACATAACGTGCTGCATATGCAGCAGAGCGGTCTACCTTTGTGCAGTCCTTTCCGGAGAAAGCTCCGCCGCCGTGACGGCCTGTTCCGCCGTAAGTATCAACGATGATCTTACGTCCTGTCAGTCCACTGTCTCCGTGAGGTCCACCGATCACGAAACGTCCTGTCGGGTTGATGAAATATTTGGTATCTTCATCTACCATATCAGCCGGAATGATCTCATCGAAAACATACTTCTTGATATCTTCGTGAATCTGCTCCTGTGTCACATCCGGGTCATGCTGAGTGGAGCATACAACTGCGTCGATACGGCTTGGTTTGCCGTTTTCATCGTACTCTACTGTAACCTGTGTTTTTCCATCTGGTCTTAAGTATGTTAATGTACCATCCTTACGGATCTTTGTCAGCTGGCGTGCAAGTTTATGTGCCATGTTGATCGCATATGGCATATATTCTTCTGTTTCGTTGGAAGCATATCCAAACTGGATACCCTGATCGCCTGCGCCGATCGCATCGATCTCAGCCTCACCCATTTTTGCTTCCAGCGCTTTATCTACACCAAGTGCGATATCAGCGGACTGCTCATCGATCGCAGTGATAACTGCACAGGTATCTGCGTCAAATCCGTATTTTCCACGTGTGTAACCGATCTCTCTTACAGTATCTCTAACGATCTTCTGGATATCTACATAAGCATTTGTTGTGATCTCGCCCATAACCAGTACAAGACCTGTAGTTACAGATGTCTCGCAGGCAACACGGCTCATTGGATCCTGCTCCATAAGTGCGTCAAGAATGGCATCGGAAATCGCATCACACATTTTGTCCGGATGGCCTTCAGTTACAGATTCAGAGGTAAATAAAATTTTCTCCATTGTGTTCTCCTTTTCAATCTTTTCATCATATCATCGTTCATCATGCTACATTTGGGACTGTATACCTACAGAACCTGCCATCGGCAGCTTCTTACGGATGCATGGAAACATAAAAACAGTCCGAAATAATCGGACTGTCTGAAAATATCTAAACAATCCTCTTATTGTTCGATCACTCGCTCAGGTTGGCACCTTCCTTCATAAAAGGGGTTGCCGTGGCTTCTCAGATCCTTTGTATCTCCACCACTCTGAATAAAAGGTTATTATCCATTATTAACTTTTATTTTTTCTGCATATCTTACAATATACTCAACGACTGGGAATGTCAAGTATATTTTATCACAATGCAAAAATTTCCTGTCGCTGATCAGCAAGAGCTTACTCTGCCTGACACAGTTCACCCAACTCTGAGGCGAAATTTCTGAATCTCTTTCTCGCTGGAAACCTTCTCGATCTCAGCGCCTAAAGATCTAAGTTTTTCTTCAAAGTTCTCATATCCTCTCTGGATATAAACAATATCATCTACAACTGTGATACCCTCTGCTGCAAGACCTGCGATGACAAGTGCTGCACCTGCTCTCAGATCCGGTGCACTCACTCTTGCTCCGGTAAGTTTCTTCACTCCGTCAATGATCGCAGAATTACCTTCAACTTTGATGTTCGCTCCCATACGCGCAAGTTCATCTGCATACTTAAAGCGATTTTCAAAAATGCTTTCTGTTACGATGCTGGTTCCTTCTGCAAGTGCCAGCGTAACTGCGATCTGAGGCTGCATATCTGTCGGATATCCCGGATATGGCAGAGTCTTAACATGTGTACGGCAAAGTTTACCTGTCGCGCGCACACGAACTGCATCGTCAAATTCTTCCACTTCACAGCCAATCTCTTCGAGTTTCGCTGTGGTTGCTTCCAGATGTTTCGGGATAACATTCTTTACTGTGATATCGCCGCCGGTTGCTGCTGCTGCAAACATGAATGTTCCCGCTTCAATCTGGTCAGGAATGATAGAATATTCTGTCTTGTGGAGTTTCTCCACACCTTTGATACGGATCACGTCTGTTCCCGCACCTTTGATATTTGCTCCCATACTGTTCAGGAAGTTCGCAACGTCTACTACATGCGGTTCTCTGGCTGCATTTTCCAGGATCGTACGTCCCGGTGCCAGGGAAGCTGCCATCATGATGTTGATCGTCGCACCGACAGAAACAACATCCAAAAAAATATGGCTTCCATGAAGGTTTTTCGCTTTCGCCACAATAGCACCATGCAGGATATCCACTTCAGCTCCCAATGCACGGAATCCTTTCAGATGCTGGTCGATCGGACGGCTTCCGATATTGCAGCCACCCGGAAGTGGCACTTCCGCGTGTTTATATTTGCCCAGAAGTGCTCCGAGCAGATAGTAAGAAGCTCTGATCTTCTTAATATATTCATAGTCAACACTTACTTCGCCAATCGTAGAACCGTTGATCTTTACCGTTGATTTGTCAATGCGGTCTACCTGTGCGCCAATGCCGGCGATCGCTTCAAGCAAAACATTGATGTCTCTTACGTCAGGCAGGTTTTCAATTAAAATAGTTTCATCAGTCATGATCGCTGCTGCAAGGATTGCAAGTGCTGCATTCTTTGCTCCTGCGATGTCTACTTCACCGACTAAAGGATTTCCACCTTTTATAACATACTGTTCCATAATACACCTCTATGATTATTTTCACTCCACGAGCGGAAACGAATAAAATATAAAATAGTTACTGTTTAGCTGTTTTACGCTATGTTCACAGTAACATCGAATATTATCAAATGATCACCAATTTTTCAAAATCAGTTGTATATTATAACATATATTCTTCATTTGTAAATAAAAATTCTTTATTACTGTTCCCTGATATGTATTGTTTCCAAAACTGCCTTCAGACTTTCTTCCAAGTTTTTCCCATCTTCATCCACAATAATATCCGCATATTTTTCGTATAGCGGCACACGTTCTTCGTACAGATCCTTTAAGGTCTGTCCTTCTTTCAGCAGCACGCCTCTGTCCTTGAGATTTCCAAGACGTGCAGAAACGGCTTCCAGCGATAACTTCAGATATACGACCTTGCCGATAGATCTTAAGTGTTCCATCGCCTCGTCGCAATAGATCACACTTCCTCCCGGTGCAATGACGGTATCAGTCACATGAACAGACGCGTTCACACGATTTTCGATCTCTTTAAACTTCTCTGTACCTTCCTGTGCGATGATCTCAGAAAGACTTCGGTTTTCTTCTTTCTGGATCAAAAGGTCTGTATCCAGGAACTGATATCTTAAAGCCTTAGCAAGGATCACTCCGATCGTGCTTTTCCCTGAACCGGGCATTCCTATTAATGTCACGTTATTCATGTTCATGTCCTTTCATTTTATCATATATTTTTTGTAACTGCAAATTTCAGGTTTTACCTTTTGTAGGTATTAGCGTTTCCTGCGGGATGTATTATTTTTCTTTTTGACACTATATCCAAATGTTCCCAGAGACTTTCCCACGCCCAGATATTCTCCATGAGAATATACCAGCGGTTTCGCCTGATTCAGTTGAAATTTATTCTTTTCGTCCATATAAGCGTTATCCGCATGGACCGCAAGTACATCCGCAATGAACATATGATGAGACCCAAGCTCCAGAACCTGCTTCACCTTGCATTCAATGTTCACCGGAGATTCTCCGATCATCGGCGCCTTGACAAAATCCGCTTTCTCTTTTGTCAGTTTCATTTCTTTGAATTTATCTACGTCACGGCCGGAACGCACGCCACAGTAATCTGTAGCGTGCGCCAGTTTCTCCGTTGTCAGGTTGATCACAAACTCACCTGTTTTTTTGAGCATTTCATAAGAAAAACGCGATGGACGAACAGAAATGGAAACCATCGGCGGATTGGTGCACACAGTTCCAGCCCACGCGATCGTAATGATGTTATCGTTCCCTTCCCCGTCTGTCACACTCACCATCACTGCCGGGAGAGGATAAAGCATATTTCCTGCTTTCCATGTTTCTTTTGCCATTCTTTCATCCATCCTTAATTGTAGTCATTCTGTCCTATCATCTGCGCAGCTTCCATAAGCGGCGGAATGAGCTGTTTCTTACGTGAGACAACTCCTTTCAGATCAAAAAATCCGTCGGTCGGCTCCATATGAAATGCGATCTTAGCCATCTCCTCACTTCCCTCACCGTAGTAAAGAAGTTCTGTAGATTCTTCTATGATATTCGTAAGCATAAAATAAACTCTGCCTACTCCGTGATGTCCGATCTCATTTTCAATAAATGGAATCAGACGTGCCTTGATCATATTAAGTTCATCGCTGTCCATAGAACTGATCTGGCCTACGCCAAAGCTGATATCGCCCTCTGCAATAAACTTCTTGTAATCCTGATAAAAGATTTCCTCTGTCGATTTCTCTTTCAGGTTACTTCCCGCCTTGAACATCTCTCTCGCAAACTTCTCGATATCGATCCCTGCGATCAGAGCCAGTGCACCTGCTGCCATTTTATCAGACAGAGTACAGGTCGGCGAACGGAACATCAAGGTATCTGAAATGATCGCTGCGCAGAGAAGCCCTGCGATCGTTGGAGAGATCTCCAGTTTCTGTTCTCCATACATCTCATAAATGATCGTAGCTGTGCATCCTACCGGCTGGTTCCTAAAAGAGATTGGAGTCATAGTTTCCAGCGAGCCAAGTTTATGATGGTCAATGATCTCTACGATCTCTGCTTTATCAATATTGTCAACTGCCTGATCCCTCTCATTATGGTCTACAAGAACAACTTTCTTCTTACGCATCTCCAGGAAGTTCCTTCGGGAGATCGTTCCGATACATTTACCCTTTTTATTAAGCACAGGGAAAGCACGATGACGATGTTTTACCATCTCGTTCTGGATATCATCAGTAAAGTCATCCGTCTTAAAAGTTACCAGATTTTCTGTCTTCATGATATGTTTGACAGGAATACTCTGGTTGATCAGTCTTGCGATCGTAAACGTATCATAAGGTGACATGATGATCACGATCTCTTTCTCATGTGCGAGTTTCACAACTTTCTCAGTAACTTCAATTCCCATTCCGACGATGATACAGCTTACATTCTGAGCGATCGCCTGAAGATGGTCCTCCTCACGGTCTCCCATGATGATCAGGTCATCCTCCTCGATATAGGACTTCATCATCTCCGGATTTGCAGTTCCCACGAGCACTTTTCCTTTGTTAAAATAAGCATGCTCATTTCCTTCGACCACGATTCCCTCGACCGTCTCTGCGATCCTTTTGTACTGTGTCTTCGCTCTGGAAAGAAGATAGCTGTCCGTAGTATCCATATACGTTTTGGCAATATCGCCAATCGTGATAAGTCCTTCCAGATAGCCATCCTGATCACGGATCGGAAGTGATACGATACTTTTTTCCATCATCAGATCCCATGCATTCTTCAAAGACATACTCTTATCTGCATCCGGACTCACACGGATATCCATATCCTTGACCTGAGTTCCAATATTTGAAAGATATCCCGGTGGCTGCATTCCAAAACGGTTCAGCACATATTCTGTTTCCTCGTTGATCTGTCCAGCCCTCTTCGGAACATATTTTACTTTTTGAGAAGTTCTGTTCTTAATGTCCGCATAAGCGATCGCAGAACAGATTGAATCGGTATCTGGATTTTTATGACCGATCACAAATATTTTTTCCTGATTTCCCATACAGATTATTCCTCAATTATCATCCATTCTCATTTTATTTTGAATCTTTCGATCCCGCTGCTGTCTCAATCTAATTTGATGTTCGCAAACAGAGATGCCAATGAAGTCGCCGCTTCCTCTTTGGAATCCGGCAGTTCGATCACTTCCTCCTCAATCTCCTTTGCCATCATATCCGTCGCCTCTTTGATACTAAGGCTCAGCTTGCCGTCCTTGACTGCAGTTACTTTTACCTTCACTCTGTCTCCAACTGCAACTGCCTCTGACGGTTTCTTAATACGTTTTTCACAAATCTGTGAAATATGCACCAGTCCAGACAGACCATTGCCCAGGTCTACGAAAACACCGTACGGCTGAATACTCTCAACCACGCCTTCGGTCACTAATCCTACCTGCACATTGGAGATCTTATTTTTACGTTCTTCCTCTGCTTTTTCTCTCAGGATCTCTTTCGCAGATAAGATCAGGCGTTTCTTTGACTGATCTACATCAAATACCTGTACCTGGATCGCTTTGTTAAGATATTCGTTCGTGTCCTCCACGTAGTTTAATGCTAACTTGGAGGCAGGGATAAATCCACGCACACCTTCCACATAAGCGATCACGCCGCCATTCACGATCCCTTTCACCACAACATCCAGCACTTCTTTGGAATCCTTTAACTCTTTGAGTTTATCCCATGCCAATACATCTGCTGCTTCCACTCTTGATAACAGGATATTCCCATTTCCGTCATCTGTCTTTACAACTGTCGCAGAAACTTCGTCTCCTACATGAACTTCTTCCTTTAAGGAAAATCCTGGTTCTCTGCTGTAATCTTCCGCAGGAATGATACCTTCTGCATAATATTTCAAGTCGATCACAACTTCTTTTTCGTCCACACTGATGACTGTGCCCGTAAGAATATCGCCTTCCTCGATCTTCTTAAAAGAAGCCTCCAATTCTGTTTCATAATCCTTCATTGATTCAGCCATAATCTCTCTCCTTTATCTGGAAAATTAACATAACGCAAACTTTTTGCAAATATTATAGCACAAGACCCTCAATAATGGAAATCCGAATTTCCAAATGGCATCTTCTATGTTATAATTATGGTGTATTTTTTTGCATATAGAAAGGATATTATTCATGAATTATGATTCTATCCCTTTACGGGATTTTAAAGAAGTCGATAACTGGGAAACCGTTCTCTTTGTATACAAGTCCGCACTGAAACAGATCAATACCAAAATTGACATCCTAAACGGAGAATTTCAGCATTGCCATAAATATAATCCGATCGAGCATGTGAAATCCAGGGTCAAAACTCCGGATAGCATCATCAAAAAATTAAAGCGTCATGGATATGAAGCTACGATCGAAAATATGGTGCGATACGTCAATGATATCGCCGGGATCCGTATCAGTTGTTCTTTTACCTCAGATATCTATCTGATCGCAGATATGATCTCTAAACAAAATGATCTCACGATCCTTGCTAGACGCGATTATATGAAAAATCCGAAAAAAAGCGGATATCGGAGCTATCATATGCTCGTCACGATTCCAGTCTTTCTCTCAGACAGTGTCATTGACACAAAAGTCGAGATCCAGATCCGTACAGTTGCACAGGATTTCTGGGCAACCCTAGAGCACAAGATGCACTATAAATTTGAGGGCGACGGACCAGACTATATCACCAAAGAGTTAAGAGAATGTGCCCGATATGTCGCAGAACTGGATCAAAGGATGGAAGAGCTGAACAATGAGATCCAAAAGTCCAGCCAGCCCAGTCAAAAATAACAGAGTGTAAAAAAGAGCCCGGCAGAGATCCTGCTGGGCTTCGTAATAAACGAGGAGTGCCCCGGCAGTGGTTTACCGGGGCTATTATTATGAAAAAAATTTATGTGTAATGAAAACACATTACAACGTCTTTTGTAGGTTCTTTCGAACTATCCTTAGCATACCAATTTTTTATGAACAAAATATGAACTATAGGTTAATTTTCGTGCATTTGCATAATTTTTCCACATTTTTTATACTTTTTTTATAAATTTAACACATATATTTTTCTCATTCCCAAATATAGACTTGTATATTTTGCATATTCCTCAGAAAAATCTCTTAACCGTTGAGTAAACTTTTGGCAAATTCGATCAACTTCTGCAAGATTCCTTTTACTTCTTCTTTTCCGATCCCCATCTCTTCGAGCTTATCATATACCTTATTTACCGTACTCCTGAGCTGTTCCTCATCGATATTCGCATTTTTGATCTCTTTTACAATATTTACGAGTTTATTTTCTTCCTCCTCAGTAAGGCTCACTCCAAATGTGCTCTCCGCAGTCTGAATGACATCTTTGATCTGATCATCCGAAATATCCTGCTGTGCAACCTGGTCTTTCGCATAGACAATAATATCTACCACTTTATCTGGGTCAGAGACCAGTGAAACGATCTCATTGTCAGAAATGATCTCCTGTACAAGGGCAGACGCGTCTGATGCCATTACAGATGCCGCCGGTGTACTGCACATCAGTGCTCCTGCAAGAACAAGTGCTCCTAATTTTTTTATTTTCATCTAATTACCTCCATATGCCATGCAGTCCGATCTGTTCATTTTTCCCAAAGATAAGCAGGGTTCACGCTGAACAGTGCAACTGCATAAAAACAATGATCTTTTTCGATTTACCGGGCCATTATAGCATAAAAGTGCTTCTTTCTGTAAAATAAATATGCTCGTTCATGTGTCACAATTACTTCGACATTTGTTCAAAATTATTTCACATCTTACACATGATTCTATCATAATTTGCGGATATACTAAGACCATAAAAATAATACAGCCAACATTATTTTTATAAATTTCTTTTTCATATGTTGATTGTCATATTGACGATTAACTCTCCTTCCTTTAAAAAAATAAATATGAGCGTAATTATAAAAAGCATCCGACTAGCCACCGGATGCTTTTTATATGTCCATTTCTTTTATAAACTTATCAATACGATCATTTCATTTCATCAAATGCGTTTGCCAGCTGTGCAAACTGTTCCAAAGTCAGTGCCTCTCCTCTGATATTCAAAGAAAGTCCACAGGATTCCAGCGCCTGCTCGATCTGTTCTTTGGAGAAGTGGATCTCCGGAGAATTTTTTAATCCATTAACCAGTGTTTTTCTTCGCTGGTTAAAAGATGCGCGAATGATCCTAAACATCATCTTCTCATCATTCACATCCACCGGAGGCTTTTCATATCTCTCCAGACGGATCACCGCACTTCCAACCTTCGGTCTTGGCATAAAGCAGTTTGGCGGCACATTTGCCACAATCTGCGGTTTCGCATAATACTGAACTGCCAGTGACAATGCTCCATAGTCCTTCGTTCCAGGACCTACCTGCATTCTGTCTGCCACTTCCTTCTGTACCATGATCGTAATAGAATCGATCGGCACCTGGTTTTCAAACAGCCCCATGATAATAGGGGTAGTAATGTAATATGGCAGATTTGCAACGACCTTGATTGGACGGCCCTGATTTTTTTCCAGTGCCAGTGCTCTGATGTCCACTTTGAGGATATCATCATTGATAACCGTAACATTATCCCAGTCTTTCAGTGTATCTGCGAGGATCGGGATCAAAGTATGGTCAATCTCTACCGCAGCCACTTCTCTGGCCGCTTCTGCCAGATACTGTGTCATCGTTCCAATCCCCGGACCAATCTCCAGGACAAAGTCATCTTTTGTGATCTGCGCAGAAGCAATGATCTTCTCCAGAACGTGCGTATCGATCAGAAAGTTCTGACCAAACCTTTTCTGGAATGCAAAGTTATACTTCTGAAGGACTTCTATGGTATACTTGGGATCTCCAAGATAGGGTCTGGTCATAATCTTTACTTCCTTTTCTTTCATTTTTGTTATTTGCTGAAATCTTTTTCATAGAGCACGATATATCCGTCTCTGTCTGTACGTTTCTTTGAAATATTTCGTTTAAATTTACGGATCCCACCCTGGGATTTGGCGATTGCAGTGTCAATCAGTTCTTTTACTGCCCCCACATTCATCGGCTCGTCTTCTTTTTGATTGATACCGATCAGATTATACAGAGCGAGCATTCCCATCTGATCGATCGCGTAGCCATTTTCTTTCGTATAAACTCTGGCAAAATTGACAAGCTCATCGTTTGTAAATACCGGAATGTTGATCATAGAGGTAAACTTTTTCGCAAATTTCGGGAATCTCGCTATCAGCTTACGCATACCGATCTTTTCATCCTCAATGATGACCGTCAATCCATCTGTATTTACTTCCATCGCCTTGTCCAGCATTTCCACAGTTTCTGCTGTCAGCTGATTTGCGTTTTCAATGACAAGGAATCCGCCTGCCAGTTTCGAAAAGATTTTATAAATATTTTTTCCATTGATCTGGTCTGCAAACACATAGGCAACCTTTGAGGCTTCCAGATTCAGCTCTTTACAGATTGCCGGGATCAGACTCGAGATCAGTCTGGTCTTACCGCATTCTTTTCCACCCATGACAATGATATTTCCTGTCTTGGACGTTTTATCCGCTGCTGCAAGCTGAGCATCGCACAGTGCTTCCACAAGCTGTTCTTTCATTCCCGGAACTTTCGTAAAGTATGTGAACAGCTGCTTTTCTTCCTCTGTCAGCTCTTTTTCTCTTGGAATGATGTTTCTTGGATCTTTTTCTTCCTTTGGCTGAATAGATTCAATAAATCGCTCCAGTTCTTCTTCCTGAGTCAAAGGCTGTAAATCTTCTGTCGCTTCTTCATCCTGAATAAGCTCCCGTGGATCTTCCAGTTCCACATCAAGGTCTTCATCTAACTCTTGGTCTAAATCCTGCTCCGGTTCCTCTTTCGGTTCTATCTCTAACGGTAAATCTGCCTCAGGCTTGCTGATCGGACCACGGAGAAATTCTTCTTCCGCACTTCGCAGATCTTCCTCTGTCAGATCTTCTTCCTCCTCAAGCGCTGGAATCTCCGGCACTTTCACAGGTTCTGGTTCTGAAATCTTCTTTTCAATCTCATCTTCCAGCTCTTTTACTGCAGGATCTTCCACCTCAAAAGAAATCGCACTCAGAAAATCTGGTTCTTCCAGTTCATTTATCTTGTGTGCTTCCTCGACCTTATCAGCAGCAGGAATTTCTTCTACTTTTTCTGCTTCTTCTGTTTTCTCAGTCACTTCTTCTTTCGGAATCTCAATCCCCTGTGCACTTGCAGCAGCAAGGATTGTATCTTCCAGATTAAATTCAAAATCAGGAACACTATTTTCTTTAAAGAAGGTATTTGAGATCTCCTCTACCTTCGGAGCAGTACTTGGTTCCATATTTCTCATAGATGCCGGAATCTTCAGTTCTGGCATTCTCATTGTCTTCGAAAAATCAACCTCTGGTTCTGCTTTTGCTTCCTCTGACAGTTCAGTTTTCTCAACTTCTTCCTGAACCTCTTCTGCCTGCTCGACAGAAGGAGTCTCATTGATCAGCTCAGAAGTTTCTTCCTGAAGACCAAACTCTTCTTCTCTTCTGCGGTTAGTTCCAAAGATATCCCTGATCCCCTGTGAGATCTTCTCCTGGATAGACTCCATATTGTTGATATCTCTGACATTGATCGGGGTTGCCTCCTCTTCAATATCTTCCTGTTCATTTTTCTGAACTTCTTCTGCTTCCTGAGCTTCTTCCTGCTTCATTTCCTGTGAAGCTTCTTCATCTTCTGAAATTTCTGCAGGTCTTTCTGCTGCCTCTGTAGCTTCAGCCTTTTTAAGTTCTATCTCTTTTGCTTCTTCCGGAGTGAGAAGCTTAGGAACAAACTGCTGCTCAAATTTTGCTTTCTCTGAACCAGTCAGCTCACCCATCCGCATTTTAAGGTCATATGCCTTCATGACATATTTTCCTTCACTGAACCACAGAATGATCTCATTGCAAAGCTCCAATGCTTTCTGTTTTTCTCCTGCTTTGTAATACAGAGCTGCAAGCTCATAAGACCATTTTTCTGTAAATTCGTGTTCTTTGTATTCCTCCAGTATTCGGATCTGCTCGTTCAAGGAAGCATTTTTGCCTCTAGCGATCTTATACTGCAGGATATACTGTGTATTGTCATTTGAAGCCACCTGCTTAAATTCTTCAAAGAACTCCATGGCCTCATCGATATCTTTCATTCTCAGAGAAATCTCTATCAGACGATAGAGAATGTTTTTGCCAATGGATGCTTTATGATACGCCAGCAAAAAAATCTCCTTACTATCCTCGTATCTACCATTGGCTGCATATATTTCACCGACTACACACAGTGTTCGGACATTTTTTACACGACGCCAATCTATACTGTCCACAATGCCCATCGCACCTTTATAGTCTTTTTTCTGAACCAGTTTATTTATTTCTTCCAGTTTTATCCGAAATTCTTCTTTATCCAATAATCTTCACCAACTTTCCATAATTATGTCCAGTGTATCATACGCCCATATCCTTGTCAAAACATTACTATCCTCTAAACACAAGGTTCATACACTGCTCCCTTTACTACATGAAAAACTTTATTAATGTGAAACTGATGACTGATAAAGTCATCCAATCCAGTACAAGTTATCATCGTCTGGATATCATGAATGCTTTCCAGAAGGTAATTCTGTCTGCTGCTGTCAAGTTCTGAAAGCACATCATCCAGCAACAGAATCGGTGTATCCTTAATCTTTTTCTTTACGATATAGATTTCTGACAGTTTTAATGATAATGCAGAAGTACGCTGCTGCCCCTGCGAACCATACTTTCGGATATCGATCCCATTAGCCTTCACACAAAGGTCATCTCTGTGCGGACCTGCTGATGTCATTTTCATGCGCATATCTTTTTCCCGGTTTGCCTGAAGCGTCATCTCCAGTTCCTCTGCGCTGCAGCTAGGTTCATAAATTACTTCCAGTTCTTCCGCATCACCTGTAAGATTGCGATGGATCTCCTGAATGATCTCGTTAAGTTCCTCCACAAATCTTGTACGTTTTTCAATAATACGTTTTCCATATTCCACCATCTGCATATCCCAGATATCGAGCGTATCTTTCAAACCTGGCTGAAAATAAATATCTTTGAGCAATTTATTTCTCTGATTAACAATGTGATTGTAGGAAGCCAGATCCGTAAGATAGATCTTGTCCAGCTGACAAAGCTCCAGATCCAGAAAGCGTCTTCTCTCCCCCGGACCATTTTTAATGATATTTAAATCTTCGGGAGAAAAGAACACAAAATTTACCACACTAAAAAGCTCCGCTGCTTTGCGAATGGGTAGTCCATTGATCGCGACACCTTTCGCTTTATTTTTTCGAAGATGCATATCTATCTTATATGATAACTCATTTCTTTTTACCATCATTCGGATATGCGCATCTTCTTCTTCAAAGCGTATGATCTCCTTGTCCTTACTTCCTTTATGCGATTTGGTGGTCCCGCATAGATAAAGAGATTCCAGAATATTTGTTTTCCCCTGGGCATTGTCGCCGTAGAAGATATTGGTCCCCTGGTCAAATTCAAGCTCCAGGGATTCATAATTTCTGAAATTTTTTAACTGAACGGATTCAATATACATTCATTCACCTGATCACTTTGATCTCATTTCCGTCGTAAGAAACAATATCACCTTCATAAACTTTACGGCCACGGCGTTCATCCACTTCACCGTTTACTTTTACAAGTCCGTCTGCGATCGCATATTTTGCTTCTACCCCATCCTGCACAAGGTTAGCAAGCTTCAGTAATTGTCCCAGTTTTATAAATTCATCTCTAATCTTAATTTCTTCCATGTTTTTTCCTCCTATCTTGCCTGATTCTGGTTGATATTTACAGGCAGGATCAAATATGTGTAGGTTTCACTATCATCTCTGATAAAGCAAGGTGCTTTTGGATTTACAAGGTAGATAGTGATCGTTTCATCATCAATAACTTTTAATGCATCGATCAAAAATCTTGGATTAAATCCGATCAAGATATCTTTTCCCTCTTTTTTGATATCAATATTTTCATTCATAGATCCCATTGCAGAATCAATGCGAAGTTCCATTGTATTATCTATGATCTCAATAATGATTGGTTTCTTTTCTCCCTCTCGTACAAGAAGGGTTGCTCTGTCGATGCAGTCCAGAAATTCTTTTTTATTAATAGTCAGTTTTGTTTCATAGTCACTGGAAAGCATCTGGTCGATTCTGAAATATTCACCGTCGATCAGTCTTGAGATTACAATGGTCTGGTCAAATTCAAAAAGAATATGATTTTTTGAGAAGTAAATATCTGCCATATTATCTACTTCACCGGAAAGGATCTTACTGATCTCATTCAGGGTTTTTCCAGGCACTACTACTTTACGGTCAGAATAATCTTTTTTCAGTGGCATACGTCTGATCGCAATACGATGTCCGTCCAGAGAAACGATTTTCAGATTATTGTCTTTGATCTCAAAGAGTTCCCCTGTCATCAGTTTGTTTGTTTCATTAGATGCGATTGAAAATATAGTCTGGCGGATCATTTCTTTTAAAGTAAATTGTGAGATTGTCAGAGCTTCTTCTTTTTCGATCATTGGAAGATATGCAAAGTCTTCTCCTGATTTACCCGGGATTGTAAATTTAGCTTTTTCGCAAGTGATAGTAGCAGTAAGTTTTTCATCTGTTTTGATCGTTACCATATTATCCGGGAGTCGTCTGATGATCTCATACAAAATTTTAGCATCTAATGCTACCATACCTTTTTCTTCAATATCACCATCTACGATTGTTTCGATACCGAGTTCCATATCGTTGGTAGTGAATTTGATCTGATTGGTAGTAGCGTCTATTAAAATGCATTCTAAGATAGGCATAGTTGTTTTAGAAGGAACAGCTTTAAGTGAGATACTTACACTTTTGAGTAGGTTGTTTTTTGAACAAATGATTTTCATTATGTGTATAACTTCCTTTCTTGTTGTTGTTCTTGTTGAGGTGGTTTTTTGTATATAGATATATATATAAATAATCCGCCGTAGTCGTAGTAGGGGCTGTGGATATGTGTAAAACCCTGTAAAACCCTGTAAAATCAAAGGGTTTTGGTGTGGATAAGTATGTGGATAACAGTGTATAAAGTATGTGTATAACTTGGGTACAACATGTGTATAACTTTGACTCGAAAATGTTGATAAAAAGTTGTGAACAATTATCCACATTTTATCAACATATTATCCACACGATATCCACATAGTTATCCTCAGCTTTGTGGATTAATTTTTTTCTTTAAAGTATCAATTGCATTTCTTAGTTTTTCATTGACGAGTATTTCCTTTTCAATCTTATCAATACCGTGCATGACAGTGGTATGATCTCGATTTCCGAGACTTTTTCCGATGGCTTTTAACGGTGCGGAAATGATCTCGCGGCAAAGATACATAGCTACCTGGCGAGGAGTCACGATCTTAGAATTCCGTTTATTTCCGGAAAGATCATCCACGGACACATCGAAGTGTTCAGCTACCATGGAAATGATATAATCTGGTGTGATGACTTTCTTTGCGTCAGGGGAAATAATATCTTTCAATGCCTGTTCAGCCAGTTCCAGTGTAACTTCTTTCTTTTCCAATTTGGCAAAAGCCATAACTTTGTTAATCGCGCCTTCCAGCTCACGGATATTGGATTTGATATTGTTAGCGATATATTTGATTACTTCCTCATTAATATCATAGCCATCCATTTCTTCCTTTTTATGAAGGATCGCCATACGGGTTTCATAATCTGGAAGTGTGATATCTGCGATCAATCCCCACTCAAATCGGGAACGGAAACGTTCTTCTAAGATTTCCATATCTTTCGGTGGTTTATCAGAGGAAATGATGATCTGCTTCTTTGCACTGTGAAGGCTGTTGAAAGTGTGGAAAAACTCTTCCTGAGTAGATTCCTTTCCTATAATAAACTGAATATCATCAACCAGGAGAACATCAATATTTCTGTACTTTTCACGGAACTTTGTCATTGCTGAGTTATTTCCGTTTCGGATCGTCTCGATCAGTTCATTTGTAAACTCTTCACTGGTAACATAGAGGACTTTGCTGTCTTCATTGTGATCAATGATAAAATGAGCGATGGAATGCATTAAGTGTGTCTTTCCAAGACCTGCACCGCCGTAGATGAAAAGCGGATTGTAAGTATCCCCTGGGGATTCTGCCACAGCAAGGGATGCAGCTTGCGCAAATTTATTGTTGCTGCCGACTACAAAGGTATCGAAAGTATATTTCGGGTTTAAGTGAGCCTCTTCGCAGCGGGAGTCCTGAGTCTGTGTTTTTAAAGAATGAGATTCTTTTTTCGGCACATTTTCAGGCAAAATAAAGTGTATATCACATTGTTCCATGCCGGTTACTTCACTGATCGTAACCTGAAGAGGCAATTTGTATTTTTTACTTATATAATTCAGACCTACCTGTTCTGATGGAACAATAATGGTCACAACATTGCCTTCTACCTGGTAAACAGTGAGGGGTTTGAGCCATGTATTGAAGGAAACATCGGATAGGTCATGTTCGGATTTGACTATTTGAAGGATTTCATCCCATTTTTCCACAATTTTGTTCATGTTTGGTTCTCCCGGTTCTTTGTAATGTGTATATCTTTTTGGTTTATTAAAGGTTATTGTTCGCAGGAGGACAATAACCTAGTAAATATCTGCCATAGCGGTAATTGCCTGGCAGAGTTGCTCCGTATTCTTGAAAAAGACATAAATATCCTTATATATATTATAACAAAACAGGCCTTTTCGCAATGTAAAATTAGTAGAAATAAAGAAGAAAAAGTTATACACATAGCGATTGTGGATTAATGTGGATAACGGTGGATAACTCAGATTTGGTTACCATAAAATAGGAATCGGTATGCGAAAATTGGCAAAAAATGTGTATAACTTTATCCACATTGTAAAGTACAGAAAATTCAACATTTTTTTTAATGGTATGTGTAAAAGTCATATGCAAAAGTGGATAAAAACAGGGGTTATCAACATATTATCCACAACTTATCCACATTTTGTGGATAATATTACGTAAACTGAATAAACAATCCACAATGCTGGAAAATTGAAAAAAATCTTTCGAGAATTTGTACTTGACGAATTGGGGGTTTATGAATATAATTGAAATGATGTTCTAATAAGTAAATTTAACAATATGGATAATAGATAAAGGAGGTGCTTTACCTATGAAGATGACATTTCAGCCGAAAAAAAGATCTAGAGCGAAAGTTCATGGTTTCAGAGCTCGTATGAGCACAAAAGGCGGACGTAAAGTCTTAGCTGCAAGAAGATTAAAAGGAAGAAAGCATTTATCAGCCTAAGAATAAGACCGCAGTTATGTGGTCTTTTCTTCTCTTAAAAAGAGAAATATGGAGGAGGATTCTATGTATAAGTCAGAGTCCTTAAAAAAAAATCAAGATTTTCAAAAAGTATATAAGAATGGAACATCAAAAGGAAATCGGTATCTGGTGATGTACGTACTGAAAAATCAGTACATGAAGAATCGTCTGGGAATATCAGTAAGTAAAAAAGTAGGGAATAGTGTGGTTCGCCACAGACTCACCAGATTGATCAGAGAAAGTTATCGTCTGCACGAAGCAGAATTTGATGACAGTTTGGATATTGTAGTAGTTGTGCGTCCTGCTGCGAAGGACAAGAGCTATCGTGAGATAGAGAGCGCCCTGATGCATTTAGCAGGTAAACATAATATAATAGGTAAGAACGATGGTCAAAAAATTCCTGATTAGGATGATAAAACTCTATCAAAAATATTTATCGCCGATGAAGAGAACGAAATGTCCTTATATTCCCACATGTTCTCAATCTGGTTTAGAAGCAATCGAAAAGTAAGGTGCGTTAAAGGGTAGTCTTCTTGCGGCATGGAGGATTCTTCGCTGTAATCCTTTTTCACACGGAGGCTATGACCCTGTACCGTAGAGACAGGAATGTACTTGAAAATTGAATATGGACAAAAGGAACCTCCTGTCATTTAAGGATTCTAGGAGGAAATGAACTTGGAAATGATTTTAGCGACAAAGAGCAGCACTCCTATCATCGGTCAGCTTGCGACGATCATGGGATGGATCATGGATGGTATCTATAAACTGCTGAATGTATTTGGAATTCAGAATATCGGTCTTTGTATCATCATCTTCAGTATCATTATCTATGCTCTTATGACCCCGCTGCAGATCAAACAGCAGAAATTTTCTAAATTAAGTGCGATCATGCAGCCGGAACTGCAGAAGATTCAGAAAAAGTATAAGGGAAAAAATAATGATCCGGCAGCTATGCAGAAAATGCAGGAAGAGACACAGGCTGTTTATCAGAAATACGGTGTATCTCCTACAGGAAGCTGCGTGCAGCTTGCGATCCAGTTCCCAGTCCTGATGGCATTGTATCAGGTAATTTACAAAATTCCGGCGTATGTTGGAAGCGTGCGTGATATCCTTGCAGCAGCAGTTACAGATATCACAGGAGTAAATGGATACACAGAGATCCTTCAGCAGTTTATCACTGACAATAAGATGACCAGAGTTCAGTTGATCATGGATGGCAGTGAAGCCACCAGCAACTCAGTCATTGACTTTTTATATGCATTATCTCCGTCTCAGTGGACAAGTCTGGCAGAGACAAGCCAGTTTTCTGGATTCGCAGATACATTGAACACAACCGCAAAGGAAATCTCTCATCTGCAGAGCTTCCTTGGATTGAACATTGCGGATCAACCATTGAACTATATCAAAGATGCGTTTGTAGGCGGTTCAATTTTAGTTGCGATCGTTGCGATCTTGATCCCGATCCTTGCATGGGCAACACAGATGATCAACATCAAACTGATGCCACAGGCAGGACAGCAGGGTAATGGAGACTCTCAGCAGGATGCGATGATGAACTCCATGAAGACGATGAATACAGTTATGCCTTTGATGTCCGCAGTATTCTGTTTCACTTTCCCGGTAGGTCTTGGTATTTACTGGATCGCAAGTGCGGCAGTAAGAGGTGTACAGCAGTATATCATCAATCGCTATATGGATAAGATCGATATTGATGACCTGATCAAGGAAAATATGAAAAAGATGGAAAAGAAACGTGAAAAAGCGGGACTTCCACCTCAGAAGATCACAAATCAGGCACACCAGAGTGTGAAAAACATCAATAAGATTGAAAAAGGCAACAGCAACACAGATGCGGCAGCTAGAGCGAAAAAAGTAGAAGAATCTTATAAAAATGCATCCAATGCGAAACCAGGAAGCATCACAGCGAAAGCGAACATGGTAAAAGCATTTGATGAACGCAATAAGAAAAAGTAGTCAGGAACGGAGGGGTTGGTATGGAGGATTATATCCAGTTTTCAGCGAAAACAAAAAGTGAAGCAATTACAAAAGCATGTATCGAGCTCGGCGTATCCAGTGACCAGCTTGACATTCAGGTAGTGAGCGAGGGAAGCAACGGATTCTTCGGAATCGGAAGCAAACCTGCTATCATAAAGGTTCGCAAGCATGAACCGGTAACCAAGGTAGAAGAAATGAAGGAAATCGTAGAGACAGTTAAGATCGATTCCTTTAAAGAAGAAACTTCCTGTAAAAAAGAAGAAAAGAAACCGGAACCTGTAAAAACTGTGAAAGAACCGAAAGCGGTTCATCCGAAACAGGACAGACCGAAGCAGCCGAAACCTGCAAAGGAAAGACCTGCTAGGGAAAAACAACCGAGAGAACCAAAAGAATTTAAAGAAGCAAAAGAGAAGCCGGTAAAAGAAAAACCAGTGAAAGTGAATAAACCGGTTGAGATCCTTACAGACCCGGAAGAGATCAAGGACGTAGAAAA
>CAZSTD010000006.1:23093-31383 GCA_964609645.1 uncultured Blautia sp.
CGTAAGCGCCGTAAAGAGACACTGGAAAATCTTGCAAGAGGCATTGCTTATAAAGTTAAGAAAACAAGAAAGACAGTGGTACTTGAACCGATGAACCCTTATGAGAGAAGGATCATCCATTCTGCTCTGCAGGGAAATAAATTCGTTGAGACTGTCAGCGAAGGGGAAGAACCATACCGCCATGTAGTGGTTAAATTAAAAAGAAACTGATCTTAAGATTCAGATCTGAAATAGAAAATGTTATTCTAGGTGAAAGCATGAATAACACGTGAAGGAACGTGTACACTTTTGCCTGGGATAACATTTTTTATTACGCAAAAATAGCTTGACAAAAATTAGAAATATGTAAATATAGAGATATTGGAACGATACCAGAGTAAGATATCTGGTATGATTAAATTGTGATGATTATGAGGTGACAAATAGATGGAGACAACGATTGCTGCGATTTCTACAGCTATGAGTGCATCCGGGATAGGGATTGTCCGTATCAGTGGTGAGGATGCAATGGATGTGATTTCCCGTATCTACAAGTCTAAGGGCGGGAAGAAGAATATAAAAGAAGTTCCGACCCATACCATTCATTATGGATATATTTATGATGGAGAGGAATTGATCGATGAAGTCCTGGTAATGATCATGCGTGCACCGAAAACTTTTACAGGAGAAGATACCGTTGAGATCGACTGCCATGGCGGAGTATTTGCTATGCAAAGAGTCCTGGAAACGGTTTTGAAAAATGGTGCTGAGATCGCGGGGCCGGGAGAGTTTACCAAAAGAGCATTTTTAAATGGACGAATGGATCTGTCTCAGGCAGAGGCGGTCATGGACGTGATCCAAGCGAAGAATGAGTATGCGCTTAGAAGCTCTATGGATCAGTTAAGAGGTTCTGTGCAGAAAGCGATTCGTGAGATCCGCGAGAAACTGATCTATCATATCGCATATATTGAATCGGCACTGGATGATCCAGAACATATCAGCCTTGATGGATATCCACAGGAACTTTTGAAAGTTGTGGATAAAGAACAGCAGGAAGTAAAACGATTGTTGAAAAGTTCCTCTGACGGAAAGATCATTCAGGAAGGTATTCAGACAGTCATCCTTGGAAAACCAAATGCAGGCAAATCATCGCTGTTAAATCTTCTTCTTGGAGAAAACCGCGCGATCGTGACAGATATTGCAGGAACAACCAGAGATATCTTAGAGGAATATATCACACTGCACGGGATCACATTGAAGATCATTGACACTGCCGGAATCCGTGAAACACAGGATATCGTAGAAAAGATTGGTGTGGATAAGGCGAGAGAGATGGCACAGAAAGCAGATCTCATTCTTTATGTAGTGGATTCATCCGTTCCGCTGGATGAGAACGATGAGGAGATCATGTCCATGCTAGCCGGCAAGAAGGCTATTATATTATACAATAAAACGGACTTGGAACCTGTGATCGAGGCGGAAAAACTGAATGAAAAGACTGGACATCCAGTGATTCCAATCTCTGCCAAAGAAGAAAAAGGTATTACGGAATTGGAAGAAAAGATCAAATCGATGTTTTTTGGTGGAGAGCTTTCCTTTAATGATGAGGTTTATATCACAAATGCTCGTCATAAAGCGGCATTGGAAGAAGCAGACAGAAGCTTTGATCTGGTGCGAAGCAGTATTGAGATGGGAATGCCGGAAGACTTCTTTTCCATCGATCTTATGAATGCGTATGAAAATTTAGGAAAGATTCTGGGAGAATCCGTGGGAGAAGATCTGGTAAATGAAATCTTCAGCAAGTTCTGCATGGGTAAATAAAAGGAGATAAAATGAAAAACTTAGTAGAAAATTTTGATATCGTTGTAGTTGGTGCAGGACATGCAGGATGTGAAGCTGCACTTGCAGGTGCTCGTCTTGGTTTGAAAACGGTTATGTTTACAGTCAGCGTAGACAGCATTGCTCTGATGCCATGTAATCCAAATATTGGTGGAAGCTCCAAGGGACATTTGGTAAGAGAACTGGATGCGCTTGGCGGTGAAATGGGAAAAAATATTGATAAAACGTTTATTCAGTCAAAAATGCTGAATTGCTCCAAAGGACCGGCAGTTCATTCTTTGCGTGCGCAGGCAGATAAACAGGCATACAGCAACGAGATGAGAAAAACACTGGAAAATACAGAGAACCTGACGATCAAACAGGGGGAAGTTACGAAACTTCTGGTGGAAGATGGAAAGATCACTGGTGTTCAGACGTATTCTGGAGCGATTTACTATTGTAAGGCGGTAGTCCTTTGTACAGGAACTTATCTCAAAGCAAGATGTATTTACGGAGATGTGAGCAATTATACAGGTCCAAATGGACTTCAGGCTGCCAATTATCTGACGGATTCTTTGAAAGAGCTTGGAATTGAAATGTTCCGATTTAAGACAGGAACACCGGCTCGTATCGCTGGAAATAGCATTGACTACAGCAAAATGGAAGAACAGTTTGGAGACGAGAGGGTAGTGCCATTTTCCTTTTCTACAGATCCTGAAGACGTGCAGATTGAACAGAAATCATGCTGGCTGACCTATACCAATGAAAAAACGCATGAGATCATCCGCGCAAATCTGGATCGCTCTCCACTGTACTCTGGAATGATCGAGGGAACAGGTCCTCGTTACTGCCCGTCTATCGAGGATAAGGTTGTAAGATTTGCAGATAAGAATCGTCATCAGGTATTTATTGAGCCGGAAGGACTTTATACAAATGAAATGTATATCGGTGGAATGTCCAGTTCTTTGCCGGAGGATGTGCAGGAAGAAATGTATCATTCTGTGCCAGGATTGGAACACGCTAGGATCGTAAAGAACGCATATGCGATTGAATATGACTGTATCAATCCACGGCAGTTATACCCGACTTTGGAATTTAAAAAGATTAAAGGTCTGTTCAGCGGCGGACAGTTTAATGGAAGCTCTGGATACGAGGAGGCAGCAGCACAGGGATTGATCGCAGGTATCAATGCAGCCATGGAAATAAAAGGGCAGGAACAGTTGATCCTTGACCGTTCCGAGGCATATATCGGTGTTCTGATCGATGACCTTGTTACCAAAGAAAACCATGAGCCTTATCGTATGATGACAAGCCGTGCAGAATACAGACTTCTTCTGCGTCAGGATAACGCAGATCTGCGCCTTCGCAAAAAAGGTTATCAGGTCGGCTTGATCAATGAGGAAGAATACCAGAGGATCCTTGCGAAAGAAAAACAGATTGAAGAAGAGATTGCAAGGGTAGAACATACGAATATTGGAGCATCCAAAGAAGTTCAGGCGCTTTTGGAAACTTATAACAGTACTCCTTTAAAATCAGGAACTACACTGGCTGAACTTATCCGTCGTCCGGAACTCTCCTACGAAGCGATCGCGCCGCTGGACAAAAAACGTCCGGAGCTTTCCTGGGATGTGAAAGAGCAGGTAAATATCAATATTAAGTATGATGGATATATCCGCAGACAGTTAAAGCAGGTAGAGCAGTTTAAGAAACTGGAGGCAAAGAAAATCCCAGTAGATATTGACTATGAAAAGGTGGGAAGTCTTAGGATTGAAGCTCGCCAGAAATTAGAAGAATTCAGACCGATATCTATTGGTCAGGCATCTAGAATCTCAGGTGTTTCCCCAGCAGATATTTCGGTTCTTCTTGTGTATCTTTCGAGCGCAAGATAAGGAAAGTATCTGAAAAAACATCAGAGAAATACAAAAAAATAAAAAACAAAGAGAAGTTTAAAGTACTATAAAAAGACTAAAATACAGATAAAACGACATTAAAGTACGATAAAAAGTGCTTGTATGTAATGAAATCATGATAAAAAGTATGAAAGTGTGCAACACCAAAAAAGTAGAATAGAAAACAAATATAATAAAATATAGTACCTTAAATAGTACAAAAGTGAAAGGAGCAGAATTATGCCATATAATCTGTCCACATTGGAAAATGGCTGTAGAGAGCTGGGAATTGAGTTGACTCAGAAACAGAAAGATCAGTTTATCCAGTTTTATGAATATTTGGTAGAAAAAAATAAGGTGATGAATCTCACAGGGATCACAGAGTTTGAGGAAGTGCTGACGAAGCATTTTTTAGACAGCCTTTCCTGTGTGAAAGCAGTTGATATGAAAAAGGTAAAAACAATCATAGATATCGGCACAGGTGCTGGCTTCCCAGGTGTGCCGTTGAAGATTGCATTTCCGCATCTGGAAGCATGTCTTCTGGATTCATTAAAAAAACGTGTCAATTTTTTGGAGGAGAGTTTTGCACTGCTCGGGCTCGAAGGGATCAGAGCGATCCATGGACGGGCAGAGGAATATGCAAAAAGTAAAGAGCATCGTGAGAAATATGATCTTTGCGTATCCAGAGCAGTTTCTAATCTGGCAACCTTGTCAGAATATTGCCTGCCATATGTAAAAACAGGAGGAGCTTTTATTTCTTATAAATCTGGTACTGTGCAGGAAGAAGCGGCACAGGCGGAGAAGGCGATCAAAATCCTCGGAGGACAGCTTAGAGATATTACGTATTTCCAGCTTCCAGATTCAGAGATCGACCGCTCTTTGGTGATCATTGACAAGAAGAAATCAACACCTGGAAAATACCCGCGAAAAGCGGGAACACCTCTGAAAGAGCCTCTGGCTTAAAAAGTGTCCGACATCACAAAATAATCACACTTTTATCCTAATTTCATCACAACTTCATCATAAACTATCCTTATAGAAATGTCCTCGGGTTCCCCCCAATCTCTGTTTCACCCGAGGGCATTCTCTATGTTGTCCTAAAGCTGTTTTTCAGGACACCTTTTGGCAAACTGCCGGGATACATAAACATATAAAATATATAAATAAAGATCATAAATATTTATATCTATGTATCCGGAATAATAAAAGGAGGAGAGTAATTTGATTGAAGTAAATAATTTGGTCAAACGATATGGAGACCATACAGCAGTTGACCACCTTTCTTTCAAAATAGAGAAAGGCAAAATCTATGGATTCCTTGGCCCGAACGGCGCAGGAAAATCCACCACAATGAATATGATAACAGGATACATCGCATCCACAGAAGGAACAGTTAAGATTGACGGTCATGATATTCTCGAAGAACCGGAAGCTGCGAAGAAATGTATCGGTTATCTTCCAGAACAGCCGCCGGTCTACTTTGATATGACTGTTTTGGAATATATGAAATTTGTGGCCGATCTTAAAAAAATCCCCAAAAATAAAAAAGCATCCATGATAGAAGAAGTCATGGAGATGGTAAAGATCTCAGATATGAGAAATCGATTGATCAAGAATCTGTCCAAAGGTTATCGCCAGAGAGTGGGACTTGCAGAAGCGATCATGGGATATCCGGAAGTCATCATCCTGGATGAACCGACTGTAGGTCTTGACCCGAAGCAGATCATAGAGATCCGTGAACTTATCAAAAACTTGAAAAAGAAACATACCGTGATCCTCAGCTCTCATATTTTGTCGGAAGTGAGTGCCGTGTGTGATTATGTTCTGATCATTTCCCATGGGAAGCTGGTAGCCAGCGATACTCCGGATAATCTTGGAAAACTGGCAGAAGGCTCTCATACGTTGGAGATGCTGCTGAAGGGTGACAGAACGAAGATCGAACAGGGCTTAAAAGAAGTGGAGGGCATCAATGAAGTGACCCTCACACATGATGATAAACAGAATCTGTGGAATGCGAAAGTTACTACAGAAGAAAGCAATGATGTGAGAGAAAAGGTATTTTATAAGATGGCAGAGATAAACTGTCCGATCTACGAGATGCAGTCTAAGAAGGTATCTCTGGAAGAAATCTTCCTTGAACTTACAGCAGCCGATCAGCCGATGTCAGCGAACACGGATCAGATGGAGCGAAACGACGAAGGGGGTAAGGAATCATGACGGCGGTTTATAAAAGAGAATTGAGAAGCTATTTGACATCCATGGTAGGATATTTGTTTATTTTCTTTATTCTTGTACTGGCAGGCATTTATTTTTCGGCATATCAGCTTTCCGCGGCATATCCAAAATTTGAATATACGCTGAGTGCGATCACATTTGTCTTCTTGATCGGAGTACCGATCCTGACGATGCGTGTACTTGCAGAAGAAAGAAAGCAGAAAACAGACCAGCTCCTTTTGACAGCACCAGTTTCTGTAGGCGGGATCGTAGTTGGAAAATATCTGGCATTGATCACTGTGTTTGCGATCCCTATGGCAGTGATGTGCACATATCCTCTGATCATGTCTAAATTTGGAACGGTATCATTTGCCGGCGCATATACAGCGGTTCTTGGATTCTTCCTGTTGGGATGTGCGAACATCGCGATCGGCGTATTTATGTCAGCACTTACAGAGAGCCAGGTGATCGCGGCAGTTCTTACTTTTGTGCTATTGTTTGCGTTTTATATGATGAATGGAATTTCATCTTTCTTTTCACAGACTTCGATGTCCACATGCGTGACTTTTGGATTACTGATCTTAGCCGCGGCTCTGATCATTTATACTATGATCAAAAATGTACTGATCTCAGCGATCGTGGGCGTGATCGGGGAAGCAGTCCTTGTGATTGTCTATGCTTTGAACTCAAGTCTTTTTGAAGGCGGTATTCAAAAAGTGTTGAATGTATTCAATCTGAGTGGACATTTTGATAACTTTACAAATGAGATTTTTGACATCAAAGGAATCGTATATTTCCTTTCTGTGATCGCAGTATGCTTATTCCTTACAACACAGTCTATTCTGAAAAGACGTTGGAACTAGCAGGGAGGTGAAAAAAGATGAAATTGAAAGAAAAAATGAAAAACAGCAAGTCCGGGGATGGAAAGCATTCCAAATTTGATAAAAAGAAATTGATCGGAACGGTGAGTAAGAAACACATTATGAATGGTTCTTATACGATGGTGATGTCTGTGATCTTTATCGCAGTCGTGATCGTGATCAATATGATCGTTGGCGCATTGCCGTCGAAATACTCCGAAATCGATGTCAGCAGTGAGAAATTGTACAGTATCGGAGATGAGACAAAGGCGATGCTGCAGGAAATGACGAAGGACGTGACTATTTACCAGATCGCACAGAGTGGATCTGAGGATGAAAATATCACCAATCTTTTGAAAAAATACGAAGATGAATCAAAACATATCACAGTGGTACAAAAAGACCCTGTGGTAAACCCTAAATTTGTTTCTGAGTATACCAGTGCGGATATTTCCTCCAACAGTCTGATCATTGTCTGTGGAGAGAGAAATAAAGTGGTTGATTACAACAATATGTATGAAAGCTCTTTGGATTACCAGACTTACAGCTATCAGACAACAGGCTTTGACGGAGAGGGACAGATCACCAGTGCGATTGGATATGTAACTTCAGAAGATCTTCCTATTTTATATACACTGGAAGGTCACGGTGAGCTGGATATGGATTCTTCGATCAAAGAAGACATTGAAAAAGCAAACATGGATATTCAGTCATTGAATCTTTTGACAGAGGGCAGTGTTCCGGAAGATGCAGACTGTCTGTTTATCAATTCTCCTTCTACAGATATCTCTGAAGATGAAAAAGATGCGATCATTGAATATCTGGAAAACGGCGGAAAAGCGATGATCTTTTCTGATTATAGTACAGATGCCACACCAAACTTTGATGCTGTGTTAGAAAATTATGGTGTTTCACGTGCAGAGGGAATCGTATTTGAAGGCGATAATCAGCACTATGCGATGCAGATGCCGTATTATTTAGTTCCTACGATAAATAGTACTGATGCGAGCTCAGAAACCGCCTCCGGCGGATATTATGTATTAGCACCATATGCGCAGGGAATCCAGAAAATGGAAGATGTACGAGACACCGTCACGATTAATAGCATTCTGACAACTTCTTCTCAGGCATACTCCAAAGTTGATCTGAGCAGCGGAACAATGGAAAAAGAGGAGAACGATACAGACGGACCGTTTGATCTTGGCGTTTGTATCACAGAAAGCTTAGAGGATGACAAAGAGACACAGATTGTTTATTACTCTACATCAAACCTGATGGACTCTCAGGTGAATCAGATGGTGTCTGGCGGAAATGAAAAACTGGTGATCGAATCTCTGAAATGGATGACAGACACAGAAGAAAGCGCAAGTGTATCCATTCCATCAAAGAGCCTGCAAGTATCTTATCTGACACTTACTGCATATGACACCGCATTTTGGAAGATCTGTACCATGGGACTGATCCCTGGATTCTTCCTTGTTGTGGGATTCTTTGTATGGATGAAACGAAGAAAAGCCTAAATAAAAAAAT
>CAZSTD010000006.1:31483-34416 GCA_964609645.1 uncultured Blautia sp.
ATGAAAAATAAAACTGTAAAAATGCTTCTCGCGGCAGCAGTCTTAGTTGTATGCTGTGGAGCTTACGCAGGTGTGAAATCTTATGTCTCCAGTCAGGAACAAAAAGAAGTGGAAGCAGAAGAAGAGGAGGAGAGCGTTACTGTCTTTTCTGCTTCCTCGGATGATATCCAGTCACTAGGATTTCTGGTGGATGATACGGAGACAACTTTTGAAAAAGATGGAGATACATGGCTGAAAAAAGATGAAACGGATTTTCCGGTAGATCAGACAATTCTTGACAATGCGGCATCTGCGATCGCCTCTGTAGATGCAGATCGAGTGTTGGAGGACGTAGAAGATCTGGCAGAGTATGGATTAGAAGAACCTTCCAACCAGATTTATATTGTGTCTCAGACAGAAGCAGATATAGAGGAAACTGATTCAGAAGAATCGGACACAAAAGAAGAAAGTACAGAAGCTGTGACAACTGTATTTTATGTGGGAGATGAAAATCAGTCTACAGGCCAGTATTATGTGCGCAAAGATGATGATGAAAAAACCGTATACCTTGTGGACTCTTCTTGTGTAGAACCATTTGCGAAATCTCTTTATGACTATGCGCAGATGGAAGATTTTCCGGCAATTTCTGCAACGGATACGATCAGACAGATCACAGTGGAAGGTAAGGAAGATTATAGCTTGTCTAAAAATGAAGACACTGGACTTTGGTCTGTAAAGAGCGGTGAAAACGAAGAAAAAGCGGATTCTGCGACCGCAAGTTCTCTAGTATCTTCTTTCGGAAGTATGGCGTATGATTCGCTTGTAGATTATAAGTGCGAAGATAAGAACAAATATGGATTGGATGAACCATATGCGGTGATCACTGTTGATTATCAGGAAGAAGTTGAAGTGGAAACAGAAGAAGACGATTCAAATGAAGATGCTTCGGATGAGACAGCTGAAACTGCAACAGAAAGCGAAGATGAAGATTCCGCAGAAACAGATGAGGAAACAAAAACGGAGATGGAAGATCGGCAGTTGGTAATCGTGGTTGGTGATGAAGCTGACGGCAGTAATCGTTATGTTATAGTAAATGATAGCCAGCAGGTTTATACAATGTCCAATGACACATTAGACGAACTGATCGAAAAGACCGAAGAAGATTTCTGGGACATGACAGTAAGCTATATGTCGCTGAATAATCTTGCAAGCCTGAAAGTTAGTTATCAAGGAAGCGCCCATAAAGTGAATGTTTCACGTGAAACATCAGAAGATGACGAGGGAAATGAGACAGAAACGGTAACTTATAAACTGGATGGAAAGGAAACAGAGACTACAGATTTTACAACATTTTATAATAAACTGATCAATATCACGGCACAAAAACGTATCACAGAGGCATTTGAGCCGGAAAATGAAGCGGAAATGTCTGTGATATTTACAGAGGAAGATGGAGATACTTTGGAGGTAGAGTATTATAGCTATGATACCAATTACTATGCGGCAGTAGTTGACAGCAAGGTATATCTGGTCAATAAAATGAATGTAAAGGATTTATTTACTGCATGGGATACACTGGTTGGAACAGAAAATGTGACCGCTGATGAAGTGACAGATGTGGATACAGAAGTAAGTGAGGATGAGGAATCTGACAGCGAGGAAATTTCCGAGGAGTCCGATGCGATAGAAGCAGAATAAGATAAATAAAATAAGATTAAAATAGGAAACACCCATGCATAGCCAAGTCGGCAGTGTATGGGTGCTTCTCTATTTAGAAAAATATCTTAACTTGCTCAAGGAACGCTTCCGGATCTTCAATATGCGGAACGTGTTTGGTGTTTTTGAGTGTAACTGCTTCTATTGCAGGATTTAATGTGCAATAATCATCTATGATGGAGGAAGCATTAAACTCTGCCTCACCTTCGACAATAAAAATACTGTTATCAAGAGCTTTGACAGCATGATTGATATTGATGTTCATATACTTTGCGATAAGGCTGGAATATAAAAATTTAGCATAATAGCTGCCTTTATGAGCACTTTCATAATATGCGTCTTCCATATCGGTATCCACATGAAATGGATTATAATACATCTTTTCAACAAAAAGACTGTTTACATTTTCCCGTGAAACGATGATATGATAGATCAATGTTCCAAAAATCGGTGCTTCCAGTGCAAGTTTTAAAAGTTTGCTCTTGGAGGACGGCATCTGGCGTAAATCGGTTAAACTTGGTGGATTTACGAACATGATCTTATCGAAAAGTTTCTTTTCATTGTGACAGGCCATTGCGACAAAAGAGCAGGAAAGACCGCTGGCAATGATATCTGTCTTCTGTCCGATCACCTTTTTGATAAAGTCACAAATCATCTGTACATAAACAAAATTCGTGTAGGTAATACCTGCTTTTTCAGAACGTCCGCATCCGAGAAGATCGATCGCATATACCGTGTGATCTTTGGCGAGTTCATTTTCGATCTTGCTCCATTCATAAGCGGATGCACCCGGCAATACATCGTGGATCAACAAAATAGGAGATCCAGTTCCTTTTTTTGTATAATAAATATTACCGAAACGCCATTCAAAGAAATTATCATTAGAGATTTTTAATATCTGTTTTAGCTGTGAGGCTGCGGCGATCGTACGATTTGTAAGGTGGATGACTGCAGTGGCAGTAGTCATCAGTGCAGCGAAAGTGACAAATTTATGTTTGTTTTTATTCATTTTTACCTCCTTTTTCATAAGCTCCACTTCAGATTGTTAGATCAAGTGGTGGATAGTTGACTTATGCTAGTATGTGTTTTAATGTAGAGAAATGTGTTTACGACACATTATCTAGTCAGTAAAGGTTGACATCTGTATGATTGCAATTTAGATGTATAAATATATGGAGATATCGTGAACCTCACATGACTAAAGTCACGTGCTTCCAGACGCTTTAGGCGTCAGACTA
>CAZSTD010000007.1:0-32438 GCA_964609645.1 uncultured Blautia sp.
TTCTGAAAGCTTTCGAACATGGAATCACACCGATCATGTGCTGCGGCGAAACTCTGACTCAGAGAGAGCAGGGCGTGACAATGGATTTCATCCGTCAGCAGGTAAAAGTTGGATTCCAGAATGTAACAGCAGATCAGGCAAAAACAGCAGTGATCGCTTACGAGCCAATCTGGGCTATCGGAACAGGCAAAACAGCTACTACTGAGCAGGCTCAGGAAGTATGCGCTGGTATCCGTGCATGCATCGCTGAAATCTATGATGAAGCAACAGCAGAAGCGATCCGTATCCAGTATGGCGGATCTGTAAATCCTGCAACAGCTCCTGACTTATTCGTTCAGAACGATATCGACGGTGGTCTTGTAGGTGGAGCTTCTCTGAAAGCTGACTTCGGCCAGATCGTAAACTATAAATAATTTTAGCCATTTTTAGGCAAATGTGTCCAAGCGAAAAATAATATAATGCCCCTAAATGCCAGTAAGATCCAAATGATTTGTGATTCGAGCGTATTTAGGGGCATTTTTGACATTTACGATAGAGAAGATTGCAGATAGTTGAGAAGACATAAAAAAGCAGCTCCTTAGAGGAACTGCTTTAAGATCATCTTTTGTGCAATTGTGATTTATCATCCGTATATGGCTCATATCTTTCGTACTTTGATATGACTTTCCTTCGTATTTCAATAATATCTGGTGTATTTTGAGATAACCTTTCCTTCGTATCTCAATAGCATCTGATGTATTTTACTACAACTTTCTTTTTGTATTTTATTACAATCTTTCGTGTTTTGAGAATTTTATCTTAATTTTGGTATTCTTCGGGTCGCTGTCAAACGACGATCTGTAATCTCTCTTTTGTATGAATTGAGTATACCATGTTTTTCTACATTCGTCTACGATTTTCGGCACAAATCGAAGGAAAACATTTCGACAAGCTTCGACATTAGAAGTTCCTTTACTTGCGCAAGAATGCTTTCATTGATATAATAAATCGAGTATGCAAATAGAAAGCAGGTTAAAAAAATGGAACAGATCATAAAAAAATGTGCCGTGTCCAAAAAATGCGGTGGCTGTCAGTATCAGGGCGTTTCCTATCAGGAACAGCTGAATGCGAAACAGAAAAAATTAAATAAATTATTAAAGAAATTTGGAACTGTGAAACCAATCTTAGGGATGGAAGATCCTTACTATTATAGAAATAAGGTACACGCTGTTTTTGACAGGGATAAAAAAGGAAATATCATCTGTGGAACTTACGAGGCAAAAACACATCGCGTAGTTCCGGTGGAGGAGTGTTTGATCGAAGATAAGACTAGCCAGGAGATCATCCGTGCGATCCGCGATATGCTGAAGTCTTTTAAGATCAAAACGTACGACGAAGATACCGGATATGGGCTTTTACGTCATGTGCTGGTGCGCAGGGGATTTGCTACAGGAGAGATCATGGTCGTTCTCGTAGTGGCATCTGTGATCTTCCCATCCAAGAACAATTTTGTCAAAGCATTGCGCCAGAAATTTCCAGAGATCACAACGGTGGTGCTAAATGTAAATGATAAAAAGACGAGCATGGTATTGGGAGACCGTGACATCGTACTCTATGGAAAAGGATTTATCCGGGATAGGCTTTGCGGATGCTCTTTTAGAATCTCTCCACAGTCTTTCTATCAGGTAAATCCAGTACAGACAGAAGTTTTATATAAGACTGCGATCGAATATGCTGGGCTTGGAAGAAAAGAAACGGTCATCGACGCTTATTGTGGTATCGGTACGATCGGACTTGTAGCAGCAAGCAAAGCAAAAGAAGTGATCGGCGTAGAACTCAATCCAGATGCAGTCCGTGATGCGAAGATCAACGCAAAGGAAAATAAAGTGACAAATGCACGTTTCTTCCAGGGAGATGCAGGAGAATTCATGGAAGCGATGGCAGCACAGGGTGAGCATGCGGATGTCGTGTTTATGGACCCGCCACGCACAGGAAGTGACCAGAAATTTATGTCTTCTGTGACAAAGTTAGGACCGTCCAGAATCGTCTATATATCCTGCGGGCCGGATACACTTGCCAGAGATTTGGAATATCTGACTAAACATGGATATCAAGTGCGAAAGATACAGCCGGTCGATATGTTTAGTTTTACCGATCATTGTGAATGTGTATGCCTTTTGACCAGACAAAGATAGAAACCGTATCTTGTACTAGGACGGAGAAGGAGTCTGCACTCTGGAAAGGAAAAGAGTATGAAAGATGAGACAGATAAAAATAAAAACGAAAATCTCCAAACGGTGTTGGATGCAGTAAATAGGATCCTATGCCATATCACGCGTTTAGATCGTGCCAAAAATGAGAAGGAGTTTGACAATGTACTGCAGGGATTACTAAATGCTATAGGCGATTGTACCCAGTCAGATCGTGCGTACGTATTTGAATTGTCAAATGAGGAAGATACATTCCGTATGACGCATGAATGGTGTGCGGAGGGAGTCTCTCAGACTCTTACCTCTATGCAGTATGTACATGTCCAGGAGCTCCCGAATTGGATGCCCAGGTTTCAGAGAGGAAAAGCGATCGTTTCAAATGATTGGGAGTCAGATAAAGTTTTATTTTCGGAAGAATTTCAGGTGTTTGATGGTCAGGAGATATACGCCTTGATCGTGATCCCTATTTTTTCCAATAATAAATTAAAGGGGTATGTTGGGCTTGATAATCCAGAGCAGAGTGTTTCTGACATGACCTTACAGCTTCTGACCTCTGTTGCCGGACACCTTGGAAGCGTAAAAGAGAATATCGATATTGTGAATGAGCTGGAAGAAAAGCAATCCCAGCTTACTCAAAGTCTGCATGAGCTAAAATATGAAAAGCAGCTTTTGAATGCTCTTTGTGTAGATTATACCTCTGTTTATTACTGTGATCTTTTGGCGGATACATTAGTTTCTGTCAAACAGGGAAAATATACAAATGCAAATCTGACGGAGAAGAAACTGGTCGAGAATGCGCTCCGTGAAAAGAAAGAATGTTATTCTTTCCGAATACAGTATTATTTTGAGCATTTTGTGGTTCAGGAATCGGCGCCGGATTTTCTCGAAAAACTTAGTGCGGCACACGTGATGCAGGTGTTGGAGCACAATGAGCGTATGCTGTATCGCTTCAGTACGAAGCCGAATGCTTCCGGGCAGAAGCATTTCGAAGTACAGTTTGTTCGTTTAAAAGAAACCGATGGATTTAAAGTGGTTATGGGATATCGATATGTAGATGATCTGATCGCTAAGCAGGACCAGCAACGCGAGGCACTGGAAAATGCACTTGCAGAGGCAAATCTGAACAATGAGATCATCAGTTCTATCAGCAAGATTTACTGGTTGATCTACCGCATGGATCTGGCGGCAGATACTTATGAGGAGATATCCGCTGGGCGGGAAGTTCACAAACTGACCGGAAATCATGGAAAGATCACAAAAGAATTCCAAAATGTGCAGGAACGGGTCGTGGCCCTGGAATACCGGGAAAAAATGCGGGAATTTCTGGATATCTTTACGCTTTCAGAGCGTTTGAAAGACACGGAGACGATCGCAACGGAATATCATGCAGTGAATGGATCATGGCATTTAGCTCGATTTATCGTAAAAAAGAGAGATGAGAGCGGAAGGGTGACAAATGTTCTTTATCTTACCCGTGAGATCAATACGGAAAAGCAGCAGGAGATGGAATATGAAAAACGGCTTGCGAAGATTGCAGCGGAAGCCCAGAGAGCGAATATGGCGAAAACAGATTTTCTCAGGCGCATGAGTCACGATATCCGTACCCCGATCAATGGGATCCGAGGAATACTCTCGATCGCAGAGCATTATCCGAATGATCTGAAAAAACAGCAGGAGTGCCGTGATAAGGCAATGGAGGCGTCCAGCTTTCTTCTAAATCTGGTAAACAATGTGTTGGACATGAATAAGTTGGAATCCGGAAGGATCCTTCTGGAATACAAACCTTTTGATCTGTTTGAATTGTTTCAGGAATCCAATGTTATCATGGAAATGCAGAGCCAGATAAAGGATATCCCGTTTACGGTCAATAATTACGGGATCAAGCACCGCCATTTGTTGGGAAGTCCTGTTCATTTAAAACAGGTATTACAAAATGTTGTTGGAAATGCAATGAAGTATAATCGGCCAGGCGGGACAGTGACTGTTACCTGTACAGAGATCTCCTGTGAGAATGGGAAAGCAACCTATCAGTTTGAATGCATAGATACCGGTTACGGCATGAGTGAAGAATTCCAAAAACATGCCTTTGAACCGTTTGCACAGGAGAGCAGTGATGCAAGAACGAAATATATGGGAACAGGCTTGGGACTGAGCATTGTCAAACAGCTTATTGATCTGATGGGGGGATCTATTTTCCTGGAAAGTAAACAAAATGTCGGAACTAAGTTTACATTTTTCCTGTCCTTTGATATTGATCCGGATCATGAGATCCGGGAGCAGGAGAAAGCAAACAATGCAGACATCTGCCTTTCTGGAGTTAAGATCCTGTTGGTGGAAGATAATGAGCTGAATATGGAAATCGCGAAGTTTATACTGGAGCAGGCAGGACTGACTGTTGAAACTGCGTGGAATGGGCAGGAAGCAGTGGAGACCTTTGCAAAGTCAGACGAGGATGAATTTGATATCATTCTTATGGATGTGATGATGCCAGTCATGGGTGGACTGGACGCCACTAGAGTGATTCGAAAGATGGAGCGAAGCGATGCAGCTAAGATTCCAATCTTTGCTATGACTGCGAATGCATTTTTGGAGGATATACAGCAGAGTAAAGAGGCGGGAATGAACGAACATTTTTCAAAACCATTGCAGGAAAAGGAAATGCTCGGGACGATCATGCGATATGTGCAGAGACTTCCAAAGTAGGAAGTATAGAGCTTCTCTGCATTTTTAAAAAGAGTTTTTGATAAATAAATTCCAAATCGGAAGATAAGAAAATACGACAGATAAGGATATAGGTGTTATGGAAATAAGAAAAGCAAAGAAAGAGGATCTGGCGGATATCCTGAAGATATATGAGCAGGCCAGAAACTTTATGAAAGAAAATGGCAATCGTGAACAGTGGGGAGATGCCTATCCGCCACAGGAACTGGTGGAACAGGGGATGGATAAGACCTATCTGTGCATGGAAGCTGACCAGATCGCCTGTGTATTTTACTATGCACAGGAGGAAGATAGGGCATATCAGGTCATCGAGGGAAAATGGCTGAACGAGAAACCTTATGCGGTGGTGCACAGAGTGGCATCTACCGGAATCGTAAGAGGAGCAGCAGCACACTGTCTTAATTGGGCTTATGAGCAGACTCCGAATATCCGAATGGATACATACAAGGATAATATTCCGATGCAGAAATTGTTGGAAAAATGTGGGTTTGTTCATTGCGGTACTTTTGAGCAGAGAGAAATGAAGGGCTGGATGGCATATCACAAAGTATGAAACAGATTTTTTTATTGTAAAGAAAACGCAAAGCGTGTTTGAATGATGCTACATAAGAGTAGTGCATATTCAAATGCGCTTTTTTGATGAGATTTTATAAGTAGTACAAAATGTTCTTTTTTATAAAAAAATATATTTCTATATAATATAACATTTGTACAGAAGACAAATAATATATGTACGAGAATCCTTTGTTGCGATCATTCTTGAGCAGATCCCTGCAAAGACAGGGATTCCTTTTCGGATTTATCAGAGCTGTGTTCAGGAATGTGTTCTATGATATCGCTGAAGTCACAGTCTAAGATAGAGCAAAGATAATCCAGAGTATAAATTTCAATATTTCGATTATGTCGGAGTTTGTCGAGCAGGGAATGGCGGATCCCGTAGTGAGTGTACAGGTCATATTGGGAAATTCCCCGTTTTTTCATTGTGTCCCATAGTTTTTCATAGCTGATCATTTGTGATAACCGTCCATTTTGTTCTTGATATACACCTATTATCGGTTTAAAATGAGAGATAGAATAGTGTCTTTATAAGGACACTATCCTTTTCACAATGTGCAGAGGTTTACAAGAATGAAAGTACAGCAGCGGACACAGAAAGATAGGAAGGGATATGTATGATCAGAAAGATATTAAAAAGGATAGGAATGGCAGCGGTCACTGCATTTATAACAGCAGGAATGTTTGCGTGTATGCTCGTTGGGGTGGAGGGGCAGAAGGCGAATGCAAGACTTTACGTTATTTTTTGCGGAATTTTTTGCCTGTTGCTGGCAGGATTTGTGTGGGGATGCCTTTTTTATATTGTCAGACTTTACAGAATTGTAAAAAAACAGGAGGAACAGATAGATATTTTGCTGAAAAGGTCAGACGAACTTGACAAATAGACGATTCTGCCCTACTATAAAAATCAACGTATACAATAAGAAAGGGGAATCCTGCAAAATGAGTGAGAGAGTCATCAAAGCCGCACTGCTGGGACTGGGAACAGTAGGAACCGGTGTGTATAAAGTATTAAAAAATCAAGAAGAAGAGATGTCAGCCAAGATCGGCTGTAAAGTTGAGCTTAAAAAGATTCTTGTGAGAAATATGGAAAAAGCAGCTGCGAAAGTGGAGGATGCGTCCGTATTGACTGATCAGTGGGAAAAAATCTTAAATGATCCGGAGATTGAGATCGTGATCGAACTGATGGGAGGGATCAATCCAGCAAGAACCTATATTTTGCAGGCTTTAAATGCAGGCAAACACGTGGTATCTGCGAATAAAGATCTGATCGCTGTCCATGGACATGAACTTTTGGAGGCAGCGAAAGAACACGGGGTAGACTTTTTATTTGAAGCTGCTGTCGCAGGTGGTATTCCGATCATTCGCCCGCTGAAACAGTGTCTGGCAGGAAACCACATGACGGAAGTGATGGGTATCGTGAATGGAACTACAAACTTTATCCTTACTAAGATGACTCAGGATGGCATGGAATTTAAAGATGCGTTGGCACTTGCCACTGAGTTAGGATATGCGGAAGCGGATCCGACTGCAGACATCGAGGGCCTTGATGCGGGACGTAAAGTTGCGATCTTAGCATCTGTGGCATTTAATTCCCGTGTAGTGTTCAACGATGTTTACACAGAAGGCATCGCAAAGATCACGTCTAAGGATATCCACTATGCAAAAGAGATGGGACGTGACATCAAGCTTCTGGGTGTTGCTAAGAATACAGAGGATGGAATCGAAGCATATGTGTGTCCGATGCTGATCCCGAGCTCTCATCCGCTGGCAACAGTAAATGATTCTTACAATGCAGTATTTGTACATGGAGATGCTGTGGAGGATGCGATGTTTTTCGGACGCGGAGCAGGAGAGCTTCCGACAGCCAGCGCAGTTGTGGGAGATGTCTTTGATATCGTCCGCAATATACTGATCGGCTGCTGTGGAAGAATTGGCTGTACCTGCTATAAGGAAATCCCTGTGAAAAAGATGGAAAACACACATAATCGCTACTTCCTGCGTCTGAAAGTCGAAGATCGCTGCGGCGTATTGGCTGAGATGACAGCGATCTTTGCCAAATATCAGGTGAGCGTAGCACAGATCATCCAGAAGGATACGAAAGTGGAAGGCTGTGCAGAAGTAGTTGTGATCACAGAGAAAGTAAGAGAAGGTGATTTCCGTACAGCGATCGAGGAGATCAGAAATAGAGATTCTGTACGCAAGATCTCTACGATCATCCGCGTATATGGGAAATGATCATAAAAATGAATTTTCTGAAGAAAAGAATTGAAAAATTTTTAATTTTTGGTAGTATATAAAGAGTCTGATAAGATTATCACAATGAATGATCACAAATAGATATGAAGGAGAAAATTATGAGTAAAAAACCAACCGTATTAATGATCCTTGATGGTTATGGATTAAATGAAAAGACCGAAGGCAATGCTGTTTACACAGCTAAGACACCGGTTATGGATAAACTGATGGCAGAATATCCATTTGTAAATGGAAATGCAAGCGGACTTGCAGTTGGTCTTCCGGATGGGCAGATGGGAAACTCTGAGGTAGGCCATATGAACATGGGTGCAGGACGTATCGTATATCAGGAACTCACAAGAATCACAAAAGAGATCCAGGGCGGAGATTTCTTTAAGAACGAAGCGCTTCTTGCAGCAATGAAGAACGCAAGAGAGAATGACTCTGCAGTACATTTCATGGGACTTCTCTCTGACGGTGGTGTTCACAGCCACAATACACATCTGTACGGATTACTGGAAATGGCCAAGAGAGAAGGCGTGGAGAAAGTATATGTACACTGCTTCCTCGATGGACGTGACACACCTCCGGCATCTGGTAAAGAATTTGTAGAGGCTCTGGAAGCAGAGATGAAGAAGATCGGTGTAGGTGAGGTTGCAACTGTTTCCGGACGTTACTATGCGATGGACCGTGACAACCGTTGGGATCGTGTAGAGCTGGCATACGATGCACTTACTTCTGGCATCGGTGTAAAAGCAACAGATGCAGCGCAGGCAGTACAGGATTCTTATGACAACGATAAGACAGATGAGTTCGTACTTCCTACTGTGATCGAGAAAGATGGAAAAGCAGCAGGTGTGGTATCTGACAAAGACTCTGTAGTGTTCTTTAACTTCCGCCCAGACCGTGCACGTGAGATCACAAGAGCTTTCTGCGATGATGATTTCCAGGGATTTGTAAGAAAAGCAAGACCGCAGGTTACTTTCGTATGCTTTACAGAGTATGATGATACTATTCAGAATAAACAGGTTGCTTTCCATAAAGTTCAGCTCAAAAATACATTTGGAGAATACCTTGCAGCACACAAGATGACACAGGCACGTATCGCAGAGACTGAAAAATATGCACATGTTACATTCTTCTTCAACGGTGGTGTGGAAGAGCCGAACGAAGGAGAAGACAGAATCCTTGTAAAATCACCGAAGGTTGCAACTTATGACCTTCAGCCAGAGATGAGTGCACCTCAGGTTTGTGAGAAATTGGTGGAAGCGATCAAATCTGACAAATATGATGTGATCGTGATCAACTTTGCAAACCCAGATATGGTTGGTCATACTGGTGTACAGGAAGCAGCAGTTAAAGCAGTGGAGACTGTAGATGAATGTGTAGGTAAAGCAGTGGAAGCACTCAAAGAAGTCGATGGACAGATGTTTATCTGCGCTGACCATGGAAATGCAGAACAGCTTGTTGATTATGAGACAGGTGCTCCGTGGACTGCACATACTACAAATCCAGTTCCATTTATCCTTGTAAATGCAGACCCGAAATATGCACTTCGCGAAGGTGGATGTCTGGCAGATATCGTTCCGACTCTGATCGAGCTTATGGGAATGGAACAGCCAGCAGATATGACAGGTAAATCTCTCCTGATCGAGAAATAATAAGCTAAAAAACTAAGATCGCTATGCAGATGGACATTTATTTGGCTGTCTGCGTAGCGTTTTTTCTTTTATGGAAGGTGATTTTTTGATTGGAAAGAGTGACATGAGTTAAGAAATGAGGTAAGATAATAAAAAACAAAAATCTATCAGAGGTTTAAAGAAGGGAGGGCTTATGACAAGTATCATTCAGTTCGCTTCGAAGCTGGTGTTTAAGTCAAAAAAGGTAAAGCAGATCCCTGTTAAAAAGGGAAAAAATACGATCAATGATCTGTATATGCAGATTGAACGAAATCATTATAAATCGGTCTTTTTCGCATCTGGAAAAACGGTCCGAAAAAAAGGAATGCTCGACAGTGTGCTCAAAGATTTGGCAGATGCTGGGATCAAAACAACAGTGTTTTCAGATATTGTATCGGATCCAACTATAGAAAACGTGGAGGAAGGACTTAGGATATTTCAAAAAGAACACTGTGACTGCATCATAGCTGTCGGGGGAGGTTCTGTACTGGATTGTGCGAAGGTGATCGCGTTAAGAGCGGCAAATCCTCATGTTTCTGTCCGATTGATGAGTCTGTATGTATTTCCATGTAAAAGATCGGTACCGTTGTATGCGGTGCCTACCACTTCTGGAACAGGATCCGAGATCACGTTTTTTTCTGTGATCACAGATACGAAAAAGCACAAAAAACTGGCGATCCTCTCCGATAAGTATATGCCGGATCAGATCATCTTTGACAGTGAACTTCTTCGTCATGTGCCCAAAGCGCCCACCGTGTATTCTGGACTGGATGCGCTCACGCACAGCATAGAAGCCTATATCAGCACATTCAGCAGTACTTTTTATGAAGATGTAAATTCAGCACCTGCTGTCTGCAGGGATATTTTTAGATATCTGCCGATCGCAGCTGAGCATCCGGATCATGAAGAATCCAGATTGAAAATGGCAGAAGCTGCGTATCATGCGGGGATCAATTTTAGGAGAGCAAGTGTGGGTTATGTTCACGCGATCGCACACAGGCTCGGCGAGCGCTATCACATTCCGCACGGACTTGCCTGTGCTGCAGCTTTGCCCTATGTCCTGGAAAGCTCACTTCCGCAGGCCAAAAAGCGTTTGGATGAGTTGGCGCTGGAAAGTGGAATTGCAAAAAATGCAGAGGAATTGATTGAAAAAATCCGTATACTCGAAAGAGCGCTTGGCATACCTGAGACTTTTAAGGAAATAAAGGAGGAAGATATGCCGCAGATGATCCGAAGGATCTTGACGGAAGCGTCTTTGCAGGGATGTCCGGCAATGCTGAAAGAAAAAGAAGTGAAAGAAATACTTATGAAGATAAAGGGCGTATGAATCAGAAAGAAGGAGAAAAGCAATGGGAAAAGAAATGAAAAAACGTGATTTTCAGGAATTTATAGAATATATTTCTGAGTATGAAGATAAGACGGCATATAGATTTTTTGTTGATGGAGAAGTCAAGGAAAAGACCTACAGGGAACTTGTGGATGATAGCAGGCAGATTGCGTCGTGGTTTGTAAATGCCGGATTTAATAAAGCTCATATTGCGATCCTTGGCTCGACCAGCTATGAGTGGATCATAACACTTTTGGGAATCGCACTCAGCGGAAATGTGGCAGTTCCTCTTGATAAAATGCTTCCGCCGCAGGAACTGGCAAATCTCTTAAATCTGGGAGATGTTGAGCTTATGTTTATGGATCCGGAGTTTCGTGTTCATAAAGAAATGTTTTGCAGCAATGCGCCAGGGCTTAAAAACAGTATTTCTTTTCGGGACGAACTGTTTTTGCAGATCACAAAAACGCCTCAGACTAGTTTGCCAAAGATCGAGGAGGATCAGCTTGTGCAACTCTTGTTTACATCTGGAACGACTGGGACGAGCAAAGGTGTGATGTTGTCACACAAAAATGTGATCAGCAATGTGTGGGGAATCAGAACCTGGGGGATCAACACGGATTCCCCGGCTTGTATGTTGTCTGTTCTTCCGATCCATCATACATTTGAGATCACAACAGAGCTGGCAGTGCTTTTGATGGGGGAATCCATATGTATCAATGACCGTATGGAAAATATTGTAAAGAATATGCAGCGTTTTCAGCCGTTGGTCATGGTCGTGGTGCCAAGGATCGCAGAAGTTTTCGCAAAAAAGATCAAAGAAGCTGTGAGTGAACCTGGGGTAAAGAAACGATTTGAAATAGGAGTAAAGCTCTGTAAGATCCTGAGAAAGTTTGGGATCCATGCGGAGCGGAAAGTATTTTCAAAAATCCATGAAAAATTTGGTGGAAAGTTGGAGAGTGTTTTGGTGGGTGGCGCGCCTTTGCGCAGCGATATCATAGAGACCCTTCAGAGCATAGGAGTTCAAGTTTATCTGGCATATGGTCTGACAGAATTAGCACCATCCGTCAGTACAAATTGCCCTAATTTTGGAAACCGTATTGGTTCTTCTGGAAAACTGATGCCTGAGACCAGTGTGCGGTTTGTGGAGGGGGAGATCCAGATAAAAAGTCCGTCTGTCACGCTTGGATATTACAAAGATCCAAAGGCAACGCAGGAGGCGTTTGAGGATGGATGGTTTAAAAGCGGAGATCTTGGATACATGGATGAGGATGGCTTTCTTTTTATCACCGGACGAAAGAAAAATGTGATCATTCTGGATAATGGAGAGAATATTTATCCGGAGGAACTCGAGGAATATATTAGTGAGATCGAGTGCATCAAAGATTCTATGGTGTATGCATATGATGGAAAACTCTGTGCGATGCTCCAGCTTTTCTCTGGCACAGAAGAAAGGCAGGCAAAAGAAGCGATCCAAAAATTAAATGCAAAACTTCCGACACATAAAAAGATCCATACCATTAAATTTAGGAGCAGTGACTTTCCAAAGACCACCACTTTGAAGATCAAACGAAAAGAAGTTATGCAGGAGATTGAAGCGCAGGAAGATAAAAAAACAGAATATATAGCACCTCGAAGTGAGGAGGAAGAACGTATCTGTGAAGTGTTTGAACGGGTACTTGATAAAACTCAGGTGGGTATCTGCCATAACTTTTTTGAGATGGGCGGAGACAGTCTTGCAGCTCTTGAAGCGGGGGCTGAGCTTGGCATATCAGCGCAGGAGATCTACGATCATCCGACACCGGAAATGCTTGCTGACAGGATGCAGAAAGAGACAAAAACCTATGAAAAGAAAGAGGAACATATCAATCAGATCATTGAAGACACGACTTCGAATATAAGGGCAGAGAAGCCGAAAAATGTATTGCTTACGGGTGCAACTGGGTATCTGGGTGCGCATATTTTGCGGGAATTACTGCAAAAAAAAATAGAGGTTGTATGTCTGGTGAGAAATCCTGAGAAATTGCGATCGATCCTGCAGTATTATTTTCCAAAAGACTATGAGAAGATGAAATATACGACCGTGATCGGGGATATTGAAGATGAAATGCTGGGAATAAAAGAGGAAGAGTATAAAAATTTATGTTCCTGCATAGATGCTGTGATCCATACGGCTGCGAATGTACATCATACCGGGTACTATGCTGATTTTGAACGTATCAACGTAGGTGGAACGCAAAATGTGATCCGTTTTTGTGAAAAGAGCGGTGCCTTTTTACATCATACGTCCACTGCAAGCGTCAGCGGCGCAGGAACTGTGAAACAGACAGATCCGCAGGCTGTATTTACGGAAAATACATTGGATGTAGGGCAGCACTATCAGGAAAATGTATATATTCATTCCAAATATAAGGCGGAAGAAAAAGTAATCCTTGCCAGAAAGAATGGACTGCGGGCGAACATTTACCGGATCGGAAATCTTACATGGAGAGCTGCAGATGGAGTTTTTCAGAAAAATGCGGATGACAATGGGTTCTTACATCGTTGCCGGGGAATCATGAAAGTAGGGGCATATTGTGAAGAATTTGATGTATTTCCTGTGGACTTTACAGCGGTTGATTTGTGTGCCAAAGCCTACACAGAACTTGTTCTGCACGGGGAGATAAATCAGATTTATCATATGGTAAACCCAAACATGCTATATATTCATGAACTTGGAAAGTATCTTCGCTGTAAACTTGTTCCGCGCAAAGAGTTTGAGCGATATATGCTTGAGAAGATGCCAGATAAGGACGTGGCGGTACTGTCCTTCTATGTATCGGTTGCCTCCGCATCAGCAAATATAGAACTGAAAACAGACGTGACAATTGCTAAACTTCAAGAGCTGGGATTTCGCTGGCCGAAGATAGATCTAAGTTATCTAAAGGCGATGCGTAGGATCAATTAACTGTTTTTTTGGGTGAAAAGAGAGATTTTTCATAGTTTTTTGGTGATTATGTAGAATTTAAAAGAAATGCAGAACATATCTTGAAATTGAAAATATTTTCAACTATAATCGCTCTGGGATTAGATAGAAAAAAGTAAAAAGTAGAAAAAGTGAGCGATAGGAGGGGTAATAAGATGCAGACAGATATGACTGCCGGAAAGCCAATGAAAATGATCCTGGATTTTTCAATCCCTGTGTTTATTGGGAATGTTTTCCAGCAGTTCTATAACATGGCAGATGCCATTATCGTAGGGAAGTTTGTAGGGACCAAAGGCTTGGCAGCAGTTGGTTCAACGGGAACGATCATGTTTTTGATCATCGGATTTTTGATGGGACTTACGGCAGGATTTACGGTTCTCACCTCACAGAAATTCGGAGCTGGAAAGATGCAGGAGATGCGTCAGTCTGTGGGAAATGCAGCAATACTATCTGTAGTGATCTCTGTGATCATGACAGCAGTGAGTATGCTTGGAATGAGGGCACTTTTGACCTTTATGAACACGCCGGAGGACATCTTTGCAGATGCATATTCTTACATTATGATCATCTGCGGTGGGATTTTTGCACAGGTATTGTATAATATCCTGGCCAGCATTTTAAGAGCACTTGGCAACAGTAAGGTACCGTTGTATTTCCTGATCCTTGCGGCGGTCTTGAATGTTGTTTTGGATCTTGTATTTATCATCGTGTTTCATATGGGAGTTCCTGGTGCTGCATGGGCAACCATCATTGCACAGGGAGTATCTGGTCTGCTGTGTCTGATCTATATCATCAAGGCTGTGCCGGAGCTAAGGCTTGATAGAGACGACTGGAAATTCCGCTGGGAGCTGGCGAAAAAAGAGATTTCTGTGGGCATTCCGATGGGATTGCAGTATTCGATCACAGCGATCGGAACCATGATGGTGCAGTCCGCACTGAATATCCTGGGATCCTATGCGGTGGCTGCTTTTACTGCTGGAAATAAGATTGAAAATATCTTTACGCAGGCATATGTTGCGATCGGTACAACAATGGCAACCTATAATGCGCAGAATATCGGAGCGCGCAGATTGGACAGAGTCAGAGAGGGATTTCGATGTGCGAATATCATTGGTATCGCATATGCGATCGTGAGTGGTATCGCGATCTTCTTTGTAGGCAAATATTTGTCTTATCTGTTCATCTCAGACAATGCGGCGGAAGTGATCCCGATGGTAGATATCTATGTAAAATGCGTAGCTGCATTCTTTATCCCTCTTCATTTAGTTAATACGCTCAGAAATGGGATCCAGGGAATGGGATACGGAATCCTTCCTATGTTTGCGGGTGTGGCAGAACTGCTCGCAAGAGGCGTTACAGCGGTAGTTGCTGCTTCACGGGAAAGCTATTTTGGAACCTGTATGGCAAGCCCGATGGCGTGGGTATTTGCCGGAGGTCTTTTGGTCGTCATGTATTTTTATGTGATGAAAGATATGAAAAAACGTCTTGATCTATAGGGATTTTGAAGAATAAGTGTAGGAATGAAAGCCATGTACATTTTCGTGTGCATGGCTTTTGACGTATTTTGAGATAATAAAAAGAAACAAGGATGCCTGCGACGAAATTTTTTGTGAAAAAAATGAATAACAGGTGCAAATTGGAAGAAGTGTGTTATAATAAGGGCTGATGTTAGGCTTGAAAAAGCATGAAAGAGATTAAGGAGAATCTAAATGGGCGAAAAAGAGGTAAGAAATATAAATGTAGATGGCGGTGGCGCGAGTCAGCCGAAAGTGCACCGTAAATCTGCGCGGCCGAAACAGATAGCGTATGTACCGATCAATGATGAAGACCTTGCGCCTTATGAGCCGCCTGTAAAAAAGAAGCATAAAGCATTAAAGATCACAGGGATCACGGCAGCGATGCTTTTGGTGACAGCTGGTGCGGCTTATGCAGGTATGTCCTATTATTATTCAGATAAATTTTTTGAGGGAACTTCGATCAATGGGATCGATTGTGCAGGAAAAACTGCATACGAGGCAGAACAGGAGATCGCAAAAGCAGTTGAGGATTATTCCATAGAGATAGAGGCAAGAAACTTAGAGCCGCAGACGATCAGCGGCGATCAGATCGGGTATACGTATGTTTCAGATGGAAGTGTGCTCAGACTTTTGAAAGAGCAAAGACCTTATGAGTGGATCCGAGGATATTTTGAGAAAAAAACATATACGACTTCAAAGAATACGACCTATGACAAAGAGAAGCTGAAAACGCAGGTAAAGGAACTGGAGTGTGCAAAGCCAGAGAACCAGGTGGCCCCTGAGGATGCCTACGTTGCATACGGAGAGTCTCAGTTTGAGATCATTCCGGAGACGGAGGGAAGCGAGTTGGATATGCGCCAGGCATATCAGATGCTCTCGGAGGCAGTTTCTGAGAACGAAGACCGTGTGAACTTCGCAGATACTCCGGAGGTATACGTTAAGGCAGCTGTGACCAGCGATGACCCGGATCTGCAGGCATCTTTGGATGCATGCAATAATTTTACAAGGGCAAGCATTACCTATACATTTGGGGATGAGACGGTGACACTTGATGGAAGTACGATCAAGGATTGGCTGAATTTTGATGAAAGAGGACAGCTGATCCGGGATGATGCGTCCTTCCAGCAGTGCATCGCAGATTATGTTGCACAGCTTGCGACATCCTATAATACCGTCGGCACACAGAGACAGTTCCAGACAACAAGTGGAAGGACAGTAAGTGTTTATGGATCTGCCTATGGATGGCAGATCGATCAGGCTACAGAGGTTGCACAGCTTACGCAGGAGATCCAGTCTGGCACACAGACGACGAGAGAACCAGCATACTCGATGACTGCAAATGCACACGGTATCAATGACATCGGAAGTACTTATATTGAGGTGGATCTCTCAGGACAGCATATGTATTATTATCAGAATGGAGTGATCGTCTTCGAATCTGATATCGTTTCAGGAGATATGCGTTATGAGGATCGCAAGACACCGTCAGGGATCTATACTTTATATTATAAGAAGAGTCCGGACGTGCTCCGAGGAAGACAATTGGAAAATGGCAAATATGAGTATGAGGCAAATGTAAATTACTGGATGCCGTTTAACGGCGGGATCGGATTCCACGATGCAAACTGGCAGCCGTACTTTGGAGGCGACAGATTTTTGGAAGGTGGTTCCCATGGCTGTATCAATATGCCACCTGAAAAGGCTGGCGAGCTTTACAATCTGATCCAGTATAATGTGCCGATCGTATGTTTTTACTAAACTAATGAAAGAATAAACCAAACAAGATGGAGAATGAGGATGCTTGAAGAAATCGTAGTGCCTTTGTTAGAGTGGTACAGAGAAAATAAAAGGATCTTGCCATGGCGGGATAAAAACAATGCCTACTATACGTGGGTGTCTGAGATCATGCTCCAACAGACAAGGGTGGAAGCGGTCAAGCCATATTTTCAGAGATTTGTCACAGAGCTTCCGGATGTCGAAGCACTAGCAGATTGTCCGGAAGAAAAACTATTGAAACTGTGGGAAGGACTTGGATATTATAACCGCGTCCGAAATATGCAGGAAGCAGCGGTAACTGTAAAAAAGCAGTATCAAGGAAAATTACCTGAAGACTATCAAGCACTGCTGTCGTTGAAGGGAATAGGGAGTTATACAGCCGGAGCGATCGCATCGATCGCTTACGGCATAGCAGTTCCGGCTGTGGATGGAAATGTGCTTCGCGTAGTTTCAAGGATCACCGAAAATGCCGGGGATATCATGAAACAATCGGTGAGAAAGTCGATAGAGGAAGAATTAAAGCAGATCATACCAAAGGATCAGCCAGGGGATTTCAATCAGGCGCTGATGGAGCTAGGGGCTGTGATCTGTGTTCCGAACGGACAGGCGAAATGTGCAGAATGTCCCGTAGCATCTGCCTGCCTTGCCCGTATGCATGACAAAGTGGACTGTTTTCCAGTAAAAGCGCCTAAAAAGGCACGCACTTTAGAAGAAAAAACAGTTTTTGTGATACAGGACGGAGAAAATACAGCGATCAGGCAAAGACCTAAAAAGGGCTTGCTGGCAGGGCTTTATGAGCTGCCGAACCTGGAGGGGCATTTAAACCGTGAGGAAGCACTTGCTTATGTGAAGGATTTTGGCTTAGAACCTCTCTATATTGAGGAATTGCCGCCTGCGAAACATATTTTTTCACATATAGAGTGGAGAATGCAGGCATATAAGATCAGAGTCTCATCTCTGAATGAAGTACAGGCAAAAGGGCTGATCTTTGCAAGCAGAAAGCAGTCCGGAGAACAGTACGCGATTCCATCTGCATTCGGAGCGTACATGAGGTACATGAAGGAGGAAAACAAATGAAATTGTTAAGTATTGCGATTCCATGTTATAATTCTCAGGATTACATGGAAAAATGTATAGAATCACTGCTCGTTGGGGGCGAAGACGTAGAGATCTTGATCGTGAACGATGGATCTTCTGACAGGACTGCAGAGATCGCAGACGCCTATGCAGAGAAGTATCCGACGATCATAAAGGCGATCCATCAGGAAAATGGTGGACACGGAGAAGCTGTAAATGCTGGAATCCGAAATGCCACAGGATTATACTTTAAGGTCGTGGACAGCGATGACTGGGTAAACAAAGAAGCGTATACAAAGATTTTGGAAACATTATATGAGCTGATCCGAGGACCACAGACGGTTGATCTGCTTATCAGCAACTTTGTATACGAAAAACAGGGTGCAAGCCATAAGAAAGTGATGCAGTATCGCAGATGCCTTCCACAGGATCGCATCTTTGGATGGGAGGAAGTAAAACATATGCCGAAAGGCAAGTACCTGCTGATGCATTCTATGATCTACAGAACAAAACTTCTTCACGATTGTAACCTGCAGCTTCCGAAGCACACTTTCTATGTAGATAACCTGTTTGCATTTGAACCACTTCCATATGTGAAGAACCTGTATTATCTGGATGTAAACTTTTACCGTTACTTTATCGGCAGGGATGATCAGTCTGTCAATGAGAAGGTGATGATCAAGCGTATCGATCAGCAGATCCGCGTAAATAAACTGATGGTGGATGCATATATCAATTGTGGAACGATCAACAAGCGATTGAAAGCATATATGTTCAACTATCTGGATATCATTACAACGATATCTTCTATCATGCTGATACGAGCAAATACGGATGAATCACTTCAGAAGAAAAAGGAATTGCTGGAATATATAAAGACAGAAAATAAGGTGGTTTACAGAAAACTGCGACACAGTCTCTTTGGCAATGTCATGAACCTTCCGGGAAAAGGTGGAAGAAAGATGTCTGTGGCTGCTTATAAGATCAGCCAGAAATTTTATGGATTTAATTAAACTTGGCAAAAAAATCCTGTGGGAAGATCATGTTCTTCCCGCAGGATTTTTGCTTTTGTTAATATTTCATTTTTGAGCGATCGGCTCTTTTATGTTTGAGCTCCTCAAAATAACTATCTCTTACAGACACAGAATTTCTTCTCGGATAAAATACAAGGAAACCAAATAAAGCAAGTGTCGATCCCATACAAACATCGATGACAGAATGCTGTTTCAAAAGCATAGTAGATAAGATGATAAGTACGATGAGGATCAAGGATGTTGCTTTGATTCCTCTGTGTTTCTGGAGTGATTCGCAGTTGGTAAGTGACATATGGATCGCCAAGGAATTAAACACATGGATACTCGGAAGAATGTTAGTAGGAGTATCTGTGCGGTAAATCCATTTTACCATATCTGTAAAGATGTTATCCCTTGGAAACTCTGCAGGGCGAAGATGCTGGGCGTTCGGATAAACATAGGAAACGATCAAAAAAACGGTCATGCCCATCATCAGATTAAAGATCAACTGGTAATATTCCTGTTTGTTCTTATTGAAAAAGATAAAATATGCGATCGCTACAAACATATAAGGAAACCACAGCAGGTAAGGGATGATAAACACTTCACAAAATGGGATCCAGTCATCAAATACGGTATGTACGATATGGTAGCTGTGGATCGGACGATGTTCAAGGTAACTGAACATGATGACGTAAAACAAGCCATACGCAATGATCACAAAACCATGTCGATATTTTGTTAAAAAACGTTTCAAAATATCACCTTCCTTATTTCTCTATTAAAAATAACCAGATATTTTCTGGATCAAGGGTCTTTACTGAGATACGGTGATCAACAGAAATACTTCGGTATAATCATATCACCAGATACTTTCTTTTACAAACAAATTTTGTAGGAAATAATATAAAAATTTTATAAAAAAATCCAGAAAAAAATATACAATCCGACAAAGTCGGCAGATATAGACGCGGTGCACGGGGATGATGAGAGAAACTGTGGCAAGAATAACTGGAATCAAAGGGGTATCTATGCTATACTTTTTTAGAATAAAATGATAGAACATCAGTCTTTGTAAGGAGCAAATAATAGAAATGAAATCATTAGTGATCGCAGAAAAACCTTCGGTTGCCAGAGATATCGCGAGAGTGCTGCACTGTACACAAAAGAGCAGTGGTGCACTGGAAGGAAAGGAATATGTCGTGACTTGGGCATTAGGACACCTGGTCACGCTGGCAGATCCGGAGGAATATGATAAGAAATATACAAAATGGGAGATGTCTGTTCTCCCTATGATGCCAGATGAGATGAAGCTGGTCGTGATCCGACAGAGCAGTAAGCAGTATCAGGCGGTTAAGACTCAGCTTTACAGAAAAGATATCAAGGATATCATCATTGCGACGGATGCAGGACGTGAAGGAGAATTGGTGGCACGTTGGATCCTGGATAAAGCGGGATGTCATAAACCGATCCGAAGATTATGGATTTCCTCCGTCACAGACAAAGCTATCAAAGAGGGATTTGCGAATCTGAAAAATGGACATGAATATGACAATCTGTACCGAGCAGCTGTGGCGAGAGCACAGGCGGACTGGTTGGTGGGAATGAACGGAACCCGCGCACTGACTTGTAAGTATAATGCACAGCTTTCCTGTGGACGTGTACAGACACCAACTTTGGCGATGATCGCAAAGAGAGAAGATGAGATCCGCTCATTCCAGCCGAGGGAATTTTATGGAGTGACTCTCAAGGCCGCAGATGTGGTTTGGACCTGGAGGGACGCGCAGAGTAAAAGTCTGCGTACATTTCAGAAGGAAAGGGCGCAAAAAATCTTGCAGGCGGCAGAGAATGGAACGATCGAAGTTCTTTTGACGACAAGCAAAGAAAAGAAAACTTATGCGCCGGGGCTGTATGATCTGACGACCTTGCAGCGTGAGGCAAACCAGAAATATGGATATTCAGCGAAGCAGACACTGAATATCATGCAAAGATTATATGAGAACCATAAAGTGCTCACCTACCCAAGAACGGATTCACGTTATATCGGAAAAGACATCGTACCTACGATCAAGGAACGTCTGAAAGCCTGTAGTGTTGGTCCATACCGAAAACTTGCCGGAGCATTGATCAATCGGCCGATTTCGACTAACGGAAGCTTCGTAGATGACAAAAAAGTCAGTGATCACCATGCGATCATCCCTACAGAGCAGTTTGTTCAGCTTGAACATATGACGAATGAAGAACGAAAGATTTATGACATGGTCGTGCGCAGATTTTTAAGCGTCCTCTATCCGCCTTTTATCTATGAACAGATGAGCATGGAAGGAAGTGCTGGCGGGGAAACGTTTGCTGCAAGCGGAAAGGTGATAAAAAGCGCCGGATGGAGAGAAGTTTACGAAAATATGGATCTTCAGGAGGATGACCTGGAGGGAGCAGATGCAGGAGAGCGATTAAAGGATCAGACACTTCCGCAGCTGAAAAAGGGGCAGCGGTATAAGGTTGAGCAGATTGCGATCACAACAGGAAAGACGAAGCCGCCTGCGAGATTTACAGAGGCAACGCTTCTTGCTGCCATGGAAAATCCAGTCCGATATATGGAAAGCCATGATGCGAAGGCGGCAAAGACACTTGGAGAGACCGGCGGACTGGGCACAGTTGCTACAAGAGCAGATATCATTGAGAAACTTTTTCACAGCTTTTTGATGGAGAAAAAGGGAAATGAGATCTATCTGACCTCCAAGGCAAAACAGCTTTTGGAACTGGTGCCGGAGGAACTGCGTAAACCAGAGCTGACTGCAGATTGGGAGATGAAACTTGCTAATATCGCAAAGGGAAAGATGAAACAGGAGACCTTTTTGAAAGAGATTCGGACATATACCTGCGATATCGTGGAGGAAATCCGAACTGGGCAGGGAACATTTAGGCATGATAATCTCACGAACAAGGTTTGTCCACATTGTGGTAAGAAACTTCTGGCAGTAAACGGCAAAAATGCAAAGATGCTGGTGTGTCAGGATAGAGAGTGCGGATATAAAGAAACTGTTTCGAGAACGACCAATGCCCGCTGTCCGAAGTGCCATAAGCGGATGGAGATGTATGTAAAAGGAAAAGAAGAAACCTTTATCTGTGTTTGCGGGTATAAAGAAAAGCTTTCGGCTTTCCAGGCGCGCAGACAGAAGGAAGGTGCTGGTGTCAATAAGCGTGATGTGCAAAAATATATGCGGCAGCAGCAAAAAGAAGCAAATGAGCCGGTAAACAATGCATTTGCGCAGGCTTTGGCAGGGTTGAAGCTGGATTAAAGCTTTGGTTGCGATCGGCTAAAAGCAAGATTGCAGGATAGAGACAGAAAAATAGAAAGTGAGGATACAGATATGGCAGTACAGGATGATCATATGATAAGAAATATTCAGGATGTAGGAAGGTTGATCGCGAAGCTTTTGCTTCATGAGCAGCAGCCATCCTACACTCTTCCTGAGAAAGAAGAAGATTACACACAGGCAGATCAGCTTTTTGCAAATATCATGAAACTTGCGGAAGAAGGCAAGATCAATGAGGCTGAAAATGAGCTGTATATGGGAATGGTAGATGACGATGTGGATTATCTGGAATTGGCGCTGACATTTTATCTCTATCTGAATGACATGGATGGAGATTTCCTGGATGAGAATGGTTACTCCAGAGAAGAAGTGCTGGACGGAATGAAAGACCTGGCTTCAGACTGGGGAGTGACTGGACTGGAAGCGTTTTAAGATAGGAAAGGTTTTAGATTATGCGTAGAGAACAGACTCTGGAAGAAATTTCAGATGGAAAATTATATGAAGCCAATGATATGGTAAAGGCAGATTGCCACGATTGTGAGGGATGCTGTGACTGCTGCCAGGGAATGGGCGACTCTGTTGTGCTGGACCCATTTGATGTTCATAGACTATCTGTTGGTTTAAAAAAGCCAGTAGAGCAGCTTTTACAGGAATGCATCGAGCTTGGAGTGACAGATGGAAATATCCTGCCTCATCTTCGGATGAGAGGCCCAAAAGAGCAGTGCGTGTTCTTAAATGCACAGGGACGCTGCAGCATTCATTCGATCAGACCGGGATTTTGCAGACTATTTCCACTTGGCCGTTTATATGAGGACGGAGGGTTTAAATATATTCTGCAGATCCATGAATGTCCAAAGACAAACCGAAGTAAGATCAAGGTAAAAAAATGGATCGATACTCCAGATTTAAAAAATTATGAAAGATTTGTCAATGATTGGCATTATTTTTTACTGGATGTGCAGGAGGTCCTGTATCAGGCGGAGGATTCTGAACTGATCAAGAATTTAAACCTGTTTGTGGTAAACAGATTTTATTTGAAGCCGTATGAACAGAACCGGGATTTTTATGAACAGTTTTATGAGCGGTTAAAAGAGGGGAAAGAGCTTCTGGCTTTAGCGTAGATATAAAAAAGCTGGAAGATCTTTAAAGATCTTCCAGATTGATCCCCTTGGGGCGTTCCATATGTTGGATGGTGATATCATAAATATGCTCGACATCGCCGTTTTCCATCGCATGCAGGATCGCCATATGTTCTTTGTAAGTGTTTTCCATTCTTCCTTCGTGAGACAAGGAAAGCTTTGCTAACTGTTTCATCCGATACATAAGCGTGGCAAAGATAGAAGAAAATTGTTCGTTTTCCAGATAATGGATCATTCGGGTATGAAACTGAAAGTCATATTCACAAAATTCTTCAATGGAGTGGGTGGAAGTCATAACGTTCTCCATTTTCTCCATCAATACATTCAATTCTTTAAATAAACTGGCAGCCTTGGGACTGCCGGATTCTTTGCAGATCTGCAGTGTGCAGTAACTTTCAAGTGCAGAACGAATCTGAAAAGTTTCATTTACGTCTTCACGGGTGAGTTGATGCAGCATAAATCCCTTATTAGGAATAATATCGATATATCCTTCCTGAGCCAGTCTGTGAACGGCATCTCTGAAAGGAGTACGGGAGATACCTAATTCTCTGGACAATTTTGTTTCGGAATAAAGTTCACGATAGGAAAGCTGATTGTCCATGATCAGTTTCTGGAGATGATGATAAGCCTGTTCGTTTAGTGGTGTCATAGGAACTCCTTCCTGTTTTTTGAAAATGTTAAGGACATCATATCGCAATCAGAAAAAAGGGTCAATACTAAAGCGAGAAAAAAGAAAAGAAAATCAGTTAATATGATGTGTAAGAAAATGAAAACAGAAAAAAATATGTAAAAACTATACAAAAAGAGAAAAAGAAAAATGTTTAAAAGTGAGAAAAGAAAATAGACTCTTGACCGGTATACCGGTATACTGTATCATGGAATCAGAAACAAGAGGTGAAATCCAGATAAAATATTTCGCGCGATATTACGAATGGATACTAATGTTGTACAGGCACAAAGATGTAAATGAATAATTATCAAAAAAGGAGAAATGAAACATGAAAGTAGGATTTATCGGACTTGGGATCATGGGAAGACCAATGGCAAAGAATTTATTAAAGGCTGGAGTAGAACTGATGGTATCAGATTTGAATAAAGAAGCTGTAGCTGAAGTAGTTGAAGCCGGAGCACTAGAGGGAACTTATACACAGATTGGCAAAGAATGCGAAAGGATCATTATCATGGTTCCTAGTGGGGAGATTTCCAAAGCTATCTTATTTGGCAAAGATGGAGTTGCTTCTGAGATAAAAAAAGGCAGTGTTGTATGTGATATGAGTTCTGTGACTCCGGTGGAATCGCAGGAATGCTATGCAGGATTGAAAGAAAAAGGAGTTGGATTTGTAGATGCACCGGTGTCTGGAGGAGAACCGGGAGCGATCAATGGAACACTTGCGATCATGGCAGGTGGCGATCAGGAAGCTTTTGATGCAATGAAAAAATATTTTGATATTTTGGGTGCTTCTTCTTTGCTGATCGGAGGTCCAGGAAGTGGAAGTGTTACGAAACTTGCAAATCAGGTTATTGTTAATAATACGATCGCTGTGGTATCGGAAGCATTTGTGCTTGCTGCTAAGGCAGGGGCTGATCCAAAGAAGGTGTATGAAGCGATCCGTGGTGGTCTGGCAGGAAGTGCAGTGCTGGATGCTAAAGTTCCGATGATCATAGAACGTAATTTTAAACCGGGCGGACCGATCCGCATCAACCATAAAGATATTAAAAATGTTGTGAATACAGCTCACTCAATGGATGTGCCGATTCCTTACACAGCACAGTTGTATGAAATTTTACAGACGTTAAAGATCCATGGACATATGGAGGACGATCATGGCGGAATCGTGCAGTATTTTGAGAAACTTGCCAATGTAGAAGTAAAGAAAGCAGAATAAACATATAAAGAGAAAGTGAGGAGAGAAGGATGTCATTGAACGCACAGGTACTGAATTCCTATCCAAAAGTGGAGGAAGCATATGTTGATCGTTTGCTGGAGGCGGAAATTGCTCGGAATGATAAAAAAATCGTAGTTTTGGATGATGATCCTACGGGAGTGCAAACAGTACATGACATTTCTGTATATACAAACTGGGAAAAAGACAGTATTCGACAGGGATTTCAAGAAAAAAATAATCTGTTTTATATTTTGACAAATTCCAGAGGATTTACACAAGAACAGACGATAAAAGCACATTGTGAGATTTCCACAATAGTAGATGAGGTTGCAAAAGAAGCTGGGCGCGATTATATTTTTATCAGTAGAAGCGATTCTACTTTACGAGGACATTATCCGCTTGAAACAGAAATCTTGAAAGAAAATTATGAGAAAAATACAAACAGCAGGATTGATGGAGAAATCCTTTGTCCGTTTTTTAAAGAAGGCGGAAGATTTACGATAGATAATGTCCACTATGTAAAATATGGAGAAGACCTGATCCCTGCAAATGAGACAGAATTTGCGAAAGACAAAACTTTTGGTTATCTTGCAGCTTCTATGCCGGAATATATAGAAGAAAAAACGAAAGGGAGATATAAGGCTTCGGAGGTTATCTGCATTTCTCTGAATGATCTTCGAACTATGGAATTTGAAAAAATAGAAGCTCTCTTAATGAAAGCTGAAAATTTCCATAAGATCATTGTAAATGCCATTGATTATGTAGATGTGAAAGTATTTTGCGTTGCATTGTATCGTGCTATGGCAAAAGGTAAAACCTTTATGTTCCGCACGGCAGCCGCAATTGTAAAAGTCATGGGAGGAATTACAGATCAGCCAATTTTGAAAAGAAACCAGATGATCTTAAAGGAGACAGAGAACGGCGGAATCATAGTGGTTGGCTCACATACGGATAAAACAACGAAACAGGTTGAAGAACTTAAAAAAATATCAGAAATTGAATTTATTGAATTAAATGCAGGATTAGTGACAGATCATGCAGCATTTGAAGCGGAAGTAAACAGATGCCTTGAACGAGAAGAAGCTTGCATTAAAGCTGGAAAAACGGTTTGCTGTTATACAACGCGTGCATTGATCACAGCAGATACCGGAAATAAAGAAGATGAGCTGAGATTGTCTGTTAAAATTTCGGATGCTGTACAGTCACTGGTTGGAAGATTAAAGATCACACCTGCCTTTGTTATTGCGAAAGGTGGTATTACATCCAGCGATGTAGGAACAAAAGCATTGGAAGTGAGAAGAGCTAATGTTTTGGGACAGATCAAACCGGGGATCCCAGTATGGCAGACTGGTGAGGAGAGCAGATTTCCACAGACTCCATATGTGATCTTTCCAGGAAATGTAGGAGAGATAGAAACCTTGAGAGAAGCAGTGGAAGTGCTGCTTGGCAAAGAAAAATAGGAATAGATACAGCAAAAGAAATGAGGGGTGACGCATGGATATTACAATTACAACCTTTGGAGCTTTGATCGGATTAGCGGTAGCGATCTTTTTGATCGTAAAAAAAGTAGAGCCAGCCTATAGTATGATCGCAGGTGCGTTCATAGGTGGTCTGGTAGGCGGAGCTGGGATCGAAGGAACCGTTTCTTGTATGGTTACTGGCGCACAGGGAATCATGCCAGCTATTTTAAGGATTGTAACTTCCGGAGTTTTGGCAGGAGTTTTGATACAATCTGGGGCAGCGATCAAGATCGCGGATCAGATCATCCAGTTATTTGGTGAAAAAAGGGCACTATTTTCATTAGCGTTGGCTACCATGATATTAACAGCGGTTGGTGTTTTTGGAGATGTGGCAGTGATCACAGTAGCACCGATCGCCATGGTAGTCGGACAGAGGATCGGATGCAGCAATTTTGTTTTGCTGGCGGCACTGATGGGCGGTGAAAAAGCAGGAATGGTAATCTCGCCAAATCCTAACACTATTGCCGCAGCGGAAACTTTTGGCGTTGACCTTTCCGCGCTGATGGCAGCAAACATTATCCCTGCAATTGTAGGGCTTGCGGGAACGGTGATTATTTGTACGATCCTTGCAAAAAAGGCTCCTTCAGCTGTAAATTTTGAAAATCCAAAGTCTGTAGCGGTAGATACACAGCCAATGAGACTCCCTTCTATCTGGTCTGCGATCACAGGACCATTGATCGCAGTGATCTTACTGATGCTGCGACCAATCTGTGGAGTTTCCATCGATCCTTTAGTTGCACTTCCAGCGGGAGCGATCGTAGGTCTTGTGTGTATGAAGAAAGTAAAACATCTAGGCGATTATATTTCATATGGACTTGGCAAAATGATGCCAGTAGCGATCCTCTTAATTGGTACAGGAACGATTTCCGGGATCATTAAAACTTCTCAATTTCAGGTAGATATGACAACGGTGTTAAATGCACTGAATCTTCCGGCATTTTTGTTGGCACCAATTTCCGGGATCGTGATGGCTGGCGCAACTGCTTCTTCTTCAGCGGGAGCGACGATCGCATCTACAACTTTTTCCGGTACGATCACAGAGATCATGTCAGCTTTGGCAGGAGCAGCAATGCTTCATGCGGGAACGATCGTTTTAGATTCATTGCCTCATGGTTCTATTTTCCATGCTTCAGCGGGGGCTATGGGAATGCCGATCAATGAAAGAATGAAGCTTTTGCCAATTGATATCTTAGAAGGATTTATTATTGTTCTGGCGTCTACGATCATTTATGGGATAATTTGATAAAGAGTAAACATAAAACGCGTCTTATTTGAGTTTTTTATCTATGAAAAATACCGCTCAAAGGAATCAGATAAAAATCGTGCTTTGTAAATGACAGAATATATGTAATATGTTAAAATACAGATGTTGTAGAAATTATGTTAGGCAAAGCAAGATACATAAAAATGGGAGGTACAAAAATGGAGAACCAAAGAGGACGCGTTACGATACCAACAGACCTGGATGTAGTGCCGCAGACATTGGAGATCATGAAAGAGTGGGGAGCAGATGCGATCCGTGACTGTGATGGTACGGAATTTCCACAGGAATTAAAAAATACAGGTGCGAAGATCTATGCTACTTATTATACCACGCGCAAGGATAATGAGTGGGCAAAAGCAAATCCAGAAGAGATCCAGCAGATGTATATCATGACTTCTTTTCACACAGCCGTTTCAGATAGACTGGAAATTCATTTGATGGATCACCTCTATCCAGATATGCTTGCAGTGAATACACGAGATGATATCCACAGATGGTGGGAAGTCGTGGACCGCACAACGGGGGAAGCGGTGCCGACGCAGCAGTGGATCTATGAGGCCGAAAGCGGAAATGTTGTGATTCTGTCAGCAAAGCCATTTCATCAGTATACAGTAAGTTTTTTGGCTTATATTATGTGGGATCCGGTACACATGTACAATGCGGTTGTCAATGAATGGAAGGATGTGGAACCACAGATTACTTTTGATGTGCGTCAGCCGAAGACCAGAGCCCATTCTATGGAGCGTCTTCGCAGATTTTTGGATACCCATGAATATGTGAACGTTGTGCGATTTACTACATTTTTCCATCAGTTTACGCTGGTGTTTGACGAGATGGCTCGGGAGAAATTTGTAGATTGGTACGGATATTCAGCTTCTGTCAGCCCGTACATTCTGGAACAGTTTGAAAAAGAAGTCGGCTATCCATTCCGCCCGGAATATATCATCGATCAGGGGTATATGAATAATACCTATCGAATCCCTTCCAAAGAATTTAAAGACTTTCAGGATTTCCAGAGAAGAGAAGTTGCGAAACTTGCCAAGGAGATGGTTGATATCGTACACGAATATGGCAAGGAAGCGATGATGTTCATGGGAGATCACTGGATCGGTATGGAGCCGTTCATGGATGAGTTTGCATCGATCGGGCTGGATGCAGTGGTCGGAAGTGTTGGAAATGGAGCGACCTTGCGGTTGTTCAGTGATATTAAGAATGTCAAATACACGGAGGGAAGATTTTTACCGTACTTTTTCCCGGATACCTTCCATGAAGGTGGAGATCCTGTAAAGGAAGCGAAGGTAAACTGGGTGACTGCAAGAAGGGCGATCCTGCGCAGTCCGATCCAGAGGATTGGATATGGCGGTTATCTGAAGCTGGCATTGGAATTTCCAGATTTTGTTCAGTATATCAAGGAGGTATGTGAAGAATTCCGTACTTTATATGACAATATCCAGGGAACAACAGCGTATTGTGTAAAACGAGTTGCTGTGTTGAACTGTTGGGGAAAAATGCGTGCTTGGGGAAATCATATGGTCCACCATGCGATCTATCATAAACAAAATTATTCTTATTTTGGAATTATTGAAGCGTTAAGCGGAGCTCCTTTTGATGTGTCTTTTATCAGCTTTGATGATATCCGTGAGAATAAAGATTTCTTAAAAAACTTTGATGTTATCATCAATGTAGGCGATGCGGACACTGCCCAAAGTGGCGGTGAGAACTGGATCGATGAGTCTGTTATCACTGCGGTGAAAGAGTTTGTATACAATGGCGGTGGATTTATCGGTGTGGGTGAACCGGCAGCGCATCAGTGGCAGGGAAAATATTTCCAGTTGGATGATATCCTCGGAGTGGAGGAAGAACGAGGATTTAATCTGAATACAGATAAATATAACTGGGAAGAACATAGAGACCATTTTATCCTGAAGGATACAAAGGGAGATGTGGATTTTGGAGAAGGCAAAAAGAATATTTTTGCACTTCCGGATACACAGATCCTGATCCAAAAAGACCAGGAAGTACAGATGGCGGTAAAGACTTTTGGAAAGGGCAGGGGTGTTTATATCAGCGGTCTGCCGTATAGCTTTGAGAACAGCCGTGTTCTTTATCGTGCGGTGATGTGGTCTGCATCTGCCGAAGAAGAACTGAATCGCTGGTATTCCTCGAATTATAACGTAGAAGTGCATGCCTATGTTAAAAATGGCAAGTATTGTGTGGTAAATAATACTTATGAACCACAGGATACAACAGTCTATACAGGTGAGGGAAATAGCTTTGAGCTTCATCTGGAGGCAAATGAGATTAAGTGGTATCACATCTAACGACAATAAAAAAGTACAGATTCACTTGCATCAAGTGGATCTGTACTTTTTTGTAAAGAGTGTAAATACTATTGTTTCATATGGACTATTTGATCAGGCTGTTATTGTCGAAATAGTTGATCTGCATTGCAGAGCGTACATCGTGCAGAGTTTCTGCAGCTTTTGCCTGAGCGGTTTTGCTGCCTTCCCTGAGGATCTCATATACTTCGTCGAGATGCTGTTCCCACATTTTACGTCTCTCACGAATCGGGGAGAGTTCAGCCTGAAGGACTTTATTAAGGAACTTCTTAACCTTTACATCGCCAAGTCCGCCGCGTGTGTAGTGTGCTTTCAGTTCATCCAGATTCTGATATTCTGGAAGGAATTCTGGGAAATATTCCGGCTTGCAGAATGCATCCAAGTAGATAAATACAGGATTGCCTTCTACGCGACCAGGATCTTCCACGCGAAGATGATTCGGGTCAGTGAACATAGACATAACTTTCTTCTTTACATCTGCTTCCTCGTCGGAAAGATAAATACAGTTTCCGAGGGATTTACTCATTTTAGCTTTTCCGTCGATACCTGGCAGACGCAGGCAGGCTTTGTTTGACGGAAGAATGATCTGTGGTTCTGTCAGAGTTTCTCCGTATACGCTGTTGAATTTGTGCACGATCTCTTTGCACTGCTCAAGCATTGGAAGCTGATCTTCACCTACTGGAACAGTAGTTGCGCGGAATGCAGTGATGTCTGCTGCCTGACTGATCGGGTAGCAGAAGAATCCTACTGGAATGCTGGCTTCAAAATTACGCTGCTGGATCTCAGATTTTACGGTAGGGTTTCTCTGTACACGTGCAACAGTCACGAGGTTCATATAGTAGAAAGTAAGCTCTGTTAACTCTGGAACCATAGACTGGATAAAGATAGTGGATTTCTTTGGATCGATGCCGCATGCAAGATAATCAAGGGCAACCTGAAGGATGTTCTGGCGAACTTTCTCTGGATGTTCCGCATTATCTGTTAATGCCTGTGCATCTGCGATCATAATATAAATTTCATCATATAAGCCGGAGTTCTGTAAACGAACGCGCTCAGATAATGAACCAACATAATGTCCGACGTGAAGGCGGCCGGTTGGACGGTCACCGGTTAAAATAATTTTGCTCATAGTATTCTCCTAAAAGTAAATTCGGAATTTCTTGGACAAAGTCTGGGAAATTCTCAGTTGCATCTATTATAAATCCAGATGTGGTCAGCGTCAATCGTTTTGGGAAAATTAAATGAGTGAGGAGTGTGAAGCGATAGCTAGGAGATATGGTATGAGGACGCTGTCAGAGAAATCCAGGTCTTGTGACTGGTTTCGTTTTCTGCTCGGGGCGCGCATCGATCATCCGCCATTTGCGAAAACTCGCCTTCGGCTCAGACAGTTCGCTCGGTGGCGGAAATTAGCGCGGTGCCCTCGCGACGAAAGCCTTGCGAAAGTCACTGCGTACCTGTGATTTCTTGACAGTTGTTCAGTTTCAGCATTGATGGAAATCCACTGCCTTCAGGTAATGAGAGGAGCCTTGTAAATCTGTAAGCGGTTATTTGCTTTTAACATGAAAATATCATAAATAGACTATTGAAAATAAATCATTATGTTGGGATGTGCCTGATAAAATGCATAGAATGAAGATTCTGCGATTGATTCTGTGATTGCATTCTGTTAAAATAACATAAGATTAAAAAATATGTGCCTGATAGTAAGGACTTCCCTATTATTGAAGATGGTTTCTGTCTGCTGTAAATTTAAGTGAAGATGGTTTGATATACTAGCTTACTGAGTTTTGCGAAATGTTATAAATATGCAGCGAAAGAACTATAGGCTTACCTGTGGAAGTAGTCAGGGTGCCCTTCAGATAACGTAGGATTAAAACATATAAGATAAATAAAAGGAGTTTTAGATATGCCAGTATTTG
>CAZSTD010000008.1:0-12720 GCA_964609645.1 uncultured Blautia sp.
ATACAAAAACAGCCTGTCAGCATATTCACTGACAGACTGTCGATCAATGATCCTTTACTTTTAATCCAGATAATTTCCAACCGGGGAAGTATTGTACTGTTTCTTGATCTCAATGATCACAGAACCATCCGGCTGTTCCTCTTCTGAGAGGATCCTATGTTTTACTCTGCCTTTTTCCAGAGTTTCTTTGTATTTCTGTACATCTCTCTGTACCGCTCTTCTAGCATATTCGCCAGTCTCGCCTTCTTTTAATTTAAAGTGAAGTGTCTGTGTGATACATGCGGAAATAATTCTTTTCATGTTTTTTACCATCCTTTAAAATCAGTTCATTTGATATACTGCGTAGCTTTTTCTGTTAACTTTTAACAAAAAACTCCACTGCTTTCCTTATACCCTTATTTTATTATTAATTTCTGATAATTTCAAAGGTGGTTTTCCACAATCTTTTATGCAATATGTATAGTACAATTTGACCAAATCCGAATTTTTTCCTTCTCAGCTTTTTATTTATAGGAAAGCTTTCGTCGCGAGGACTGCGCTAATTTCCGCCACCGAGCGAACTGTCTGAGCCGTCAGGCGAGTTTTCGCGAATGGCGGATAACTAATCGTTATATTTTTCACATATCTATATTTTTTCACATTTATATTCTATCTTTTCTCGTTTATTTCTCATTTTTTCCATTTTGTACGTAAGTTCGACTTGTTTTTTTCAATTTAGTGTGGTATCATAGTAAATCATCAGGCTTGCGGGACAGAATCATTCTGGCAGTCTATGAAGAACGTAATGGATTAGGGAGAACTTAGAGAGTATGACACGAACGGAAATACTTGAAAAAACACTGCACTCTTATGCAGCTTATTATGATGTGGAGCGTGAATGCCCGAAAGAGCCATTCGCGGCAGAGGCGGCTTTCCATTCTCATAATGATGCATATTTTCTTGTAAAGAGTGCAACGATCGGAGAGGCAGAATCTCATGAATATGTATTTTTTGCTTCTGTGGATGAGCTGGACGAAACACTTTTAAAAAAATTCGACCAGGCAGCGTGGGAGACGGGAATTTCCCGGGTAAAACCCCATGCCAATCATCGCAACACCGATGTCTCTTTGATCATCCTCGCTTCTTCTGCGACCGAGGAGGCACGCAGACTCGCACCGAAATTAAAACATTATAAAAGTTATCGCATGAGTCTGCAGGGCTTCAGCCACTATCATCTGCTTGTCGCTGATCTTTCCACAGGGAAGCTGATCTGTAATCCACAGGGACGCTCTCTGAAGAAACTTCTAGGCAAAATCCTTTAACCGTATCCCTGTCACATCGGAGACACGATTTCAAGCAGGCAGCAGGATAAATTTATTCCTGCATCCATACTCAAAAGAGTATGAACTTTTACAGGGGAAAAAGGAGGAAACAATCATGACAGCTATTTTAATCATCATAGCTGCGATCGTACTGCTCTTGATCGGGTATGTAGGCTATGGCTCTTGGCTTGCAAAACAATGGGGCGTCGATCCAAAGAAATCAACACCAGCACACGAGATGGAGGACGGTGTTGATTATGTTGCGGCTAAACCAGCCGTTTTAATGGGACATCATTTTTCATCTATCGCAGGTGCAGGTCCGATCAACGGACCGATCCAGGCAGCTGTATTCGGATGGGTACCGGTATTTCTCTGGTGCATCATCGGCGGTATTTTCTTCGGAGGGCTTCAGGACTTTGGTTCTTTATTTGCCTCCATCCGTCATAAAGGAAAATCTGTAGGCGAGATCATCCGCGATTCCATGGGACGCAGAGCACAGAAATTATTTACGATCTTCGCACTTTTAGTTCTGATCCTTGTCATCGCATCATTCGTAAACGTTGTTGCCGGCACTTTCATGAGCGACAGCGGATTCGGCGTTGCGGCTTCACCGACAGGTAATCAGACAACCGCTATGATCTCACTTTTATTTATCGTACTTGCTATTATCTATGGTTATGTGACCAACCGCATGGGAGTCGGAACACTTCCAGCTACCATCGGCGGTATCATCGGTATCGTTGTCATCGTGATCCTTGGTCTGAAATTCGGTTTTGTGATGAGCCGTACTGCATGGATCGTATTTATCGGTGTTTATATCGCAGTGGCATCCTTAGTTCCTGTATGGATCTTACTGCAGCCACGTGATTATCTTTCCAGTTTCCTGCTCTACGGTATGATGATCCTGGCACTTGTCGGAATCTTCTTCAGCGGATTTACTGGACGCTCCACTTTCAGCATTCCAGCATTTACCGGATGGACAACTTCCATCGGAACTCTGTTCCCGACCTTGTTCATCACAGTTGCCTGTGGTGCCTGTTCCGGTTTCCACAGTCTGATCGCTACTGGAACTTCTTCCAAACAGCTTGACAACGAAAAGAATGCAAAACCGATCGCTTACGGTTCTATGCTGATCGAGTCTGCACTTGGTATCGTAGCATTAGTTGCACTCGGTATGGTATATGATAAATATACAAGCGGTGCTTTCGGTGGACCTCCGGCAGCATTCGCAGCAGGTATCGCAACCATGTTCTCCGATGAGGGATCTGGTACATATTCCACGATCTACGCATTGCTGACATTAGCTGTATCTGTATTTGCGCTTACTTCACTGGATACTGGAACACGTCTGGGACGTTTCCTGTTCTCTGAGCTCTTCTTAAAAGAAGACGAAAAAACCTGGAAAGATGCCACTGGCATCCGCAAAGTTCTGGCTCACCCAATGGTAGGTACTTCCCTTCTGGTAATCATCGGATGTATCCTCGGCGGTCTGTCTTTAAGCCAGATCTGGGGACTGTTCGGAGCAGCCAACCAGCTTCTTGCAGGTATCGCACTCATGGCAGTCTGTGCATGGCTCGGACAGGCAGGAAAGAACAACAAGATGTTCTATATACCAATGGTATTTATGCTTGCTGCAACACTCTGCAGTCTGATCATCACTGTAAAGAATAAGATCGTTATGATCGGTGCAGGCCAGGCAGCATGGGGCGACTGGTTCCAGCTTGTCTTTGCAGCAGCAATGACGATCCTTGCACTGTTCTTAGTCGCAGAAGGTGTACAGACCTTCAAAAATCAGAAAAAAGTACGTGCTTGATCCTCATTCTTAAAGCCGGTAAATTTTCTTCTATACAAAAAGAGACGATCACCGCAAATTGGTGATCGTTTCTTTTATGTTCTCTTATACTCTTTTGTACTCTATTTCTAATGTTCCAACATGATACGAAGGATCTCTTTATCTGTCTCTTTCATTCCTTCTTTTCCTATCTGGCCCACACAGCTGATCGTCTCCCCTGTTTCTTCCTGCAAGATACCTGTGTAAGGCGCATAGGATTGACCATTCATCGCCAGATGATGTGCCAGAAAAGCTGCATCCAGACTGGCTGCGATCTTGGCAGCACAGGAAATCTTTGCACCGTCGCAGATAATCCCCGGAATATTCGCCAGTGTATTTTCGATCGTCTTTTTGATAACATCAAGTCCACCGCCCACGATATAGGTGATCGCTGCGCCCGCTGCACAGGAGGCAGAGACCGCACCGCAGAAAGCAGACAGCTTACCGATATACTGCTTCTGGTACACGGTCAAAAGGTTAGAAAATACCAGCGCGCGGTAAAGCACATACTCCGGAAGTTCCATCTCCCGCGCATACACGATCAAAGGTACGGAACAGGAAATTCCCTGATTTCCACTTCCAGAGTTGATCACAACCGGCATATCACAGCCACCCATTCTCGCTTCCGATGCCGCTGCTGTGAGACTTCTCATCTTCGTCAGCATATCGTTGGAGTAGGTTTCCCGGATGATCCTTCCGATCCCGAGTCCATACTTGCCAGTCATTCCTTCATGTGCGATCGCCATGTTGCTCTGTATCTGCTTATCGAGAAGTTCTCTCACATCGTCAAGATCTACAGTATCCGCAAATTCCTTGATGTCCTCCAGATTCAGAAGGGTACGGTCAGCGCACTCTGTCTCGCCGCACCTCTCATCCACGTCCAACAAAACTTCTCCATTTTTCATGATCTTCGTCACATTGATATGGTCATACTTAATCTCCAGACTAACGCTGTCTTCGCCCGCATACATCTCAATGATAAAATGCAGGACCACCGGAGAATCCAAAAGCTCAACCTTACAGATATTTTTTGCCAAAAGCTCTCTGCATCGCGCTCTCCCGGCTTCGTCCACCTTTGACAGGACTTCCATATCAAGGGCAGCATTTCCGGCAACCGCTCCCAGCACAACGCCCGCTTCGATCCCAGTCAGTCCGCCGGAATTAGGAATGATAACGCAGCGGACATTTTTTACGATATTTCCACTGCAGTGCGCCACGATCCGCTCCGGTTCACTTCCAAGGATCTCGCGTGCTCTGGCTGCACCGTATGCCAATGCGATCGGCTCTGTACATCCCATAGCAGGGATCATTTCTTCTTTTAAAATCCCAATATAATTCTGATATACCTTTTTATCCAGCATCTTTCACTCCTATTCATATTTATGGCACGCAACAAAATGTCCTTCCTCAACCTCTCTGAGTACCGGCACTTCTTCTCTACATCTTTGCGTACATCCCGGGCATCGGTTGTGGAACTTGCATCCGCCAATGCCTCTTGACTGTACCCCGGTATCTGTCACGATCTTATCGAGTGTCTTGATCCTTGGATCCGGAACCGGAATAGAGGATATCAACATCTGTGTATACGGATGGAGCGGATTGGAATACAGTTTTTCTGCATTGGAAACCTCCATCAGATTTCCCAGATATAAAACGCCGATCTCATCACAAATCTTCTGTACCACCTGAAGCTGGTGACTGATGAACAGATAAGTCAGTCCATACTCCTGCTGCAATTCCTGAAGCATCTGCACGATCTGCGCCTGCAAAGAAACGTCCAACGCGGAGATCGGCTCATCACAGACCACAAACTCCGGTCTCACAGAGAGCGCTCTGGCGATGGAGATCCTCTGTCTCTGTCCGCCTGAAAACTCATGTGGATATTTCAAAAGATCCTGCTCTGTCAAGCCAACCACACGGATCAGCTCACGCGCCCGTTCCTTGCGCTGCGCTGCATCATACATCTTGTGGATCTCCATCGGCTCACAGATGATATCCTGCACCGTATGGCTTGGGTCTAAGGAAGAATACGGATCCTGGAAAACAGACTGCATTTTTTTGCGGTAAGGCAAAAGCTGTTTTTCAGGCATTGCACCAATCTCTGTGCCCTCATAAAAAATCTCCCCGCCTGCTGGTTTATGATAGCGAAGGATTGCTTTTCCGATCGTGGATTTTCCACTTCCAGACTCGCCCACCAGACCAAAGGTCTTTCCTTTCTCGATCGTAAAGTTTACCCCGTCTACAGCCTTCAAGATCCCAGGTTTAAAGGAAAGGATCTTGGAGGATTTCTGCTTAAAGTAAACTTTCAGGTCTTTGACTTCGATCAACGGCTTGCTCATTTGTTCTCCTCCCTTCTATGGCAGCGGATCTTATGGCCTGCCTCTGGTTCATAGAACTCCGGCAGACAGGATTCACAGGTTTTATCTGCATATTTGCATCGATTTAAGAACGGACAGAGGGAACCGCTGCAGTCCGAAAGGTCTCTCTCCAAAAACTGTTCAAAGGTCTGTCCCACTCTTGGCATACTTGCGATCAGTGCCTGTGTATACGGATGTCCCGGGCGCAGAAAGATTTCTTCTACACTTCCTTCCTCGACCACATAGCCTCCGCACATAACCGCCACTCTCTTACAGGTCTGTGCCACAACACCTAAGTCATGTGTGATCAAAATGATACTCATTCCGTTCTTTTTCTGCAGATCCAACAGAAGATGAAGGATCTGTGCCTGGATCGTAACATCCAGCGCGGTGGTCGGTTCATCCGCGATCAGAATCTGCGGATCACTGCTCATCGCCATCGCGATCATAACACGCTGGCGCATACCGCCGGAGAGCTCATGCGGATAGCTTCGCATAGACTTCTCAGGATCTGTGATCCCAACAGCGGCAAGCAGCTCTATCGCTCGTTTTTTGGCTTCTGCCTTACTCATCTTTGTATGTCGGCGGATCAGCTCCACCATCTTGCTGCCAACTGTGTAGACTGGATTTAATGCAGAAAGAGAATCCTGAAAGATCATCGCGATCTCCCCGCCTCGGATCTCCCGAAGCTCTGCTGGATTTTTCTTTAGGATATCCTCTCCCTTAAAAAGGATCTCGCCTCCAAGGATCTTACAGTTTGATGTTCCCAGTCTTAAAATAGATTTGGTTGTCACGCTCTTTCCGCTTCCGGACTCACCCACGATACCGAAAAAGTCCCCTTTTCCGATCTCAAATCCGGCATCCTTTACTGCCTGTGTCTCCCCAAGATCTGTAAAGAAAGACACCTTCAGATTTTTTACTTCCAGTAATTTTTCCATTTCCTATGTCCCCCTTACTTTGGTTCAAATACTTTACGGAGCACTTCGCCGAGATAATTAAAGCTGATAACTGTGATCAGGATCAAAAGTCCCGGAAAGATAGCCATATGAGGTGCCTGCTGGATATATCTTTGCGCATTGCTCAGCATACTTCCCCAGGACGCTGTCGGCGGCTGGATCCCCAGTCCGAAAAAGCTCAGCGCAGACTCCATCAGGATCGCATTTGCGATGTTCATGGTTGCCGCTACGATGATCGTCGGCATGATGTTCGGCAGGATATGGTGCAGGATCGTTGCCCATTTTTTCTGTCCGGAGATTTTTGCATAGACAACATATTCTCGTTCATTTAAGGAGATCGTCTCCCCTCGAACGATCCTGGCGATGTTCATCCAGGTCAAGAATCCGATGATCAGAACGATATTTTGAAGCCCTGGTTTCAGATATGCGTTCATAACGATCATGATCAAAAAGGTCGGAAGGCTCATCAGTGCGTCCACAAGTCGCATCAGCACTGCATCCACAGTCCCGCCGACAAATCCACTGATAGAGCCGACAACCACTCCGATCAGTGTGGATAAGATCATGGACAAAAATCCAACCAGTAAGGAGGCGCGTCCTCCGTGAATACATCTCGCAAGATAATCTCTTCCCATGTCATCTGTGCCAAATGGGTGGCTCAAGGACGGTCCAAGCAGACGTTCCGTTGCACTCAGTGCATTCGGGTCTACCGGATAAAGGAATGCAAAAATAGAGATCAGCGCGAGCAGAATGATCGCAGCCGCACCTACGATCGCAAGTTTATTCGCCTTAAATCCACGTTTTATATTTTTCCAGATATTTTCTCTCATCTTCGGTCTCCTCCTTTAAGCTGCTTTGCGGATCCTTGGATCAAATACCGCATATAAGATATCTGCCAAAAGGTTTCCGACTACAACCAAAAGAGCCGTAAACATGGTGATACCCATGATCAGCGGATAATCGTACTGCATAACCGCTGTAACCGCAAGCTGTCCGATCCCCGGCCATGCGAAAACCTGCTCTGTGATGATCGCTCCGGAAACCAGAGACTGCAGACTCATACCGAGCACAGTGATCATCGGAAGCATCGCATTTTTGAGCACATGTCTGAATAAGATACCAGAATCCTTCATTCCATACGCAGTCTGCACCATAACATAGTCCGAGGACATCTCCGTGATCGTACTGCTGCGCAGGTAGCGAATATACTGAGATGCATTCGCAAAGGTGAGCACAGCGCATGGCATGATCATATGGATCACTAAGTCACCGAAAGAGCGGTCACCGTCTGAATGCATACCGATACTTGGAAGAATGTGCAGATGAACACTGAACAGATAGATCAGCATAATGCCGAACCAGAATGTTGGGATGGAAACACCCACATAGCAGAACAGACTGGTGATCTTATCCAAGATCCCGTTCTTATTTTTACCAGAATAAAGTCCCAGCACCACTGCGATCAAAAATCCCAGGATCATACTGCTGCCCATCAGGATGATCGTCGCAGGCAGACGCTCAAGCATCTGTGTCAATACCGGGCGGTTATTCATCAGGGAATTTCCGAAATTTCCGTGCAGGATCCTTCCCAGCCACAGAAAATACTGTTCATACAAAGGCTTGGTCAGTCCCAGACTTTCCCTTAAATTTTGAATATATTCCTCACTCATATTCGGTTCTACATAAGTCAGAACCGGGTCTCCAGGCGCTGCTTTGGTCAGTGCAAAGCAGAGGATGGAAACGATCAGCATCGTCAGAACACACTGTATCAAGCGGTTTATGATCTTCTTCACAAAAAAACCTCCTTATCCTCTCTGAAAAGTTCTCCTAAATACAGGAAATTGGCTGCCGCAAAAATGCGTCAGCCATCTTTCCTTCCACATTTGAATTTTATATCATTCCCACGATCATTCTACAGTATAGATCTTAGAATAATCATAATAGATCGTCTTTAACAGACATTCATCAAATCCATCATACCCTTTGTTTACTGCATAGAAGCCGTTGGAATATGCGATCGGATAAATATACATATTGTCATTGATGATGTTCTGGATCTCTCCGTAGATCTCTGCACGCTGTGCATCATCTGCAGTGCTGTTTCCTTCTACCCAGAGTGCATCTAAAGCCTCATCCTTGATCCTGGAATAGTTAGAACGGCTCTCAGACTGGCACATATCTGCATACAGACTTGGCTCTTCACCCAGTGTATAGAAACTTAATACCAGATCATAGTCTGTTGTCTCAGGATCTTTGGTCTTATTCTTAAAGGTAGATTCATCTGTCGGAAGAAGATTGATCGTGATCCCCACATTTGCAAGTGCAGACTGGATATACAGAGCTTCGCTCTCCATCGTCTTATCTGTGGAAATATACATCAGATTCAGGGAAATGCCTGTCTTTCCAGCTTCTTCCAGAAGTTCTTTTGCTTTTTCCGGATCATTGTTATAAACATTTTCCGGTTCTGCATAATACAGAGTATCCGGTGTGAACAGAGAGTACGCAGGATCTGCATAGTCCTCAGAAATGAATGCAAACTGGCAAAGTTCCTCTTTGTTCAGCGCATAAGCGATCGCCTGGCGCACTTTTACATCCTGAAGGTCAGCATTGAGTTCGTTCATGAACATTGCATTGACACGTCCGGAATTATAAGTATTGATGTTGATCTTATCATATGAGCTGACTGTCGCATAGTCATCTGCACTGATCAGACGTGCATCTAAGTCACCGCTCGCAAGCGCTGCATTTGCAGAACTGGAGTCTTTGACGATCTTGAAAGTGATCGTATCCAGATTTACTTCGTCGAACCATTCGTCAAACTTTTCTACTTTAAAATATTCACCGGATTTATATTCTACGAATTTGAAAGGACCACTTCCCACAGGAGTGTTATTCAATTCGCTGGTTCCGATATTCGCTTCGCCCTCATAAATATGCTGAGGAATACAGTAAACCTGGCTCAGTCCACCGAGGAAACCTGCGGAGGAAGCTCCCAGTGTCAGTTTTACAGTCAGATCATCTATCTTTTCTGCCTGTACTGCCACTCCATCTACATATCCATAAGAAGAATACGGAACAGTCTGGCTCTCATCCACCAGCACCTGCATCGTAAACACAACGTCATCCGCTGTGATCGGCTCTCCGTCGTGCCACTTCATGCCTTCTTTCAGCTTCATGGTAAATTCACTTGCATCTTCATTTCCGGTCACACTTTCACAAAGTCCGTTTCCATAGAACATTTCCCCGCTCACGATCTCAAAAAACGGGCTGTACAGAGACTGCATCATATCAAAACTTGTCTGATCCACTACATAAAGCGGGTTGATATTCTGAGGATCTGCGCTCACAGCAATGGTAATATTACCGCCCTGTGCCTTTGCACCTTCTGTGTTCTCTGCTGCAAATACACTTGCGCCTGTCGCAGTTGTGCTAATAGCCAACGCACCTGCCAACAGCACCATGAGTAATCTTTTTCTCATCTCTTTTCTCTCCTTTGTGTGTCATTTCATTCTCAGATGCTTCTCGCTCTCGCACCTGAATATGTTTCCTATAGTATGGCACACTAATTCGAAAAAGTCCAGAATATATGAACATTTTTTACAATTTTCTCGGTTTTTAAACTACTATTCTCTCTATTTCTACTAACATATCCAAAGTTTGTCCCAACTTGCCTGCGATGACAAAATATGGTCTCGATTCTCCCGTGTGACCGTGATCACCTGAACCTGTTCATGTTCTGCGATCTTTTTGAGAAATTCTGAATCTGCTTTCTGCAAAACACCAAAGATCGGAATCTCCCCGTCCAGCACATCAAGTACCATCTGGCAAAACTCTTTTGCAGCCTCCTCATGCGGGCCCAGCTCATCCATCACGAGCAACTTTGTTTCTTTCTGCACTTTCAAGGAGGCACATCCCAGGCGTTCAAACCGTTCGTTCACCTGCTCGTCCTTTTGTCCGCAGACAAACAGCAGATTTTCTTTTGATGGGATATCCGATGTTCCCGCCCGCAGCAGATGCACAGTCGCAAGATCCGGTGTCTCTGGAAACACTCCGATCCTGCGCACAGTGAAAAATCCACCGACAGGTTCCGGCATTTTTTGCAGGATCTTCCTTAACAGCGTAGATTTCCCTACACCCTTTTCCCCTGTCAAAAAAAGATGCTGCGCCATTTAAAAGTCCTCCAACCCGCGAAGAAGGGTTACCTGCAGTTTTTCACCTTTTTCCCTGCTGCTTTTTCCAAGTTCCGTGATATAAAACGCACCTGCGCCCAGTGCATCTGCGGTCGTTCCTCCTCTCCATGCCTTCTGCTTCACTTCATAGCCATCCTCCGTCTTATTTACATCCATCATACAAAGGATCTCCATATTTGCGGGTGCTTTGATCTCCTCTGTCAGCACACCCTCGATCGTCTGTCTCTGCGGCATCGGCTTGTGGAGTAAACGATTGACGATCGCCCGAATACACCAGTCCATTCCATACAACACAGCCTGCGGCGGTCCCGGGATATTGATCACCGGCTTATTATCGATCACGGCCACACAGATCGGTTTGCCAGGCGCAGCAGCAACCCAGTGGAACAACGCTGCTCCCCGTTCTTCCAGAAGTCTTGCGTTGAAGTCTTCTTCTCCTTTGGAAGAACCGCCGTTCAAGATCACGATATCTGCCATTTCCAGTGCCCGGTCAAGCCCTTCCTCAAGCTGCGCCTTTTTATCTTTTATGATCGGAAAACAGATCGGCTCTGCGCCCATCTCGATCAGCATATTTTTGACAAGGATACTGTTGCTGTCAATGTTTTTCCCTCTTTCAAGAGGTGTGCCCAATGCCACCAGCTCACTTCCCGTCGGCAAAAATGCTACTTTCGGCTTACTGTAGACTTCCACTTCGGTAACTCCGCCTGCTGCCAGAGACGCTAGATCAAAGGAACGAAGCTGGCGGTCTTTCTTTGCCAGAAGACTGCCTTTCCTGAGCATACTTCCACAAGGACGAACATTCATGCCCTGGACCACCTTTGCTTCCGGCAGGATGGACAGCACGCCTTTCTCCGAAATATGAACCTGCTCGATCGCGATCACCGTATCAAATTTATCGTCAAAGTCATCGCCCGTATCTGCCCTGCAAAAATCTTCACCCAGCTTCCAGCTTGAAGTATCCGGCATTCCTTCTACGAATCTCTCGCCCTTCACAGCCACTCCGTCCATCGCAGAAGCGCGCACCACTGGAACAGAGACCAGTGAATGATAGTCCTGCACAAGTACCCTACCTAGCGCGTCCTGTGTCTGCACGATCTGAGTTTTGCTCACCGCATCCCATTTCTCAAATAATGTTTTTACAACCACTTCTCTTGTCGGTAAATTTCCCATTTTTGCTTCCTCCTGTATTTTTATCTTTCTATCTTATAGTCCGGACGTTCATCTCTTTTTCTCACATCCCAGAGGATCCTTCCATAGCAGGTATCCTTCTGTTCCTCCACAGCGCCATCGCTGTTCATATGATCCTGGAGCCACTTCCAGATGCGCTGCTCATTCTCCTTGTTCCACTCCTCAGAAGGCATCAGCTGGCGCATCAGCATTTCGGTATAGCTTTCATCCGGAAAGACCAGGTGCTCCTGATGTCTGTGATAGTAGCTTACCTCTGGATAATATCCCATCAAAAACAGGACATTGAACATCGAGTAAAACCATCTGCCCATCTTAAACTCCGGCGGATTTTTGCCATAGAGATCTTTCGTGATCCTGATAAGAAGCTGATCATTCGTCGAGATCTGTGTGATATTACAGCAGTACGCTCTACTCATATCCATGGACTTTTTCAGTCCTGCCATTCCGTGGATCGCAGGTGTCATCGAACTAAATACCAGATCAAATGCCTCCCGGTATCCCTCCTTCTCGATATCCAGCGTCTGAAAATCGCAGACCTTAAGCTCCACATTATCTCTGCCCTGACGTTTGGCATACTCCATCCCATAGCGCACCATATTTTCTGAAAAATCAAATCCCGTAACCTTCCCCGCACTTCTGGCAAATGCCGTCGCAAATCTTCCCGGACCGCACCCGATATCCGCTACGCTCTGATCTGCCGTGAGCAGTCCCTGTCCTCGCAAAAACTCCACCGTGTTTTCGATCCTGTCCGAATCGCTTTCCTTCTTACCTTCCATGCGCGCCTTTTCCCACGCATCTGCACGGCGATCCCACATCTGGGCAGAATGTTTCGGCGCATCCGATGGATTTTCTTCCTGCATTTGCATAAAATACTGCAGATCATTTGCTGTCGCCCCA
>CAZSTD010000008.1:12820-31352 GCA_964609645.1 uncultured Blautia sp.
GGGCTATGCGTGGACATCACCACACAGTATCCACTCTTTGCCAGATCCACCACCACATCCATCAAAAGCTGATGATTGGCATAATCCAGATTCGCAGCAGGTTCGTCCATCACAAAAATCTTCGCAGACTGACAGATCGCTCTCGCGATCAGCACCATCTGCCGCTGTCCTCCGCTGAGAGAGGTATATTTCTGATTTGCCAGATGTTCAATGTTTAATTTCTCCAGCGCCGCAAACGCTGCCTCCTTATCCTTTTCTTTCGGTGTCTCATACGCCGAAAAGTGGGAAGCACGACCCATGAGTACGACTTCCAGCACTGTATATGAAAAAACCGGCGTATGATACTGTGGGATATACGCCACCAGACTTGCCAGCTCCTTCGGCGAAAGCCCGTTTGTGTTCTTTCCTTCTACACAGATATTTCCAGAAAAAGGAGCAAGACTTCCCAATATCAGCCGAAACAGCGTTGTTTTTCCGCATCCATTCGGCCCTACCAGACATAAGATATCTCCTGCGTCCGCATGGCAGTCCACTCCTTTTACGATCTCTTTTTTCCCATATCCGCCATGCAGATCTTTGATTTCCAGCAGCATTTTTTACCGTTCCTTTCGCTTAATGATCAGATATACAAAAAATGGAGCACCCATGATACTTGTCACCACTCCTAGCGGGATCTCCATCGATAAGATAGAGCGCGCAATGTCGTCCATGATAAGCAGATACACTGCTCCGAGCATCGCACTTGCAGGGATCAGGCGTTTGTAATCTGCTCCCACAAGCGCACGTGCCATATGCGGGATCATCAGGCCAACCCAGCCGATCAAACCTCCAAGGCACACCGCTGCCGCACTCAGCATCGTAGATGCCGCGATAAAGATCAGCCTATAAAAGCGAATGTTGATACCCATGCTTCTGGCTTCCTCCTCATCTAAAGTCAGCAGGTTGATCTGCCAGCGCAGGATCATAATGACGATAAGTCCGACCAGCATAGGCAAAAAGCTCCATCGAAAAGACTCCATATCTGTTTTTGTGAGGCTTCCCATCAGCCAGAATGTGATCTGCTGCAGCACATCATTCGGATCGGAAACATATTTGATCATCGTCACTCCCGCATTGCACAGGGACATGATCATCGAGCCAGTCAAGACCAGGCTCAAGGTTTGTGAATGTGCAGATTTTCTGCTGATCAGATAAGAAAGAGCTACCGCTGTCACGCCTCCTATAAAAGCGGAAACCTGGATCTCCCAGTTTGTCGCTCCATTTAAGATCGCAAAAGCTGCTCCCAGACTCGCACCGGAGGATACACCCAGAATATCCGGTGAGACCAATGGATTGTGGAACATTCCCTGATAAGCAGAGCCTGCCACAGAAAGGGATGCCCCGATAAAGATCGCGGAAAGTATCCTCGGCAAACGGATGCTCCAAAAGATCGTCATCGCCTGCGGCGACACCGTTCCTTTATATCCGAAATGTGTCAGAAATGCCTGAAATACTTCCAGCGGAGAAAGCGGATAATAGCCGATCGCAAACGATATCAGCCCTGTACAGACCAATGCAAGGAATAGTCCAAGCAGCACAATGCGATACTGCCGATCAGTATGCGCCACTTCTTCTTTGTATAGATGTGTGATCTTCATATGATTTGTTTCTCCTGTCCTATCAAACCTCTTAGGGTTCTATTTTTTTAGTCCTTCGACTCTATTTCTGATTATATATGATTTTTCTATTACTTTCCATCATTTTATTTAATTTTATTTCATTTTTATTTATTTTCATTCATTTAATTCTTTGTTTTTCGAAAAATATTGCGCCATGCTCTCATTTTTAAGTTCTGTTTTATTATGTTTTGTTTATTTTTATTCATTTTGTTATTGACATATTTCAAAGAACATGCTATTCTCTTACTAGATTTTGGTAAATTTATTTCAAAATCTATGTTTTTTCACAACATTATTTGTGAATATTACATAGCATCCCAAATGTGAATTCCGGAATTTTCATGCATTTTTAAGATTTATCAAAAAAGAAAAAGAAAGAGGTGTCATACGTGAAAAAGAAAACCGCAACGCGCTTTTTGTCGTTTGCGCTCTCCGCGTTTTTAGTGGCAGGAACTTTCTGTGCACCGGTACAGAAAACTGTATTTGCGGCTGATACTGAGAATACAGAGACCACTTCTGAAGATCAGAACGCCGAAACCCGCGAGATCACAGATATGGCTGGCAGAACAATGACGATCCCAACACAGATCGATACCGTATTTTCTGCCAATCCAGTTTCCGCGATCTATTTGTATACACTCGTCCCAGACAAGCTCCTTGGATGGAATTACGAGCTGAACGACATTGAAAAAAGTATCATTTTAGAACAATACCACGATCTTCCAAACTTCGGAATGGGAGATGCGGTCAACTATGAGGCTGTGATCGCTGCTTCTCCAACTATCGCATTCAGTGCTTCCTCCATCAACGACGGCGCTGTAGATGAAGCAGACAGTCTTGCAGAAAGCCTTGGCATCCCGGTTGTTGTCGTGGACAGCGATCTGGAATCCGCACCTGCAGCTTACCGTTTTATGGGCGAACTCTTTGGAGTGGAAGATCAGGCAGAACAGCTTGCTGTTTATGCTGAAAATACATTTGAAGATATTGCAAACCTCGATATCCCAGAAGAAGAAAAAGTCCGTATGTACTACGGAAATGGCGAAGATTCTCTGGAAACTGCACCTGCTGGTTCCTCTCACGGAGCGATCATCGACATGGTAAACGCGATCAATGTAGCAGATCTTGAGCTGGGCGACGGCTCACGTGTAAGCATTTCTCTCGAACAGCTCCTCGCGTGGGATCCGGATGTGATCATCGTGAACGGTGAACCGAAATCCAACCTCAGCGGTGGCTCTGCAGCAGATGCGATCTTAAATGATCCTGACTTTGCTTCTCTCAAAGCCGTTCAGGATGGAAAAGTATACGGTACTCCGAACGCTCCGTTCAGTTGGGTGGATCGTCCGCCTGGACCAAACCGTATCGTAGGAATCCGTTGGCTTTCCGGTCTGATCTATCCGGAATACCTCAATTTTGATGTAGATGATGCTGTTCGTGAATTCTTCCAGTTATTCTACCACGTAGAGCTGACGGATGAGCAGCTCACAGAATTATACAACGGAACATTGTAAGGTGTTTTTTGGGCACTCTCCGCGACAGGAAGCTGTTTGATCTCCAGCTTCCTGTTTTTTTGCGCGAAAATACTTTCTATCTTTTCTTTATTCTTTACTTCCCTTCTATTTCAATGATATAATACTGCACGAAATCGCACATCATAATTTGTGTATCTCTCACAAAATTGATCATACAACAAACACAGGAGAACTATTTATGTCATTTATCAGTGTATTCGATGTTATGGGGCCAAACATGATCGGTCCTTCCAGCTCCCACACCGCAGGTGCAGCGCGTATTTCCTATCTCGCCCAAAAGATGATCGAAGGGCCTTTGAAGAAGGTAGATTTCACGCTTTACGGCTCTTTCGCCAAAACCTACCGCGGACACGGCACAGACCGCGCACTGCTCGGCGGTATCATGGGATTTTCTACCGATGATATGCGCATCCGCAATTCCTTCGAGATCGCGAGGGAAAAGGGACTCGCGTTTTCTTTTACCCCAAATGAGCAGGAAACGGACATCCACCCTAACACCGTGGATATCTATATGGAAAACGAAGACGGTCATCAGATGACTGTACGCGGAGAATCTTTGGGCGGCGGCAAAGTCCGTATTGTCGAGATCAACCACGTTCAGGTTGACTTCTCCGGAGAATACAGTGCTGTCATCGTGATCCACCAGGATACGCCGGGTGTCGTCGCATATATCACCAAATGTCTGAGCGACCGCAATATCAACATCGCTTTCATGCGCTTGTTCCGCGAGGGTAAAGGAGACATCGCCTACTCTATCGTGGAATCTGACGGCAGACTTCCCGAAAACATCGCTCCTGCCATCCAGGAGAACCCAAATATCCACGAAGTTATGATCGTACAAATGTAAAGAAGGGAGATTTTTACTATGGATTTTAAAAATGCAAATGAACTGTTAGAACTTTGTCAGCAGCAAGATCTCCCTATCTCAGAGATCATGCGGCTGCGTGAGATCACACTCGGTGAGACGAGTGCAGAAAGTGTAAAAGAACGTATGGCACATGTGCTGGATATCATGAAGGATGCCGCTTTCTCTCCGATCCAAAATCCAGTCCGCTCTATGGGCGGTCTGATCGGCGGAGAAGCCCAAAAGCTCTCACTCCATGCGGCACAAGGCGGCGGTCTTTGCGGAAGTCTCCTGCAAAGCGCAGTCACCTACGCTATGGCAACCTTGGAGACCAACGCCTCCATGGGACTGATCGTCGCTACGCCTACCGCTGGTTCTGCTGGGATCGTCCCAGGACTTCTTTTGGCTATGCAAAAACACTATGACTTCTTAGACGATCAGATCATCCAGGCACTCTTTAATGCAGGTGCGATCGGATACCTCGCCATGCGAAATGCAACCGTCGCCGGAGCTGTAGGCGGATGCCAGGCAGAAGTCGGCGTTGCCTCTGCCATGGCAGCTTCCGCTGCTGTCGAACTGATGGGCGGGTCTCCCCTTGAGTGCACTTACGCAGCCTCCACAGTTCTTATGAACATGCTCGGGCTGGTCTGTGATCCTGTCGGCGGACTGGTAGAGTATCCTTGCCAGAACCGCAACGCTGCTGGTGTCGCAAACGCTCTGATCGCAGCAGAGATGGCACTTGCCAAGATCCCACAACTCATCCCTCTGGATGAAATGATCCAGACCATGTTCACAGTCGGCAAAAAACTTCCCGCAGAGCTTCGTGAAACTGCAATGGGCGGATGCGCCACAACCCCGTCCGCCTGCGAAGCCTGCCAGATGTGCGGATGATCCGCTCCACAAACTATATCGGCGATCAGATCGTCAGGAGTTTTCTCCAGTCATCCAAAAACAGGGAGGGTATGCTCAAAACAAGTCATACCCTCCCTATTTTTAGTCGTGTCAGCTAATCTTATCGAGAAGTTTTTGTGTAAAGTTTTTATTAAAGAAATGAATGACCGGTCCCAGTCCAAAAGCACTGACCAGTGTTCCCAGTCCCACGATACCTCCTGTCAGCCAGCAGATCAATGCGCACAGAGCGTCATTTGAAACTCGGTTCCAGAAGTACGGGATCTTCGGCAATCTCTCCGTCATGATCAGAGAAACACTGTCATAAGGTGCAACACCCTGATCTGGAAGCTGGTACATAGAAACTCCCAAGCTTGTGATGATGACACCTACGCATACCAGTAAGATCCTCTGAAGCATCTGCTGTGGTTCTCCCATCCAGGCAACCAGCATATCATAGAAGAATGTCATGATATAGCCCACAAGGAACATATTTACGAATGTACCCAATCCGATCAGCTTTCGTCCAAAGGAAACCTCCACGATAAAGATCAGGAGATTGATGATGATCAAAAGTCTTGCATACTTCATTCCTGTCATATCTGACAATGCCATGATCATACCGCTGAATGGGTCGTTTCCAAGCCCAGAGAGCTTAAAGATCGCAACTCCAAGTGAAAGGATAACATTGCCCAGACACATAACGATCACATATTTCCAGTTTATCTTTTTTATCCACTCTTTCATCTTTTTTTCCTCCAAAACCAGACCATTATAGCAGACTTCAAAATACTTTACAAGAGACAAAGTCCCCGCAAGCACCAACAATTTTACACAAATTCCTGGCTTTCTCTGCAAAAGGACTGTTCATTTTCACCCAATGCAGTTATAATGTAATAAATATGCCATAGGGATCACAACCTCCCATGGCAAAAAGGAGAACGAAAAAGGAGACACAAGTTATGGAAAAGTTTAAAAACTTTCTCAAACGCAAGGACATCGAAATTTCCGTGAAGCGCTACGGGATCGATGCTCTCGGTGCCATGGCGCAGGGACTTTTCTGCTCCCTCCTCATCGGTACCATCATCAACACACTGGGAACGCAGTTTCACATCCCGTTCCTTACCATGGCTGTAGCCACAGTCAACGATACACAATATACGGTCGGCTCTCTGGCCTCCGCTATGAGCGGTCCTGCCATGGCAGTTGCGATCGGTTATGCTCTGCACTGCCCGCCATTGGTATTGTTCTCACTGATCACCGTCGGATTCGCTTCCAACGCGCTTGGCGGCGCGGGCGGCCCACTTGCAGTACTGTTCGTTGCCATCGTCGCATCTGAGATCGGCAAGGCAGTTTCCAAAGAGACCAAGATCGACATTCTGGTCACCCCTCTCGTCACGATCGGCGTGGGCGTTGCACTCTCCGCATGGTGGGCACCTGCACTCGGAAGTGCTGCCATGAAAGTCGGCAGTCTGATCATGTGGGCAACCAATCTGCAGCCATTTTTAATGGGAATCTTAGTTTCCGTATTTGTAGGGATCGCCCTGACTCTGCCAATCTCCTCCGCTGCGATCTGTGCGGCACTGGGACTGACCGGGCTTGCAGGCGGTGCTGCAGTTGCTGGATGCTGTGCCCAGATGGTAGGATTTGCAGTTATGTCCTTCCGAGAAAATAAGTGGGGCGGTCTGGTTTCACAGGGAATCGGAACTTCCATGCTTCAGATGGGAAACATTGTAAAAAATCCGCGCATCTGGATCGCACCGATCCTGACCTCCGCGATCACAGGACCTCTTGCCACCTGTGTATTTAAGTTACAGATGAACGGCACTGCAGTATCCTCAGGTATGGGAACCTGCGGATTTGTCGGCCAGATCGGTGTCTATACCGGATGGATGAACGACATCGCTGCAGGAACCAAGACCGCAGTCACAGGTATGGACTGGGCAGGACTTTTGCTCATCTCCTTCATCCTTCCTGCGATCTTATGCCCGCTCATCAACATGGTCGTGCGCAAACTTGGCTGGGTAAAAGACGGAGACATGACTCTCTCTTAACTCAATCTGACCGGTACTTCCGGCTCACAGCTATATTGAAGCACAAAAAACCGACCTTTTTGAAGATTAGATTTTTTGATATCTAACCTTCAAAGGCCGGTTTATTTTTTCTCTTATTCAGGCTTTTTCCCGAAGCCCTGTGATCATCTTGATCCCTACGATCATCAAGATCGGAAATACCAAAGCTGCAAAGACTCCCATTTTCAGGTTGTCATTCAATGCACCGGAGATCATCCCCACATAAGTCGGTCCTGAGGAGCATCCCACATCCCCTGCCAGCGCAAGCAGCGCGAACAATGCAGTTCCGCCTCTTTTGACAGATGCAGATGCCATACTGAACGTTCCAGGCCACATGATACCTACGGACAGTCCGCATACCGCACATCCCAAGATCCCCAGCGCTGGGATCGGAATAAACGCGATCATCAGATAAGAAGCCATACACAGCAGTGCGCTGCATGTCATAAAGCGCTCCAGATCGATCTTATCTCCAAACTTTCCATAGAAGGCTCTCGAAGCTCCCATCAAGATCGCAAAGGACATCGGCCCTACCAGGTCTCCGATCGTCTTATCGATCCCAAAGTTCTTCTCCGCAAGTGTGGAGGACCACTGGCTCACAGCCTGCTCACTTGCACCTGCACACAGCATCATCAGCATCAATACCCAGAATATCTTTTTCTTAAAAAGCTCTGCCATGGACAAACCTTCTTCGCCCTCATCCAGCAGTGGTGCGATCGGAACTCTGGAAAAGAGCAATCCATTCAAAAATGGAACGACCGCCCACACAAGCGCCATATATTTCCAGTTTGCGATCCCAAAGATCTTAAAATACAAAGTGGAAAGAAGTACGACTCCTACATGTCCCCAACAATAAAAGGAATGCAGCAGACTCATCGTTTTTTCTTTATTATCCGTCGGACATGCCTCCACTACCGGGCTTACCAGAACTTCCAGCAGTCCGCCGCCGATCGCATAGACCATAACTGCGATCAGAAGTCCCACAAAAGGATCTCCCAGGCATTCCGGCAAAATAGTCAGCAAGATCAGTCCAGCCGCTGCCATCGCATGTGCAATGATCATAGAGGCACGGTATCCGATCTTATCCACAAATCCGATCGCTGCCAGGTCCACCAGAAGCTGAACTCCGAAATTGAATGTAACCAACAGTGTGATCTTCTGCAGAGATATCCCATAAGTTCCCTGAAAGGTCAAAAACAACAGCGGTACGAAATTGTTGACGATCGCCTGCACGATATATCCCACAAAACACGCCACTATCGTTTTGTTATAACTTGTTTTCATGTTATTTCCCCCTCTTCTCCTTTGTTTTTAGCTATCCGCAGTATATCACATATCCTCACCAAATTCTTACTTTATCTTTTGTTTTTGGGATTAATTTCTACACTATTTTTACCATTTTCGTTTTTTTCTTATCAAACTTCCCAGTCGTTCTTTCACAGCCTCACTTCACATTCCCTGTCGCACAGTGCGCCCTTCGCAAGCTGGTCCGCCAGTTCATTGTAATGGTTTCCTGTATGCGCCGCGACTTTGCAAAAGGAAATACGGATCTGGCTTCCCGCCTCCTGCATCATTTTCGCGTACTTGCTGGTCAGCGGAGTCTTTGCTCGCCAGACACCGGTCACCCATTTTTCTACGCCCTCGTAATCATAGCGGATCTCGATCGCCGGATAACCATTTTCCTGCGCCCATTTGACCGCGTGCAAAGCGCCAAGCATCTCTCCCGCCACATTTCGGATCGCAGCGCAGGCCGGATCACTTCCACTTCCGGATTCACGGATCTCCCCGCCATCCGGAGTCAGGATCACACATCCAAATGCATATCGCTCAATACTTTTCTCAAAGCTTCCATCCACATAGGCGATCACCATATTTTCCGGTACTGCGACCTCTCCTGCTGCCTCTTTCGCTTTATCTGAGGAGACACTGCCCACTGTTTCCATCCCCAGAAAAGCAAGTGCTTCTTCCTTCTCTGTAAAGCCACGAAATTCCGCCCCAGAATAACCGCTCACCGCTTTCTGACACTCTGCCCAGGTATCAAACAATCCTGTCTTATGTCCTTTTCTCACTGCATAGATCTTCTTCTTTGCCATAATCTCTCCTATCCTTTTTTTGTTTTATATGTTGCTGTTTTAGCACTATTTTATTTCGCATTTCTTTGTTGTCGCGTATCCAGTCACACTTCCATTTTATCACAATCTTCACCCTTAGATCCGCTCGGATTAGTTTACACTACTTTTTTCGCATTGTCCACACACTTCTTCTCAACTCCCTCCTATTTATCAAAAAACAATCTGTAATTTCTTTCATTCACTGAAAAATTTCGTTGACAAGCTCCCCTTCTCAACTGTATAATATTTACCAAACCAATAATTTTAAATGCGATGACGGGGAGGAGTATACAGCTTCGTAATGCACAGAGAGGAAACGGCTGGTGGAAGTTTTCGTGAACGTGTTGTAGAAGTAGCCCTTGAGCAGTGAACCCAACGGCTGACCATTCAGGCAGTCTATTAAGTTTTAACGTCTGTTCCACGTTACAGGAACTCAGTATAATCTTCGGATAAGATTTTTTCTAAAATTTTACGATTGTACTGACGAAGTGCAGGGAGTGATCTTCTCTCTGAACACAGGTGGTACCGCGGAATCTTTTCGTCCTGAGCAATCTGGCTCAGGACGTTTTTTATATCAGCAAACGACCGCAGGGATACAGATGTGTTATCGCAAAGCAACGAAAATTAAAGGAGGTCTAACATATGAAACAAATATCCGGCAACAAACTCTTAGTCAAAGCCTTACGAGAAGAAGGTGTAGAATACCTTTTCGGCTATCCTGGAGCCTGCACCATCGACATCAGCGACGAACTTTACAAACAGAACGATGTAAAGATCATCCTTCCACGCCACGAACAGGCACTCGTTCATGAAGCGGACGCATACGCCAGAACCACCGGCAAAGTCGGCGTATGTCTCGTAACCAGCGGACCTGGTGCTACCAATCTCGTAACCGGCCTTGCAACCGCCAACTATGACAGCGTACCTCTCGTATGTTTCACAGGACAGGTAGCCCGCCCACTGATCGGAAACGACGCATTCCAGGAAGTAGACATCGTAGGCATCACCCGCAGCATCACCAAATACGGTGTAACTGTCCGCAAACGTGAAGACCTCGGACGAATCATCAAAGAAGCCTTCTATATTGCCCGCACAGGCCGCCCGGGACCAGTTCTCATCGATCTTCCAAAAGACGTTATGTGTGAGCTTGGAAGCCCAGAATACCCAGATACTGTAAACATCCGTGGATATAAGCCAAACACAGACGTACATATCGGTCAGCTCAAGCGCGCGCTGAAGCTCCTCAACAAGGCCAAAAAACCATTGTTTCTTGCAGGCGGCGGTGTCGTGATCTCCCGCGCACACGAAGAATTCCGTCAGGTAGTCGAAAAGACGAACGTGCCGGTTGTGACCACTGTCATGGGCAAAGGCTCTATCCCTACCAATCATCCGCTCTACATCGGAAACCTGGGTATGCACGGAGCTTATGCAGCGAACATGGCAGTCAGCGAATGTGACCTGCTTTTCTCCATCGGTACCAGATTCAATGACCGTATCACAGGAAAACTCCACGCATTTGCACCAAACGCACAGATCGTTCACATCGACATCGACACTGCTTCCATCTCTCGAAATATCAAGGTAGATATTCCGATCGTGGCAGATGCCAAGGAAGCCATCGACAAGATGAACGAGTATGTACAGGAATGTCAGACCTCTAAATGGCTAGAACAGATCCATTCCTGGAAAAAGGAACACCCGCTTATCATGCGTCCAAACGATGTGTTAAGCCCTATGGATATCTTAAAAGAGATCAACGAACAGTTTGAAAACAGCATCATCGTCACAGACGTTGGACAACACCAGATGCTCGTTTCCCAGTATGCCGAGATCACAGATGGAAAACAGATGATCATGTCCGGCGGTTTAGGAACCATGGGATACGGACTTCCGGGTGGGATCGGCGCTAAGATCGGTAATCCAGACAGACCGGTCATCGTCATCTCCGGCGACGGCGGCGTACAGATGAACATCCAGGAACTTGCCACAGCTGTTCTCGAGGAGCTTCCAGTCATCCTGTGTATCTTTAACAACGAATACTTAGGAATGGTACGCCAGTGGCAGAAGCTTTTCTACGGAAAACGCTACGCGATGACAAACCTGCGCGCCGGCGCACTCTCCCGCCGCACAGACGGTATGGAATATCCGCAGTACACTCCAGATTTCATCAGACTCGCAGAGAGCTACAGAGCCAAAGGTATCCGCGTTACCAAGAAAGAGGAGATCGCTGCTGCATTTGAGGAAGCAAAGAAAAACACCAAAGCACCTACAGTCATTGAATTTATCATTGATCCGGAAGAAATGGTCTACCCGATGATCAAACCGGGCGGAACTTTAGAAGATATGATCATGGATTGCTAGTCAGGAGGTTATTTGTTATGGATAAAGGAATGAAAAAAAGATGGATCTCTCTTTATGTTGAGAACGAAGTCGGTGTTCTCTCAAAGATCTCCGGACTTTTCTCCGGTAAATGCTACAACTTGGACAGCCTTACCGTTGGAACTACCGAAGACCCTACAGTTTCTAGAATGACCATCGCCACAGTCAGCGATGATGAGACTTTTGAGCAGATCAAAAAGCAGTTAAACCGTATGGTCGAAGTTATCAAGGTGATCGACTTCACAGATATCTTTGTCCGCATGAAAGAGATCCTTTATATCAAAGTATTTAACTGTACACCGGAAGATAAAACTGAAGTGTTTCAGATCGCAGAGACCTTCAAAGCTAAGGTCATCGACTATGGCAAGGACAGCCTGCTTTTGGAATTTGTCCAGACTGCCACAAAGAACGATGCGGTAGTAAAATTGTTCAAAGAAGAATTCAAGCGCATCGAAGTGGTACGCGGCGGAAGCGTTGGTATCGAATCGATCAGCATGATGGAGCGCTAAAAAATCTTTTGACAATCTGCTGTTTTTGGGTTAAAATAGGACGGTCGAGTAGCGAAAGGCGTAAATCCAGATATTGGGTTTACGCCTTTTTTGTTCTGCCGATCATTCAATTTTAGTATGGTTGTGGGAAGCTTTCCGCAAAAGCTCCCGGGCAAATACGCCCAAAAGGAGGAAATTTGAATTCAAACGCAGCACCAAAAGAAAACAAGATGGGAACACAGCCCGTAGGGAAAGTGCTTCTTTCCATGGGAATCCCTGTTGTCCTGTCCATGATCCTGCAGGCCTGCTACAATATCGTAGACAGTATGTTCGTCGCAAGGATCCCTGACACGGATACCGTCGCACATATGGGCGAATACGCAGTCAATGCCCTCACCCTCGCCTTCCCTGTTCAGATGCTCATCGTAGCCTTTGGGATTGGAACCGGTGTCGGTGTCAATGCTCTTTTATCGAAATTTTTAGGTCAAAAAGACCGCGAAAACGTAGCTATGACTGCCGGAAATGGTGTTTTCCTTGGACTTATCATCTACGCATGCTTTTTTATCTTTGGACTTTTCGGGATCGATCTGTATCTGAGAACGCAGACTTCAGATCCTCTGATCCTTTCCATGGGTGTCACATATCTTCGGATCAATGTACTGCTGTCCCTTGGAAATATCATGTTCGGTATCTATGAAAAGCTTCTGCAGTCCACCGGAAAAACCGTTTACTCCACCATCGCTCAGGTACTCGGAGCAGCCACAAACATCATCCTTGACCCGATCATGATCTTTGGCTGGTTCGGACTTCCAAGTATGGGGATCGCAGGCGCTGCATGGGCCACTGTCATCGGACAGTTCGTCTCCATGTTCGTAGCGATGTACTTCCACTATTTCAAAAATAAAGAAGTGCCAAGCGGATGGAAATACTTAAAACCAAGCAGATCCATCATCCGCAAGATCTATTCCATCGGACTTCCGGCGATCATCATGCAGGCGCTGATGTCCTTTATGACCTACGGTGTCAACATTATCTTCGGTGCAGTCTCTGCCTCCGCAGTAACTGCCTACGGTATCTTCTATAAGATTCAGCAGTTTTTGTTCTTCGCAGGATTCGGTATCCGCGATGCCATCACTCCGCTGATCTCTTTTAACTACGGAATGGGCAACAAAAAACGTGTTCAGCAGGGTATCAAATTTGGGATCTTATATGTTTCCGTGATCATGATCGCAGGGATCTTTGCACTTGAGCTTTTTGCAGCTCCGCTTGTTTCTGCTTTCGGTCTTTCCGACGAGACAGCCGCACTGTGCGTGCTTGCCTGCCGTATCATCGCCTGCGGTTTCCTTTTCGCAGGAGTGAATATTGCACTTCAGGGTGTTTTCCAAGCTCTTGGCTGTGGACTCAGTTCCCTGATCGTATCCGTATTGAGACTGTTCCTTATCGTGCTTCCGCTCGCATGGGTATTTTCCAGATTTGCAAATGCAGAATTTATGATCTGGTTTGCTTTCCCGATCGCAGAGCTCGTCGCTTTCCTCGCAGCGTTACTTTTGATGAAACGTGCCTACAAGACGCGTATCCAGCTCATCACCCATTAAGCATTTTCAAGCTCTTTGGACATTCGTTCTTTTCTTACCTTCTCTCTTTGTCTGGTAAGATCATAATAATCATCTGTAAGGATGTCATATTTTCGCATCAGATCAAACACCTGCCTCTGGGCAGGTGTCATTTTCATTCCGATCGAATTGTTGTAATCCGTCAAAACGCATCCTGTCTTTTCGATCAGCCAGAACAGCGGCGAATCATCGTCTGGAATCATTTTCCAAATCTCATCTTCCGTCCACGGCAGCAATCCCATCATGCCATGCAGATGTCCTCCTTTGTAGATCCGATGGTAATCTCCGTCCGGCAAGATCAGACCGTCTGAAAAGTTTTCATCCTTCTCTTTCATTTCTTTTATCAATTTCTCTGTCACTCTCATATTTCCCTCTCTAATGCACAAGTGTGCATTTTCTATTTTTTTCTATCGCCATGATACCTGTTAAATATGGTATCCGCAAATTAGCTAAATTTTTTTCATTTTCTACAAAGTTTTATCTTGAATAATATACAAAATGATTGTACACTAGAAGACAGGGATATGACACATCTGTTTTTCAGATTCTCATATCTCGTTTACACATATTTCACTAATTAAGACATTTCGATTCCTTCTTCGAGCTGTCTCAATTATACACACATTTTTCCAAAAGAAAGAACGGCTGCATCCTCACTGGTGCAGTCGTTCTTTCTTTATCTTATTGATCATCCATATCTCAGATCCAATGTCTGATCTTAATATTTGATATCTGTCATTTCCCTGTGTTGTCTTATCAGTTATCATTCCTGTCCGCTACCGCTTATCGATCATTTCTTTTTTCTAAGAAAATACACCAGAACAAGGATGATAAGTATGATACCCGCAATGCTGATCCAAAGGACTGGAGTGTTTGTTTTCGCAGATGTCACATTCTCTCCAGATGCCTTCTCTTCTTCTGCAGGAGTCACTTCCTCGGTAGGGGTTGCCTCCGGCGTTGGAGTCGCTTCCTCAGTAGGAGTTGGCTCTGGCGTTGGAGTCGCTTCCTTGGTAGGAGTTGGCTCTGGCGTTGGAGTCACTTTCTCGGTAGGGGTTGGCTCTGGGGTCGGGGTCACTTTCTCCGTAGGAGTTACCTCTGGGGTCAGGGTAGCCGTCGCCTTAGGGGTTGGCGTTGGAGTTACTGCCGCAGCTCCCTGGTAGTCAGTATCCTGATCCAGATCGATCCAGCCTTCCGCTACATCTGTAGTGGTTTTGCCCCAGTTACTTCCATCTTCTCCCTGTACGTACTCTGAGATGTGTATGCTTGTTCCATCTGCGATCCCTTCCATACCGGAAACCTCACCAAACTTCTCACCAGGTCCCTGATAAAGCACAGCGCTTCCGTTTTCACTTGTCACTTTCACATCAAAATCCGCACTCTCACCGCCAAGCGCTTCATATTCAGATGCGACCGCTTCCATCTTTGTCGCAGGCTTCAGATCATCCATCTCCACATAACCATTCATTCCGCGGTACTGCGTATATCCCCAGTCCTTACCGTCTGTGCCTGCTTTTTCACCCTGGATGTGAACGGCCGTCCCATTTGTGATCGGTGTCTCATTCAGTTTATTGCTCTGAGGATCCGCCTCCGAATAGATATCGATCCCTCCTGACGGACTCTCCACGATCATATAGTAGTCCGTCGGATAATCCGGATCCTGACCAACTCCATCGTCAGCCCATACATTTACTGCCAGTAAAAGGCTGCACAGCAATGCCAATAAAATTCCCCTCTTTTTTCTCATAGTCTTTTCCTTTAATCTCTGTCATCTTCACTTACGTTTTACTGCAGAGGAACGTTGATACTGACTGTAGACCTTTCCGTAAGGCTCTTTCACATACGCTCTCACCGCATAGTAGTATGATACACCCTTTTTAGCGGTTTTGTCCAGATATGTTGACGATGTTCCACTGGAAATTGTTTTGATCAGTTCGTAAGAGCCACCCTTTTTCTTTCTGTAGATCCGATATCCGTCACAATTCTTCTGTGCGCTCCATCGGATGCGGATCCCGTTGCTCTGTGCTTTTACAGAAGATACTTTCTGTGTAGCCGGCGCAGCCTTGATCACATCCCCCTGCACATAGTCACTCAGATAATTTTTGCCATCATAACTATAATAAGCTCTCACTGTGTAGCGGTAGGAAGCATTGGCGGTCACCTTGCTGTCCTTCCATTTCAGGATGGATGCATCAACGGTCGCGATCTTGCTCCATCCTCCTTTTGACGCGGATCTTCGATACACATAATATTTATCTGCTCCAGAAACACTGTCCCATGTCACAAGGTTATATCCGCTGTTGGATGCTTTCACCTGAAAGTTTACCATGTCAAGCTTCCCTGCTTTGCTCTGTGTCCTTGTATGTGCCTTGATGCGGAAAGACCATTTATAGGAAATGCAGTCTTCCCATTTAGCATCCGCTGCTGCCCCCTTAAAAAAGGTCTGATCCTTTCCGATATATGCATCGGAAACAAACCATTTAGAGCCCGAAGCCGTGTTATAACTTGTGCTGTACTCCACGCCCATCTTGATCGAGTCTGTCCCTCCGTTTGTCACGACCACTGAGTATCTTTTACCCTGGAGCAAAGATACCTCCGGAATCTCTATGGTCTGCACGCCTGCGATCGGCTGTTCATAGACAACAGGCGTTATGTATGCCGCTTCTCCGCTTGTCGGATCTGCCGGGTCTGTCAGATTTGTATAAACCTGGATCTCATAGTAAGCATGGTCTGTCATAGACACCAGATTGATCTCGCCCAGTGTCTCTGCCTTGCCAGATCCCGCTGTAGCCTGATAGATCGCTGCCACAGATTGTCCCGGTTTGATGGCAACCGATGTCAATGAGGAAGAACCATCATAAAAATAGTTGTTCGGATATCTCAGTTCAGAAGCAACCTCTGCCTGCGCAGAAACCAGATTTCCTATCGTTTTATCCTCATAGGAAAGATAGAAATACCCCTCATCTCCCCAAGCATCTCCCCAACTATTCTTCGCGATCCAGGCTCCATCTGTCGTTACGTTGGAAGCTGCCAGGAAATTCTCACTGGAATATGTATCATCCCATCCCACGATCGTCACAATGTGATTGATGCCCGTCTTGATCGGATAACAATACGCACCTGTATATGCATTGTAATAAGTTGTTCCCATGTTCAGCATCACAGACACTGCATGGTCATTTAGCAGGAGTTCCTTCATCCGCTCCACAGAATACTGGGAAAAAGAAGCATTTCTAAGATAAACTGCTGCATTGTATGCTTTGCTATCGGAAATCGGCACTGTCAGATCCTGCGTATGCGATGCATCTGTAGGAAACGGGACATCCGATTCTGTGGTCATTCCCGACCTGGTCGTAAGAAAAATAGACGCAAGGTTATTATTTCCGCCAATCTTATGGTAATCTCCAGTAACATAATTTTGATCCAGCGCAGTATTTCCCAGCGGATCATCTTGCCTGTGGGAGAAAAAATAAGACAAATGTTCTTCTGAAAGGTCATAGATACCTTTTCCCTGAGAAAGAAGTGAGGTCTCCAGAATAGATGCCATTCCAAATGCCCAGCACGTTCCAAAAGGATGCTGGTTCTTGACAGAAGTGACAAGCCCGGCTTCTCTTGCATCATAGTAAGATGGATATACGCCTGCCCTGCCCGCATACGCAGCCGTTCCATTTCCCAGGTCACTCTCCACCTCGATGCCTGCATCTATCGGTGTCAGTTCCTTAAACGGGGCTAACTGTTCCTCTTTTTCCTCTGCTGTCAGAGGACGGCCCTTTATGTATCGTATCCCATCCGAGCGAAATTCCGAAAAGCTCTCGTTGTCCTGAAATTCCTGCAGTATCTCAGCATCGTTCCCAGAGCTTCCATCTCCGAGCTGGGTATCATCCTCTGGCACATCCTCGGGATCTGTAAACACTTCCGCCTGCATCTCCTGCACTGTCTGTTCCGCTGCCTCTGAGCCAAAAAGCTCCTGTGCTGTCACAGGTGCAGAAGAAAACACCAGCGTCCCTGCAAGCATTGCAGAAAAGACCCGCCGCATCCTATTCGTTTTTCTTTTCATATTTTATCTGACCTCCAAATATTTTTCATTGCAAGATAGTGTTATTATATCAGTTTGGAGCTTTAAAGTAAACCTCAACAGCAGAATCTATTTTTAGAACAAAACACGCTGTTGATCCAAGAAGTGTCGAAAAATTGCCTTAATAGAAAGATCAGGCAGAAACGATGGTCTGCGTCTGTGTGACGTTTTCTTTCGTAAGAGAACTGTTTTTAGAAATGTATTTAGAATTTTTTAGATGTTTGTCTTTTGCTGTATTTATTCTAACAGACATGGATATTGATTACAATGAAAATCGTTCCCCTTAATTTGGTCTAATCTGACAAATGGACACAAAAAAGGCCTATGTATATCTCTTTTTCGATATCTCATAGGTCTTCCAAATCTCTTTATGATATAAAATATCAATATTTATCTTATGACAAATACAATCATCAATCTGCGCATTTATCCTTAGCACATTTCATCATCTTTACCAGCTCCTGATGCTTACCGGTAACATATCCGTAATTCTTTCTCTTATGCGGAAGCTGACAATTCGTACAATCCTTCACTCCGCTGTCTGTATATCTAAAATTCCCGCCACACTGAGCTCCCAGTGCATACAATGGACAATAGCAGAACAGACAATTAAAATCATCCGGATCTGCGTCTTTATGACATGGAAAATATTCACATTTCTTATGGCTGAAATAGGAGTATTCCTTTCCTTCCCAATATGGTTTCTCCATCCTCTTGTCCTCTCTCTCCCAAACTTATGCTTGCGGACTCCCGGCACACTCCGTCGTCTTTTTCTAAAATCTCTCTAAAAAAAGAGGGAGCGATGCTACCCCGGGGTAGAAAATATATCCGTTCATGAGTGCGCGGAGGGAACGAATTTATCCGAAGTAGTATCGCCT